>NZ_JBIVMY010000019.1:0-73193 GCF_044753325.1 Pseudomonas sp. NPDC088414 | reverse complement strand
ATCAGGTTGAGGCTGGTCTCGATGAACGCGTGTTCATGCTGCACTTCGGCGGCGGTCGCCTGGTACTTGGAGATATCCACCGTGCCCAGGGTGCTCATGTCGATGCCGGCGCCCGGGTGGAACAGGTTGGCCAGCAGCAGGCCGACGATGATCGCGATGGTGGTGACGACTTCAAAGTAGATGATGGTCTTCAGGCCGATACGCCCGAGCTTCTTGGCGTCGCCCACGCCGGCAATGCCGACGATCAGCGAGGAGATGACGATCGGGATCACGATCATCTTGATCAGACGGATAAAGATATCGCCTGCCGGTTGCAGGACGTTGCTGATCCACCAGGCTTTCTCGGCACTGAAGTGGTTGAGCAACGCACCAATTGCAATCCCTAATACCAGACCGATGAGGATCTGCCAGGCGAGGCTGAGTTTTGCCTTCTTCATTATCTTTACCCTTACTTGCGTTTGACTCAGGCACATGCAGCAACTGGAACGCTCTCTAGCGGAAAAGTCTGTGCATCTGCCTCCGTATAAGGTGCCCCGAAGCGCGTGTTTACGGCTCTTCGGCAGGCGAAAAAAGGCGCAACTATTCCGATGCAAGGTTGCGCCGTCTAATGCCGTAAACGCCTACCCTATGCCGAATCGGCATGAGCTTTTTTAATTGAAACTGGCGTCCCAACCGGTTCGATTACGACATTTCAGCCGGCATAAGTGCCGTGAACCGGCCATCACAGCGTAGATGGGTGGTTTTTTTAACGAGAAATTTCGACGGAAATTTTAAGAAAAAGCCTACGTTTGCAGACTAGATGTCCCACTGTTCAAAGGGATTCTTTCTCGATATACGGTCGCCATGAAACACCGCGAAATGTTTTCGCGCGCAGTGTGAGGCATAAAAAGATGAGCAGGACGCTCTGGATCAATGTTTTTGCATTGGATAAAGCTCAGCGCAAGTCCGTCGAACCACTGAGGGTCGGCGAACCTGCGTCGCAGCTTTTACCCTGACCCGGCCCTCGCGCAGGCACTCCCTGTACCCGTAGGTCACTCCGACCCTGCAACAGTCAGAACGTCCCGGCCCCTTGGTCATGCGCCAGCCTTCCTCGGGTAGGCGCAATAAAGGGCAGCGGGGCGCTGCCCTCATGTTCGAATCAATACCAGTTCGGATCTTTCTTCAGCGTTTCCATCAGCAGATTCTGCATACCCTCATCCGGTTTGCCGAGGAAGCGGTAAGTGGCATGTCGCGTTGGCGACTTGTCGGCCGGCAGTCCTTCGGGCACATCGACGAGCATGGCGTATGCGTCTTTCTTGTCGAAGCTGAAAGCCACGATCAAGCGGTGGTTCAGGCACTTGTCTGCGGATTCGCAGAGCGGGCCGACCAGATACTTGTCGCCATCTTCAGTCACGGCATTCATTTGCTGGTCTGGCGTGCCGGACAGGTTCAGTACCCATTCCGGCAGGCGCTCTTCGTGCTTCACAACGCCTTGCCAGGTTTCCCGGTATTGCGGGTCGGAGCTGAGCAGCTCGTTGACCCGCGCCTGGCCATCATTGGCCGCCATCGCCATGGCACTACCGCCCAGAAGCAGGGCGGCTGCCAGTGTCTTTAAAGCAATCATCGTTAACCTCGGCCGCGACGGCCAAAGAAGAAGGAAGCGATGAACATCACCAGGAACACGACAAAGAGAATCTTGGCGATACCCGTGGCGGTGCCCGCGATACCACCGAAGCCCAGTACGGCGGCGATGATGGCAATGATCAAGAATGTAATTGCCCAGCTCAACATGGTGATTCTCCTTACTTCTCTATTTAGGGATATTGCGTGTTCCGGCGCGATGCGCCTGAATTCTTCGGTTCGTCAGAAAACCCAGCGCTCTTCACGTGGCAGTTGATCCAGCGGCTGCGGCTGATCGACATCCATCATGCGCATCGAGGCGCTTTCGGCCTGACTGCTGCTGACGGCGCTGAAGTGCGTCTGCGTGCTGTGCTGCATCGAGATCAGTGGCTCAGGCTTGCGGCTGTTTTCCCAGCTCAGGTATTGCTGGCAGGCGATCAGGGTGATCAACAGTGCAAGTACGCCAAACAGGCCTTGCTGGATATGCAGTGGCGAGATACGCACTTGGGCGGCACGTTGGCGAGTCATCCTGGGTTCCTCACTCTTATTCGGTTGGGGCAGTGGAATCTGCCCGGGCTGAATGAGGTATTGCAGGCTGCATGCCAGTTTTTTATTTGAAAAATATTCAATAAAATCAATGGTTTGCGAGTGGGTGAAATTCAGCGACGGACGCATCCTGCACGATGGGTCATCTACGGTCGTGCGAAATGCATGATTATTTCGTAGGAGATTTCATTCTTATGGAATTGAGAGCACGTCGCGGATGTCAGAAAAGTACGCAGGGAACCCTCTGCAAATCGGTGAATGTTTAAAAACTCAACAAAATCAATGGATTGGCCGTCAAGGCAGGAGAGAGCTACCCTCCTATGGCTCGCATCGTTCAGAATCAACCATGCAACTTGCCCGATTTTTCCGGGACTAACCGAAGATCAATCACTATGGAGCGTAGGAAAAATGGAATCTGCCACTGAGCATCAAGGCCGCATTCTGCTGGTGGACGACGAGTCCGCCATCCTGCGAACCTTTCGTTACTGCCTCGAAGACGAAGGTTATACGGTGGCCACCGCCAACAGCGCGGCTCAGGCCGAGGCATTGTTGCAGCGCCAGGTGTTCGACCTGTGCTTCCTTGATTTGCGTCTGGGTGAAGACAACGGTCTCGACGTACTGGCGCAGATGCGCGTTCAGGCGCCATGGATGCGGGTGGTGATCGTCACCGCGCACTCGGCGGTCGATACCGCGGTGGACGCGATTCAGGCGGGCGCCGCCGACTATCTGGTCAAACCGTGCAGCCCCGACCAGTTGCGTCTGGCCACCGCCAAGCAACTGGAGGTGCGCCAGCTCTCGGCGCGGCTGGAAGCCCTTGAAGGCGAGATACGCAAACCCAAGGACGGCCTCGACTCTCACAGCCCGGCAATGAAAGTCGTGCTGGAAACAGCGCGTCAGGTCGCCGGTACCGACGCCAACATTCTTATCCTCGGCGAGTCCGGTACAGGTAAGGGCGAACTGGCCCGAGCCATCCATGGCTGGAGCAAGCGCGAGAAGAAATCCTGCGTGACCATCAACTGCCCGTCATTGACCGCTGAGCTGATGGAAAGCGAGCTGTTCGGTCACAGTCGTGGTGCGTTCACCGGCGCCAGTGAGAGCACCTTGGGCCGAGTCAACCAAGCGGACGGTGGCACGCTGTTTCTCGACGAGATCGGCGATTTTCCATTGACATTGCAACCGAAGTTGCTGCGTTTCATTCAGGACAAGGAATACGAGCGGGTAGGGGATCCAGTGACCCGTCGTGCCGATGTACGGATTCTCGCCGCGACCAACCTTAATCTCGAAGACATGGTGCGCGACGGGCGCTTCCGTGAAGACCTGTTGTATCGCCTCAACGTGATCACTTTGCATCTGCCGCCATTGCGCGAACGTGCCGAAGACATTCTGACCCTGGCCGACCGCTTCCTTGCGCGCTTCGTCAAAGAGTACGCGCGCCCGGCCCGAGGCTTCAGTGACGAAGCGCGAGAGGCGCTGCTGGGTTATCGCTGGCCGGGCAATATTCGCGAGCTGCGTAACGTGGTGGAGCGGGCGAGCATCATCTGCCCGCAGGAACGCGTGGAAATCAGCCACCTCGGCATGGCCGAGCAACCGGCGAACAACGCCCCTCGAGTCGGCGCCGCGCTGAGCCTCGATGAACTGGAAAAAGCCCACATTGGCGCGGTGCTGGCGACGGCGGGCACTCTGGATCAGGCAGCGAAAACCCTCGGCATCGACGCGTCGACCCTGTATCGCAAGCGCAAGCAGTACAACCTGTGAGCGCCCGACGATGAAGCTGGCGATGAAGTTGCGCACTCGCTTGTTCCTGAGCATTTCTGCGCTGATCACGGTCGCCTTGCTCGGGCTGTTGCTCGGGCTGGTCAGCGTGATGCAGATGGCCGGTACTCAGGAAGCAACGATCCGCAGCAACTTCGTGACCCTGGATCTGGGACTCAAATTGCGTCAGACCCTCGGCGATCAACTGGTGCTGATGCTGGCCGAAAAGCCCGATCCCGCCGCGTTCGAAGCGTCGAAGCAGCATTACCTGCAATTGCTGGATGAAGGCATTTCACAGCAGGTGGAGGACGATGGCCGGCAGTACGGGTTTACCCAGGCCAAGGCCGATTACCTGCGTTTCCTGCAGGCGTTCGAAATGTCGCGTGATCCGGGCAATGTGCTCAGTGGCAACAGCGACCTCAGAGAACGCTTCAACATTTTGCGCAATGGTTTGATTGCCGAGCACAAGCATGCGCTGGACAACATCAACGCGGTCCAGCATCACGCCCGGGAGCGAGCGCTGCTGGTCGCCGGCCTGCTGGGACTGGTAGGGCTGGCGGTGTTGATCATCGGCTTTGTCACCGCGCATGCGATTGCCCGGCGTTTCGGCGCGCCGATCGAGGCGCTGGCGCAAGCGGCGGACAACATCGGCCAGGGCAATTTCGAGGTGACGCTGCCGATTTCCTCGGCGATGGAAATGAACCAGTTGACCAAGCGCTTCGGGCTGATGGCCGAGGCGCTGCGCGAGCATCAGGCGACCAACGTCGACGAACTGCTGGCCGGTCAGCAGCGCTTGCAGGCGGTGCTCGACAGCATCGACGATGGCTTGCTGATGATCGACCGCGAAGGGCATCTGGAGCACCTTAATCCTGTGGCCCAGCGTCAGTTGGGCTGGGACAGTGACCGTCTTGGCCAGGGTCTCGGCAGCGCGCTTGAGCGCCCGGAGCTCGACGCACAGCTGCAACTGGTGCTGCGCGGCGGCACCCTTGAGCGCGCTCCGGAAGATTTGAGCATCGAGGTCGATGGCGAATCACGCTTGCTGACCTACAGCCTGACGCCGGTCAGCCACACTCAGGGGCATATTCTTGGTGCGGTGATGGTGCTGCACGACGTCACCGAGCAGCGCGCCTTCGAACGCGTACGCAGCGAGTTCGTGCTGCGTGCCTCCCATGAGCTGCGCACACCGGTCACCGGCATGCACATGGCGTTCGGGCTGTTTCGCGAGCGGGCGAAGTTTCCCCCGGAGTCACGTGAGGCGGACCTGCTCGACACGGTCAATGAAGAAATGCAGCGCCTGATGCAGTTGATCAACGACTTGCTCAACTTCTCGCGCTATCAGAACGGTTTGCAGAAACTCACCCTGGCGCCGTGCTCCATTGAAGATTTGCTGGAACAGGCGCAGTCGCGCTTCGCTGATTCGGCGGCGGCCAAGGGCATTGCCTTGAACGTCGAAGTGCAGGGGCCGTTGCCGCGCCTGCAGGCCGATCAGGCGCAACTCGACCGGGTGCTCGACAACCTGATCGACAATGCCCTGCGCCACACCGCTCGTGACGGGCAGATTCGCCTGCAGGCGCGCCGGCATGGCGAACGGGTGATCATCAGCGTCGAGGACAACGGCGAAGGCATTGCCTATGGGCAGCAAGGGCGGATTTTCGAACCTTTCGTGCAGGTCGGGCGCAAGAAGGGCGGCGCCGGCCTTGGCTTGGCGCTGTGCAAGGAAATCGTCCAGTTACATGGCGGACGCATGGGCGTCTATTCGCGGCCGGGGCAGGGCACGCAGTTCTACATGGCGCTGGCGGTCTAGGCTTCGTCATCCAGCCGGCGTCCGGCGAGGCGCCGTCCGCGGGTGATCAGTTCGATGAACTGCACCGCACTCAAGGCCTGGGCGAACAGCCAGCCCTGACCGAACTTGACCCCCTCACTGCTCAGAAACACGGCTTGCGCTTCGTGCTCGATGCCTTCGGCAATCACCTTCAGATCCAGTGCCTGCGCCATGTGAATGATGTGCGGAGCAACGCCGCTGCTGGCCGCGTCGTGACCGAGTGCGTCGATGAAGGCCTTGTCGATCTTCAGGCAATCCACCGGCAACGTCTGCAGGTAGGCGAGGCTGCAATAACCGGTGCCGAAATCGTCGATCAACACCTGATGCCCGACATCGCGCAAGGCTTGCAGGTTCTCCCGCGCCACCACCACGTCGATCAGCCCGCGCTCGGTGACTTCGAAGGCAATCTGCCGCGCTGCGACCCGGTGCAGGGTCAACAGCCTGGCCATGACCTGGCCGATGCGCGGCACCATCACGTCGCACGCCGCGAGGTTGACCGAGATGTACAGCTGCGGATTGGCGCGCAGCACCGGCCCCAATTGTTCCAGCAGCCGCTGCAGGACGAAATCGGTCATCTGCCGAATCTGCCCGGTGTTTTCCGCCAACGGAATGAACAGGTCGGGACTGGTCAGCGTGCCATCCGGGCGGCGCCAGCGCAGCAGGGCTTCGGCGCCCACGCAATTGCGGCTGTCGAGGTCGAAGATTGGTTGATACAGCACTTGCAGCTCGCCACGCCGAATCGCACCCTGCAGCTCGGCGTCCAGTGACTGGCGCTGGCGCACCAGCAGAAACACGAAGAATCCGGCAAACGCCCCCAGCAGCAGGCAGGCTGGCACCATCCACCACCAGACGGTGGGAATGTGCATGCCGCTGCGCGGGGTGATCAGCACCAACTGGTATTCCGGATTTTTGGTCGGCATGCGGTAGATCAGCCGTGACTGGGTGACTTGCAGGGCTTCGCGGCTCTTGGGTGGCCAGGTTTCGCTCGGTGGCCAGGTCTGCGCGGTGCCGAGTACCGGAATCGCTCGCTTGCCGTGATCCAGTACCACCAGCAGGCTGCTGTCCGGTGGCAGGTCGACCATGTCGGTCAAATGTCCGCGGGAGGTTGCGACACGGAAATTGCCGCGCCCGAGCATCAGCGCCGCGCGGTTTTCATCGGGTTCGGTGGTGGTATTGAGCCAGTAGCTGTAAGTCGGGCCCTTGATGTCCGGCGCGCGGACGACCGACAGCCCTTCCTGCCGGGGGCGGTTGGAGCAGATACGCGAACCGTCCATGTAGGCCGCTTCATAGACGAAACGATAGTTGAACGTGACCTGTTGCAGGGTGGCGATCATTTCCTCATCGCAACTGCGCAACGGCTGTGCCTGGAGGTCATCGAGACTTTCGCGCAATTGCCCGAACAGTTGCTCGAGGCGGGCCAGAAAACGCTCGCCCTGAGCGTTCATCTCCTGACTCTCGTTCTGTTCGATCTGGCGCATGGCGACGAACATTCCGCCGGCGATCAGCAGGCTTGCACTGAGGACAGCCGCGATCATCGCCAAAAACCACGGGCGATAAAACCAGCTACGCAGCGTCGCTCGGGTAGCAACCATCATGGAATATCCGAAGAATTACCAATGAGTTATAGCTGCTGATTTCGATTTCGCCCTGACCGTCGGGCGGGCGTCATTATTTTGTCTGATTGAGTACCAGCAACAACGCGGCTGTTTGCGCGTCCGGCAAACCGTCGAAACGGGAAGGGCGGAAGTGCATCTGGAACGCTGCGAGCACATGGCGCGTCGCTACATCCAGCTCGCCGGTTTGCGGGGTGTCATAACCGACACGCGCCAGTTGTTCCTGGAACCAGCTAATGCTCGGCAGTTCGGCGTTGAATTGCACTTGTTGCCGGGCTACCGCTTGTTCGTTGGGCCATACGCCGAGACCCTCGGCGGCCAGACGTTTCCATGGGAACAGTGGGCCGGGGTCGAGTTTGCGCAGGGGCGCGATGTCGCTGTGACCGATGATATGGCGCGGGCTGATGCCCTGACGCTGGCTGATGTCCTTGAGCAGGACGATAAGCGATTGAATTTGCGCTTCGCTGTACGGGTACCAGAGGCGCCCGGTCGGCGTGTCCTTGAAGCCTGGATTGACGATTTCGATGCCGATCGAACTGGAGTTGAGCCAGGTACGGCCCTGCCATTGGCTTTCCCCGGCGTGCCAGGCGCGCTGGTTTTCATCCATCAGTTTGTAGATGGTGGCGCTCTTGTCGTCGCCGATCAGGTAGTGGCTGCTGACTTCGCCGTGGGTCAGCAGTTGCAGCGAACGCGCGAGCGACGCCGAGGTGTAATGCACGATCACGAACTGCACGCGGCTGTCGTGATTGGCCGAAGGATGGCTGGTGTCGTAACGCGGGCCGCTGGCACAACCGGCCAGAACGAGCAGCGACGCGAGAAGGGTAAAAAATTTCATGGCAGGAGGCAGTACACGCAAGACAGTAATGCAACAGTGTAACGTACTGCCTCGGGTCTCGACGGCCGGCGGGCTGAATTAAACAAAATGGAACAATTACTCAGCCCAGCTCGACCCGGTTACGTCCGGCATTTTTCGCCCGGTACAGCGCCTGATCGGCTCTTTTGAGCACCAGATCGCTGTGTTCTCCCGTTTTGAACGACGCCAGGCCCATGGAAATGGTGATCGTCACCCGTTCTCCCTTGAAATGAAACGGGCAGGCTTCGATTGCCGCGCGCAGGCTTTCCAGCAGCTTGGCGCCCACCGCTGGCGTGGTGGCCGGCAACAGCAGCACGAACTCCTCGCCACCAAAGCGAGCAATGAAATCCGCAGCGCGCAGGCGTTTGCGCAGCACCGTGGCGATGATCTTCAGCACTTTGTCACCGGCCAGATGGCCGTAGTTGTCATTGATGCGCTTGAAATGATCGAGGTCGAGCATCGCCAGGCTCAAGGTATTGCCGTGTTGCTGCCACTGTTTGATTTCATGTTCGAGCCGCTCGCTCCAGGCTGCGCGGTTGGGCAGGCCGGTGAGCGGGTCGATCAGGGCTTTCTGCCGCTGTTCTTCCAGGTGTTCGCGAAAGCCCAGGGCTTCCTGCTCCATATGCGCTACGCGCTCGGCCAGCCCCTTCAGACGTGCTGCCACTTCCTGCTCGCGGGCATCGCGTTGTTTCTGGTGTTGATCCATGGTGCCGAGCAGGCCTTCCAGATGGTTCTCCAGCACCTGCTTGAGGTCATCCAGATCGGCCGCTTCCTGCACGCTGGTCTGCAAGCCGTCGACCTGCTCGCGGATCTGCGTGTCCATCGCCCGCGCCGCCGAGCTGTTGTCGGCGTGGCCTTCGCTCGCGGCCTGCAAGTTGCTCTGGAACGCTTCGAGGCGCTCGTTGAGTTGCTGCAGATAGGCTTCGAACTCGTGTTGGCCGCTGTCGGTGATTGCCAGCATCAACGTCGCAAGATCGTCGAGAATCGGTAGCAGTTCGTACCAGTTCAGGCCATTTTTCAACCGGTCGCGCATCGCCTCGGCCTGCGGGCGATGGCGCTCGGGCAGGGTCAGGTCGTCGAGCAGCCCGATCAGGGTGTCTTCGATGTGCTTGGCCACCGAGCTGTAGGACGGTTCGGGCGAGTCGGGCAGGGCGTAGAGAATGTCCTGCTCGGGTTGCTCCGGATCGATGGCGGCCAAGGCCTGGGCAATCGGTTCGGGTAGGGGCAGGCTGTCGAGGAGCAACGGTGCCGGGATGTCGCCCGGGTGGATCAACTCGTCGGGGTTGAACTCGGCAGCAGGCGCTGACGCTGTGATCGGGGTGATCGGGGTGATCGGCCATTCGGCTTCAGGTTCAGCCGCTGGCAGTGCAGTCGCAGCAACGGGTTCGCTGATCGGCTCGGCAGCAATGACCGGAGGCACGAACGCGAACACAGGTGATTCGGCCTGGGGTTGCACTGCTGGCGTTTGCTTATGCTCGGCCTCTGGTGGTTGCGCGATGGCCGCTGCGGTGACTGGAGCTGCCGGAATCGGCTCGACTGCTGCGGTTGGCGCGGGTACCGGCTCCAACGCAGGTTCGGCATGGCTCGGCGCTGGCGCCTGAGGTTGATCCGCGGCCTCCGGCGTCCCTTCACTGTCACGGCTGCCAAACAGGCGCTGCAAAAAGCCCGGCCGGTCGGGCTCGGGCGGCGTTTCCAGCTGGCTCAATGCCTTGCCCTGCAAACCACTGAGTTCACTCAGCAGCAGCGGCATTTCCCGTGCCTGGCCGACCCGACTGTCGAGTTGCTTGGCGAATTTCTTCAGCGGCTGGGCAACCTCTCGCGGCAGCGGCAAGGCTTGCAGCTGGGTGACCAGCGCGGTCAGTGCGGTGCTGACCTGATCGATTCGGGTTTCGCGGCGCTGCTCGGAATCGAGCACGGCTTTTTCCAGACGCGGCAGCAAGGCGGCAAGACCGGCGTCCATGTCGTCGGTGCGCACCACCTCGCGCATCTCTTTCATGCACTGATCAACGACCTTGTCGGTGCCTTCAGCGGCCAACGTGCTGCGCACCAGGCCACGACGCAGCAAGTCGAGCCGGGCGGCCCAGCGACGTTCGAGCTTGTCCTGTTGTTCGATGCTTTTGAGGTACTTCTCTTTCCAGCGCTGGGCGTCGTCGCTCATTCAGGGGTTCCGCGAGGGGCAGGACTCAACGCGGGCAATGCATCGGCCGTGAGCGAACCCGGCAGACGAATCTCTACCGCGACCGGCAGGTGATCGGAAATGGGTTGGGCCAGCACTTCGACCTTTTCCAGGGTCAGGGTCGGGCTGAGCAAAATATGATCAAGGCATCGCTGTGGCCGCCAGCTGGGAAATGTGGCTTGCATCTGCGGGGCCAGCAGGCCGAGATCGCGTAACGGTGACTGTTGTAGCAGATCACTGGCATGGGTGTTCATGTCGCCCATCAATATCTGGTGCTTGTAGCCACTGATCAGGTCACGAATATAGGCCAGTTGCAGGCTGCGTACCCGTGCGCCAAGCGCCAGATGCATCATCACCACCACGAGCGCCTCCGGACCTTCGCCGAAACGCAGCAGGATCGCGCCGCGACCTTTCGGGCCGGGCAGCGGATGATCTTCGATCGCCCACGGCTTCAGGCGACTGAGCACGCCGTTGCTGTGCTGGGCCAGTCGGCCGAGGTTGCGATTGAGTTGTTGATACCAGTAGGGGAAGGCGCCGAGGTGGGCCAGGTGTTCGACCTGATTGACGTAGCCTGAGCGCAGGCTGCCGCCATCGGCTTCCTGCAGAGCGACCAGATCGAAGTCGCCGAGCAGGTCGCCGATCTTTTGCAGATTGCCTGAGCGCCCGGTGTGCGGCAGCAGATGCTGCCAGCTGCGCGTCAGGTAATGCCGATAGCGCTCGGTGCTGATGCCGACCTGGATATTGAAGCTGAGCAGGCGCAGACGATGGTCTGCGGGCAGGCCCGTGGCTTCCAGATGATGCTCGTTGACCTGCGGATCATGCAGGCCAACGATGCGTTCGGTGCCCCAGCGGCGCATGGCGGTAACCGCGCTTAGTTGGCAGCTGCCTTGTTGGCCGCTCGCTCTTTGGCGACCAGTTGGTCAGCCAGCTTCAGGGCTTCTTCGGCACCACCGGCAGAGCCGATGTCGAAGCGGTACTTGCCGTTGACGATCATGGTCGGAACGCCACTGATCTCATACTTCTTGGCCAACTCTTTGGCTTTTACGATCTGGCCTTTGATGGCGAACGAGTTGAAAGTTGCGAGAAACTTGTCTTTGTCGACGCCTTGGGTAGCCAGGAATTCGGCCATTTCCGTTGGGTCGGTCAGGCGCTTGTGTTGCTTCTGGATGGCTTCAAACACGGCAGCGTGAACCTTGTGCTCGACACCCATCGCTTCCAGGGTCAGGAACATCTGGCCGTGAGCATCCCACGGGCCGCCGAACATTGCAGGAATACGCACGAAGTTGACGTCCGATGGTAATTTCTCAACCCATGGATTGATCACCGGCTCGAACGCGTAGCAGTGCGGGCAGCCGTACCAGAACAGCTCCACCACTTCGATCTTGCCTGGTTCTGCCACCGGCACCGGGTTGGCCAATTCGACGTAAGGGGCGGCGGGTGCTTCGGCAGCCTGGGCGGTCACGCCGAACAGGCTGGCAGCGACGAGAGCGGCGCTGATGATCAGATTACGCATGCTTTACTCCTGGACAATTTTGGTCGCCTCGCGCGACCTGTTTTCAGACAGATCCTGGCGGGCATGAGTTCTGTAGTGTAACGGCAGCGGCCACAAAAAAGGGCGGCCAAAGCCACCCTTTTTATACTTGCTGCGACGGATTAATCGAGCGTTAACGTTGCCCGGGTTCTATCGCTGCCATGTGCGGTCTCAGTGCAGACCTTGAATGTAGGTGGCGACTGCGGCGATGTCTTCATCGCTCAGTTTGCGCGCGATGGTGCGCATGGTCATCGCGTCGCCATCGTTGCTGCGGCCGGCGGTCGGGTCTTCCTTGCGGAAGTCGGTCAGTTGCTTGGCGATGTATTGCGCGTGCTGGCCACCCAGGTGCGGGAAACCGGCGGCGGCGTTGCCGGCACCGTTCGGCGAGTGGCAGCCGGTGCAGGCTGGCAGGCCTTTTTCCAGGTTGCCGCCACGGAACAGGGCCTCACCACGGGCGACGATTTTTGGATCAGCGGCGCCGACGCTGCCTTTCTGGCTGGCGAAGTAGGCGGCGATGTCGGCCAGATCCTGATCGCTCAGGTTGGTCAGCAGGCCCGTCATCTCCAGAACGGTGCGCTTGCCCGACTTGATGTCGTGCAGTTGCTTGGTCAGGTAGCGTTCACCTTGACCGGCCAGTTTCGGGAAGTTTGGCGCCATGCTGTTGCCATCCGGACCATGGCAGGCCCCGCATACGGCGGCTTTGGCCTGGCCGGCGGCGGCATCGCCGGCAGCATGGGCGAAGCCTGAAATTCCCACGGTCAACAGCAGACTCACGATCAGTTTGTTCATCAGCTAATCCAACTACGGCTAAGGGTTAAGAGTTATGGACCGGGCTTACTCTTGCTCATCCAGAGGATGATGGCTCGGTAATCCTCGGCACTGCAGTCCATGCACAAACCACGCGGCGGCATCGCCTTGAAACCCTGGGTCACGTGTTGCACCAGCGTCTCCATACCTTTCGCCAACCTCGGCGTCCAAGCTGCCTGATCGCCTCTTTCGGGCGCCATGGGTAGTTGGCCGGAATGACAGGCACCACAAACACGGTTGTACACGGCTTCCGGTTCCTGTGTAGCCTGTGCGCCGCAAAGCGGTATCAGGACTCCGGCAGCCAGCAGCCATTTCGTCATAAAACGACCTTTTCAGGGTTGAGAGCGTTCTGCGTTCTGATGCGCAATCAAGGTCTTTGGCTCTCGTGAACTTCATCCTTCGCTGGGACAAAGCACACACAAAATCTGCGGCATTATATACTGGCGTCACTGAAACGGAAGCGACACCGCGTTCCGCGCCCAATCCCGGCGCCGCCCACATCGGAAATCCCATGCAACTCAAGAATCCCATCCTCGGCCTGTGCCAACAGTCCACGTTCATGCTCAGTGCCGCCAAAGTCGATCAATGCCCTGACGACGAAGGCTTCGAAGTGGCATTCGCCGGTCGTTCCAACGCCGGCAAATCCAGCGCGCTGAACACCCTGACTCACGCCAGCCTGGCGCGCACCTCGAAAACCCCGGGTCGCACACAGCTGTTGAACTTCTTCAAGCTAGACGATGAACGGCGTCTGGTCGACCTGCCGGGGTACGGTTATGCAAAAGTACCGATCCCGCTCAAGCAACACTGGCAGCGTCACCTCGAGGCTTACCTCGGTGGACGCGAGAGTTTGAAGGGTTTGATTCTGATGATGGACATCCGTCATCCAATGACCGACTTTGACCTGTTGATGCTCGACTGGGCGGTTGCCGCGGGTATGCCGATGCACATCCTGCTGACCAAGGCCGACAAACTGACCTACGGCGCCGCCAAGAACACGCTGCTCAAGGTGCAGTCGGAAATCCGCAAGGGCTGGGGTGATCTGGTGACGATCCAGCTGTTCTCGGCACCAAAACGCATGGGCCTGGAAGAGGCCTACACTGTGTTGGCAGGCTGGATGGAACTGGCGGACAAGGGCGCCGAAGCGGCGACCGAGGCAGAATAAGGGAATTTCAAAAACTGTCTGTGGTGCTGCCAGGCAAGGCAAAAGCGCAACAAAAAAGCGGAGTTTAGGGGACCTAAATGAGCATTTTTTGTTGCGCTTTTAACGCAGCATGGCTGCGCCACAGGCAGTTTTGAGGCAAAAAAAGCCCCGGACTTCATATGGGGAGGGAGAAGTTCCGGGGTTCAAGTTCCGAACCGCTAGGGCGGGGTTCAGATATCTGCCAACACTTAACACAACATAGGAGCATCGAAGGGCTTCACCAGCCATTCAGTATCTCTGAGTAGCGAGTTGTCAGATTAGTTCAGATTTTTTTCAAAAAGCTTTGGAATAAGCCAAAGCGCGTTTCGAAATAAGCCCGATACAGCCGTTTGCCGCGACAGTGTGTCACGGCAAACGCCCGTTCCAGACGCCTCAGTGCGCCTCATCCCAGTTGTTGCCGACGCCGACTTCCACCAGCAACGGCACGTCCAGTTTCGCCGCTTCGCTCATGTGCAGGCGGATTTCCTGGCTCACCTGATCGACCAGATCCTCGCGAACCTCCAGTACCAGTTCGTCGTGCACCTGCAGGATGACTTTGGCGTCCAGCCCGGACGATGCCAGCCAGTTATCCACCGCCACCATGGCTTTCTTGATGATGTCGGCGGCGGTGCCTTGCATCGGCGCGTTGATCGCCGTGCGCTCGGCGGCGGCGCGTTCCTGTGGCTTGTTCGAGTTGATCTCCGGCAAATACAGGCGACGACCGAAGAAGGTTTCCACATAACCTTGATCCGCAGCCTGTTTGCGGGTGCGCTCCATGTATTCGCGCACACCCGGGTAGCGGGCGAAGTAGGTGTCGATGTAAGCCTTGGCAGTCTTGGTGTCGACGCCGATGTCCTTGCCGAGTTTCTGCGCGCCCATGCCGTAGATCAGGCCGAAGTTGATCGCCTTGGCGCCACGGCGCTGGTCGGAAGTCACTTCATTGAGCTCGACCTTGAACACTTCGGCGGCGGTGGCGGTGTGCACGTCCAGATTGTTGCGGAAGGCGTTCATCAGGCCTTCGTCCTTGGACAAGTGGGCCATGATCCGCAGTTCGATCTGCGAATAGTCCGCCGCCAGCAGTTTGTAGCCCTTTGGCGCGACGAACGCCTGACGGATACGCCGGCCTTCAGCGGTACGCACCGGGATGTTCTGCAGGTTCGGATCGCTGGAAGACAAACGCCCGGTGGACGCCACGGCCTGGTGATACGAGGTGTGGATACGCCCGGTTCGCGGGTTGATCTGCTCCGGCAGGCGATCGGTGTAGGTGCTTTTCAGCTTGCTCATGGAACGGTGTTCCATCAGCACTTTCGGCAGACGGTGATCGTCCTCGGCGAGCTTGGCCAACACTTCCTCGGCGGTCGATGGCTGGCCCTTGGCGGTTTTCTTCAGCACCGGCAGGCCGAGTTTTTCGTAGAGGATCACGCCCAACTGCTTCGGCGAGCCGAGGTTGAATTCTTCGCCGGCGATCTCGAACGCTTCGCGCTCCAGCGCGACCATCTTGTTGCCCAACTCGATGCTCTGGATGCCGAGCAGCTCAGCGTCGACAAACGCGCCTTGGCGTTCGATGCGCGCCAGCACCGGCACCAGCGGAATCTCGATGTCGGTCAGCACGCTGGCCAGGCTCGGGATCGCGCTGAGTTTGTCGAACAGGGTCTGGTGCAGGCGCAGGGTGATGTCGGCGTCCTCGGCAGCATACGGCCCGGCCTGCTCCAGTGCGATCTGGTCGAAGGTCAGCTGCTTGGCGCCTTTGCCGGCGATGTCCTGGAAGCTCACGGTGGTGTGATCCAGGTACTTCTGCGCGAGGCTGTCCATGTCGTGGCGGGTGGCGGTGGAGTTGAGCACGTAGGACTCAAGCATGGTGTCGAAGGCAATCCCGCGCACGTTGATGCCCTGGCTCTGATCGCCACCGATGGCGCAGTTGGCCAGAATGTTCATGTCGAACTTGGCGTGCTGGCCGACCTTGAGTTTGTTCGGATCTTCCAGAATCGGCTTGAGTGCGCGCAGCACGGTGTCGCGATCCAGTTGCTCGGGCACGCCGATGTAGGAGTGGGTCAACGGAATGTACGCCGCTTCGTTGGCCTGCACCGCGAACGACAGGCCGACCAGTTGCGCCTGTTGCGCGTCGATGCCGGTGGTTTCGGTGTCGAAGGCGAACAGCTTGGCGTTGTTCAGTTTCTCCAGCCAGACGTCGAAACGCGCCTGATCGAGGATGGTTTCGTAGGCGGCTTCAGCGGGGGCGGCGGGCGTCTCATCCACTGGCGCGCTGAACAGATCGCCAGCCGGCGCAGGCTCGGCGGCCGCGCTCAGTTCCTGGCGCTTGGCATCGCGATCCAGATCATTCAGCCAGCTCTTGAATTCCAGCAGGGTGTAGAGCTCGTAGAGCTTGGCCGGGTCTTCCGCGCCCATTTGCAGGTCGTCGAGGCCAATGTCCAACGGCACGTCGACTTTGATGGTCGCCAGTTGATAGGAGAGGAACGCCATCTCCTTGTGCTCTTCGAGCTTGGCCGGCAGAGTCTTGGCCCCGCGAATCGGCAGCGTCGGAACGATGTCGAGATTCGCGTAAAGCTCGGTGAGGCCGCCGTTGACGCCCACCAGCAGGCCGGATGCGGTCTTTGGACCGATGCCGGGAACGCCCGGAATGTTGTCGGAAGAATCGCCCATCAGCGCCAGATAATCGATGATCTGCTCGGGTGCGACGCCGAATTTCTCCTTCACGCCCTCCACATCCATCGAGCTACCGGACATGGTGTTGACCAAGGTAATGTGGCCATCGACCAGTTGCGCCATGTCCTTGTCGCCGGTGGAGATGATCACCGGGCGATCCGCCGCCGCGCTGCTGCGGGCGAGGGTGCCGATCACGTCGTCCGCCTCGACGCCGTCCACACACAGCAGCGGGAAGCCGAGGGCGATCACGCTCTGGTGCAGCGGTTCGATCTGCACGCGCATGTCGTCGGGCATGCTCGGACGGTTGGCCTTGTATTCGGCGTACATCTCATCGCGAAACGTCCCGCCCTTGGCATCGAAGACCACGGCGAACGGGCTATCCGGGTACTGCTTGCGCAGACTCTTGAGCATGTTCAGCACACCTTTGACCGCGCCGGTCGGCAGGCCTTTGGAGGTGGTCAGCGGTGGCAGGGCATGGAAAGCGCGGTACAGGTAAGACGAACCGTCCACCAGGACGAGGGGGGCTTGGCTCATGAGCAGAATCAACCTTTTCGGCGGGCCCGGCGCTAGAATAGCGGGACCGTTGACGACAAAGGGACAAGGTTATCATGCGTACGTTAAATCGCTTGCTGCTGGTCGGTTTGATTGCGGCCTCACCATTGGCCGCGATGGCGGCGGATGATGCGCCGTCAAAGGAGCCGGAAGTTACCATCAACACGCACACCGAAGGCGACAAGGTCATTCAGGAATACAGCCGCAGCGGCTTCGTCTATGCGATCAAGGTCACGCCGAAGGGTGGCAAACCGTATTTTCTGGTGCGCGCCGATGGTTCGGACGTGAACTACATCCGTTCCGACCAGCCGGATATGCTGATTCCGTCGTGGGAAATCTTTACCTGGAAGTAAGATTCCCGACTTTTAATCGGCGCCGCTTGATCGCGGCGCCCGAACTGAGCAGTTTTTAACCATGTCTGTGTTCACCCCCCTGGCTCGGCCCGAGCTGGAAACCTTTCTCGCCCCTTACGGGCTCGGCCGTCTGCTTGATTTCCAGGGGATCGCCGCCGGCAGCGAAAACACCAATTTCTTTATCAGCCTGGAGCAGGGCGAATTCGTCCTGACCCTGGTCGAGCGCGGCCCTGTGCAGGAAATGCCGTTCTTCATCGACCTGCTCGACGTGCTGCACGAGGCTGATCTGCCGGTGCCCTACGCGCTGCGTACCACTGACGGCGTGGCCCTGCGTGAACTGAAGGGTAAACCGGCATTGCTCCAGCCGCGGCTGTCCGGCAAGCACATCAAAGTCGCCAACGCCCAGCATTGCGCGCAGGTCGGTGAGTTGCAGGCGCATCTGCACCTGGCGACCCAGGGCGAGCGCATGATCAAGCGCAAGACCGATCGTGGCCTGGACTGGATGCTGGAGGAGGGCACCGAGTTTCTCTCGCATCTGGCGGACGAGCCGCGTGCGCTGCTGCACAAGGCGCTGGAGGAAATCACGGCGCAGAAAGACAGAATCCTCGCGCTGCCACGGGCCAATATTCATGCTGACCTGTTCCGCGATAACGCGATGTTCGAAGGCACGCACCTGACCGGGTTGATCGACTTCTATAACGCTTGCTCGGGGCCGATGCTCTATGACGTGGCGATTGCCTTGAACGACTGGTGTTCGGATGAGGATGGGCTGATTGACGGGCCGCGTGCCCGCGCATTCCTCGGTGCCTATGCGGCGCTGCGCCCGTTCACTGCCGCCGAAGCGGAGCTATGGCCGACCATGCTGCGCGTGGCCTGTGTGCGCTTCTGGTTGTCACGATTGATCGCCGCCGAGCAGTTTGCCGGGCAGGACGTGCTGATTCACGATCCGAAGGAGTTCGAGCAGCGGCTGGCACAGCGGCAGCAGGTCAGCACCCCTCTACCGTTCGCGCTTTAATTTGTGGCGAGCGAGCTTGCTCGCGCTGGGTTGCGAAGCAGCCCCAAAATTCTGGCAGTCAGCCATATTTTGTGAGTGCTGCGCACTCAAGCGGGAGCAAGCTCCCTCGCCACAGGTTTTGCGTTGTTACAACGATTCCAGGCACCCGGCCAGATCGTTGCCCAGTTTCTCCAGCACCTGCTCATACCCCTGAGCCGTCGCCGGCGTATAGCCGCCCAGTGCATCCAGTTCCGCCAGCTTCACCGGCAGGCCAGCCACCAGGGTTTCCGCCAGGCGTGGACGCAGCGGCGGTTCGCTGAACACACAGGTCTTTCCCACTTCCTGCAGACGCTTGCGCATTGCCGCCACATGCTGCGCGCCCGGCTGCACTTCCGCCGCTACGCTGAACACGCCTGTGTGTTTCAGGCCGTAAGCGTCCTCGAAGTAGTCGAAGGCTTCGTGGAACACGAAGTACGGTTTGCCTTCAATGCCGGCCAGACGCTTCTTCAAGCGCGCGTCCAGCGCATCTAGACGCTCGTCGAAGGCCTTGGCGTTGCTCTGATAGCGTTCGGCGTTGGCTGGGTCGACTGCACTGAGGTCGGCCGCCATCTTGTTGGCAATCACCCGCGCATTCACCGGCGATAGCCACAAATGGGCATCAAGGGTGCCCGGGCGGTGATCGTGATCATGCTCGTCGGCGTCTTCGGCGTGGGAGTGGCTGTCTTCGGCAAAGCGGCGCAACTTCATGCCCGGCAGGTCCTGCACGGCGACGCTCGGCAACGTACGACCGTTCAGCACGCGCGGCAGGAAACCTTCCATGTCCGGGCCGATCCAGTACAGCAGGTCCACCGATTGCACCTTGCGCACGTCGGATGGGCGCAGCGCGTAGTTGTGCGGTGACGCGCCCGGCGGCAGCAGCACTTCCGGGATGGCTACACCGTCCTGCACGGCCGCGGCAATCAACTGCAGCGGTTTGATGCTGGTGAGAACCTTGACCTCGGCCTGAGCCGAACCGATCAGCAGAAAACTGGCGACAAAAGCCACAAAAACAGAAAAAAGTCGGGACACGATGACCACTCAAGGAGGCGAGAACGGGTAACATAATAACGTCTCTATCAAAACTCGTCGCCGCCCATGCCTATTACACCGATTGCCAGCCGTCCCCACGACCACTCTCATTGCGTGCACAGCGCACTGACCGAGGCCGATACCTTGTGCGCCCAGAAAGGCCTGCGCCTGACTGCGCTGCGCCGGCGGGTGCTGGAACTGGTGTGGCAGAGCCACAAGCCGCTGGGCGCCTACGACATTCTCGCGGTGCTGAGTGAGCAAGACGGCCGCCGTGCCGCGCCGCCGACCGTGTACCGCGCGCTGGATTTCCTTCTGGAAAACGGCCTGGTGCACCGCATTTCTTCGCTCAACGCCTTCGTCGGTTGCGTGCATCCCGAGCATGCGCATCAGGGCCAGTTCCTGATCTGCCGCGAGTGCCACGCCGCCATCGAGCTGGAACAGAAAGCCATCAGCGACGCGATCATCCACAGCGCCAGGGATGTCGGTTTCATCGTCGAAGCGCAGACCGTCGAAGTGGTCGGCCTGTGCTCCGGTTGCCAGGGGGCCTGATGAGCAACCCGTTGATCCGTCTTCAGCAGGTCGCAGTCACCTTTGCCGGGCAGACCGTGCTGGACAACATCGAGCTGAGCGTCGAGCCGGGACAGATCGTCACCCTGATCGGCCCCAACGGCGCCGGCAAGACCACCCTGGTGCGCGCCGTGCTCGGGCTGTTGAAGCCGGACAGCGGCAGCGTCTGGCGCAAGCCGAAACTGCGCGTCGGCTACATGCCGCAAAAGCTGCATGTCGATCCGACCTTGCCGCTGTCGGTGCTGCGTTTCCTGCGTCTGGTGCCTGGCGTTGATCGTCCGCGTGCGTTGGCGGCGCTGAAAGAAGTCGGCGCCGAACACGTCATCGACAGCCCGGTGCAAAGTGTTTCCGGTGGCGAAATGCAGCGCGTGCTGCTGGCACGTGCCTTGTTGCGCGAGCCGGAATTGTTGGTGCTCGACGAGCCGGTGCAGGGCGTGGATGTCGCCGGACAGGCCGAGCTGTACAGCCTGATCACCCGCCTGCGCGACCGTCACGGTTGCGGTGTGCTGATGGTGTCCCACGATTTGCATCTGGTGATGAGCACCACCGATCAGGTGGTGTGCCTGAATCGTCACGTCTGCTGCTCCGGGCATCCTGAGCAGGTCAGCGGTGATCCGGCGTTCGTCGAGCTGTTCGGCAAGAACGCGCCGAGTCTGGCGATCTATCACCACCATCACGACCACGCCCACGACCTGCACGGTTCAGTGGTCAAGGCGCCCGCTGCGGGCCACAACCACGTTCACGGAGACCACTGCAAGCATGGCTGATTTTCTGTTGTATGCCCTGCTTGCAGGTCTGGCGCTGGCGCTGGTGGCCGGGCCGTTGGGTTCGTTCGTGGTCTGGCGGCGCATGGCCTATTTCGGCGACACCCTGTCCCACGCCGCATTGCTGGGCGTGGCACTGGGCTTTCTGCTGGATGTCAGCCCGACCGTTGCGGTGACCGTCGGCTGCCTGTTGCTGGCGGTGTTGCTGGTGACCTTGCAACAGCGTCAGCCGCTGGCCTCCGACACGCTGTTGGGAATTCTCGCACCGAGCACGCTCTCTCTCGGGCTGGTGGTACTAAGCTTCATGCATGAAGTGCGGATCGACCTGATGGCCTATCTGTTCGGCGACCTGCTGGCGATCAGCCCGACCGATCTGGCGTGGATCCTCGGCGGCAGCGCGGCGGTGCTGGTGCTGCTGGTGACGCTGTGGCGGCCGCTGCTGGCGATCACCGTGCATGAGGAATTGGCCAGGGTCGAAGGCCTGCCAGTAGCGGGCCTGCGCATGGCGCTGATGCTGTTGATTGCGGTGGTGATCGCGGTGGCGATGAAAATCGTCGGTGTATTGCTGATTACTTCGCTGCTGATCATCCCGGCGGCTGCGGCACAACGTCACGCCCGCTCGCCGGAGCAGATGGCCGTGGGCGCGAGCCTGCTGGGCATGCTCGCCGTGTGTGGCGGGCTGGCGCTGTCATGGTTCAAGGATACCCCGGCGGGGCCGTCGATCGTGGTGACGGCGGCCGCACTGTTTCTGCTGAGTTTTGTTCTGCCCCGTCGAGGGGTGTAGACTTGCTCGCTTTTTGCGCAATTAGAGAGTCGCAGGAATGAAGCCGTTCGCCTCCCGTTATCTGCTCCTTGTCGCATTTTCCGTGCTGCTGGGCGCCTGCCAAAGTACGCCGCCGGTGGCCGAAGCCCCCGACGCGCGGGCCACGGCCATCGCACAGCTGGAGCAAAGCCTGGCCAGCAGCGAACTGGCCACCGCCGAAGACCAGTTGGCGGCCTTGCAGACAGAAACGCCCAACGATCAATCCCTCGAGCAATACCAGCGCCAGTTGGCCGAAGCCTACCTGCGCCGCAGCCAGATCGTATTGCAGAAAGGTGATGTGAACGCTGCTGCCACCGCGCTGAGCCGTGCCCGCGCCCTGATGCCCAAAGCCCCGGCATTGACCGGTGGCGTCAACGGCGCCATCACCGAAGCACGCAAAGCCGAGCTGGAGAAAGCCGAAGCCGCGCTGCTGGCAGCTGAAGCCAAGCCGAAAGCCAAGGTCATCGACCCGACGGCGGAAAGCACCACGGTTGCACTGAACATCAACGATAGCCGCAAACTTCGCCGCCAACTGGATGCGATCGCCGCCGATGTGGTGAATTATGAGTGCGCGGTGAGCATTCAGGCGCCGCGCACCCAGGATTATCCATGGCTGGCGACGTTGCTGAAAAAACGTGTGAATAAACTCAATCCGGATTTCGAGCTGAAGATTGAAAAACAGATCCTGCGCACCGTGCCGGCGCAGATGGTCTTGATTCCGCGTAAACCCTGAAAAGCATCGCGAGCAGGCTCACTCCTACAAGGGATCTCTGGTAACACAGATTCTGTGTCAGACCGAAATCAAATTGTAGGAGTGAGCCTGCTCGCGATAGCGTCCCTTCAATCAACGAATGGCGTTAGGCCGGAATGGCCTTGGCCTTAGGCTCCCGCGCCCAGACCCGATGCTGCCCGATCGCCGCGAAGAACGGCTTGGTCAACCCCGGCACATCCTTGCCCTGCAGCAACCCGTCATCCGCCTCGAGCTTGAGCAGATCCTGCAACTGCTTGGCATCGCCGTGCAGCGCAATCGCCTTCAGGTGTTTGTAGGCTTCCAGAAGGTAATGCAGCGCCACGCCATCAGCGCTCAACGCCTTGATCGACGCCGCGCCACCGGGCACGAACACCGCATCGAAGATCACTGAAGGCATGCCTTCCATCGATGCGTCCACGGGCAGGGCTTTGCCGTCGGCAGTCTTCACCGGTGCCGAGGTCGGGCCGAGCAGCTTGGCGTGCGCACCTTGTGCAGCCAAGGCCTTCTTCATCGCATCAATCGCTGCACCATCGACGCCGTTAGCGGCAAGAATCGCCACTTTGCGGGTTTTGATGTCCTCTGGCAGCAGATTCGCCTGACTCAGCGCTGGCGAATGATCGAACGAGGTTTTACGCACCTCAACCGTGCCTTTGCTTGGCGCTGGCAATCCGAGGTTGGCCGCCACACGTTTGGCCAATTCCAGGTCAATGTTGGCGAGAATCTCGTTCACCTGCCGTGCACGGATGAACTCGCGTTCCACCTTGCCCAGCTCGAAGCTGTAGGCAGCGATGATGTGCTCCTTCTCGTGCGGGCTCATGCTGTTGAAGAACAGCCGCGCCTGGGAGAAGTGGTCGCTGAACGACTCGCTGCGCTGGCGGATCTTGTTCGCATCGATGCGTTCCGGGTAGCTCTCGAAGCCGCCGTCTTTAGCCGCCGGCGGGGTTTCCTTCGGCCAGCCGCCATCGATCGAGTTTGGCTCATAAGACGCGCGACCCTTGTCGATCACCGTGCGGTGCTGCGCATCGCGCTGACCGTTGTGGAACGGAGCCACCGGGCGGTTGATCGGCAGCTCATGAAAGTTCGGCCCACCGAGTCGGCTGATTTGCGTATCGGTGTAAGAAAACAGCCGGCCTTGCAGCAGCGGGTCATTGGAGAAGTCGATGCCGGGCACGATGTGGCCCGGGCAGAACGCGACCTGCTCGGTCTCAGCGAAGAAGTTGTCCGGATTGCGGTTCAGGGTCATTTTGCCCAGCGGAGTGATCGGCACGATTTCTTCGGGGATCAGCTTGGTCGGGTCGAGGATGTCGAAATCGAAGTCGTGCTCGTTTTCCTCTTCGATGATCTGCACGCCCAGTTCCCATTCCGGGTAGTCGCCCATCTCGATGGCTTCCCAGAGGTCGCGACGATGATAGTCGGTGTCTTTACCGGCGAGCTTCTGCGCCTCGTCCCACACCAGCGAGCAGGTGCCGGCAGTCGGGCGCCAGTGGAATTTGACGAAGCGCGATTTGCCCTCGGCGTTGATCAGACGGAAGGTGTGCACGCCGAAGCCCTGCATGCTGCGCAGGCTTTTCGGGATCGCCCGGTCGGACATGGCCCAGATCACCATGTGCGCCGATTCCGGCACCAGCGAGACGAAGTCCCAGAAGGTGTCGTGGGCCGAGCCGCCGGTTGGGATCTCATTGTGCGGCTCGGGCTTCACCGCGTGGACAAAGTCGGGGAACTTGATCGCGTCCTGGATGAAGAACACTGGCATGTTGTTGCCGACCAGATCGAAGTTGCCCTCGTCGGTGAAGAACTTCACCGCGAAACCGCGCACGTCGCGCACGGTGTCACCGGAACCGCGTGGCCCCTGCACCGTGGAAAAACGCACGAATACCGGGGTCTTTTTCCCCGGGTCTTGCAGGAAGCCGGCCTTGGTCAGTGTCGAATGGTTCTCGTAGGCCTGGAAGAAACCATGGGCGCCGGTGCCGCGCGCGTGAACGATGCGCTCCGGAATGCGTTCGTGGTCAAAGTGCGTGATTTTTTCACGCATGATGAAGTCTTCCAGCAACGACGGCCCGCGCGGGCCGGCCTTGAGCGTGTTCTGGTTATCGGCGACCTTTACCCCTTGGTTGGTGCGCAGGGCCTGGCCGGTAGCGTCGGAGCGAAATTTCTCCAGGCTGTCGAGTTTGGCGTTGGTGTTGGCGCGATCCTTGGTATCGGTTCCGGCCAGCTGGCTTTTGTCGGTCGTAGGTTTCTTGCTGCTCATCAGACGTAAACTCCTCGGTTGACCCCGTTTCAACGGGGACTCTTGAGCGTTTCCGGGCACGGTTACCCGGGGTTTCAAGTCGCTTAACTAGTGACCAATGAGCGGGAACGGGCGTTCCTTTTTTATGACCTTTGATCTTGTTATTGCCAAATCGAAGGTTAATTGCGAAATAAATGCTAAGAACCTCTATACGGACAGGCTAAAATGCGCGCCCGGCTAACCGCTGATCCTTTTCTAACGCGCCCCACAAGGTTCGCTACGTGATCGAGTTTCAAAACGTCCACAAAACTTACCGCGTCGCCGGTAAGGACATCCCCGCCCTGCACCCGACCAGTCTTTCGATTGAAAACGGTCAGGTCTTCGGCCTGATCGGCCATTCCGGTGCGGGAAAAAGTACCCTGCTGCGTCTGATCAATCGCCTGGAAGATTCCAGCGGCGGCAAGATCATCGTCGACAGCGAAGAAGTCACCGCGCTGGACGCCAACGGCCTGCGTCGTTTCCGCCAGCAGGTCGGGATGATCTTCCAGCACTTCAACCTGCTCGCCTCCAAGACCGTGGCCGACAACGTCGCGCTGCCGCTGACCCTGGCCGGCGAACTGTCGAGCAGCGAGATCAATCAGCGCGTCGCCGAGCTGCTGGCGCGGGTCGGTCTGTCCGATCACGCAAAAAAGTACCCGGCACAATTGTCCGGCGGCCAGAAACAGCGCGTCGGCATCGCCCGCGCCCTGGCGACCAAGCCGAAGATCCTGCTGTGCGACGAGGCCACCAGCGCCCTCGACCCGCAGACCACTGCCTCGGTCCTGCAACTGCTGGCCGAGATCAACCGTGAACTGAAGCTGACCATCGTCCTGATTACCCACGAGATGGACGTGATCCGTCGCGTCTGCGACCAAGTAGCAGTGATGGACGCCGGGGTGATCGTCGAGCAAGGCTCGGTGGCCGATGTGTTCCTGCATCCGCAGCACCCGACCACCAAGCGTTTCGTCCAGGAAAGCGAGCAGATCGACGAAAGCGAACAGCGCGACGACTTCGCTCACGTGCCGGGTCGCATTGTGCGTCTGACCTTCCAGGGCGAAGCGACCTACGCGCCGTTGCTCGGTACTGTCGCCCGGGAAACCGGGGTCGACTACAGCATCCTCGCCGGTCGCATCGACCGCATCAAAGACATTCCTTACGGGCAGTTGACCCTCGCCGTCACCGGTGGCGACATGGAAGCGGCGTTCGCCCGCTTCACCGCCGCTGACGTTCACATGGAGGTGCTGCGTTAATGGAAATGCTCAAGGCTTTCTTCGAAAACATCGATTGGCTGGAAATCTGGCTGGCCACCGGCGACACCATGCTGATGCTCGGCGGTTCGCTGCTGTTCACCGTGCTGCTCGGCCTGCCGCTGGGCGTGCTGCTGTTTCTCTGCAGCCCGCGTCAGTTGCTGGAAAGCCGCGGCCTGTACGCAATCATGTCGCTGGCGGTGAACATTCTGCGCTCGCTGCCGTTCATCATTCTGCTGATCGTGATGATCCCGTTCACCGTGCTGATCACCGGCACCTCGCTGGGCGTGGCCGGTGCGATTCCGCCGCTGGTGGTGGGTGCGACACCGTTCTTCGCGCGTCTGGTGGAAACTGCGCTGCGTGAAGTCGATCGCGGCATCATTGAAGCCACCCAGTCGATGGGCGCAACCACCCGGCAGATCATCATGAACGCCTTGCTGCCGGAGGCCCGTCCGGGCATCTTCGCAGCGATTACGGTGACGGCGATTACGCTTGTGTCCTACACGGCGATGGCCGGTGTGGTCGGCGCCGGTGGTCTAGGTGACCTGGCGATCCGCTTCGGCTACCAGCGTTTCCAGACTGACGTGATGATCGTCACCGTGGTATTGCTGCTGATTCTGGTGCAAGTGCTGCAAATGGTGGGCGACCGTCTGGTCGTGCATTTCTCGCGCAAATAACCGGTTTTTGTAATCAAGAGATGAGCCGGCCATTCGCTGGCAGGCGCCACACGGGCGCCTCATAAGGAGTTAGCTGAATGAAAAAACTGATCGCTGCTTTCGCTGCCGTAGCCGCTTTTTCGGCCCACGCTGAAACCCTGACTGTCGCCGCCACTCCGGTGCCGCACGCGGAAATCCTCGAATTCGTGAAGCCGGCCCTGGCCAAAGAAGGCGTGGATCTGAAGGTCAAGGTCTTCACCGACTACATTCAGCCGAACGTGCAGGTGGCTGAAAAGCGCCTGGACGCCAACTTCTTCCAGCACCAGCCGTACCTCGATGAGTTCAACAAGGCCAAGGGCACCAGCCTGGTCGCGGTGACTGGCGTGCATCTGGAGCCACTGGGCGCGTACTCGAACAAGTACAAGAAGCTTGAAGATCTGCCAAGCGGCGCCAACGTGGTGATCCCCAACGACGCCACCAACGGCGGCCGTGCACTGTTGCTGCTGGCCAAGGCCGGCCTGATCACCCTGAAGGATCCGACCAACATTCTGTCGACCCCGAAAGACATCGCGCAGAACCCGAAAGACCTGAAAATCCGTGAGCTGGAAGCCGCGACCATCCCGCGCGTGCTGACCCAGGTTGATCTGGCGCTGATCAACACCAACTACGCGCTGGAAGCCAAACTCGACCCGTCCAAGGATGCGCTGGTGATCGAAGGCAATGACTCGCCGTACGTCAACATCCTGGTGTCCCGTGCGGACAACAAGGACAGCGACGCGATGCAGAAACTGGCGGCTGCGCTGCACAGCCCGGAAGTGAAGAAATTCATCACCGAGAAGTACAAAGGCGCGGTGTTGCCGGCGTTCTGATACAGATAGCTGCAATGAAAAGGGGGACGCCAATGGCGTCCCCTTTTTTTGTGGCCGAGTGTTCGGTTTTGGACCTGCTGTGTATTCGCCCCTCACCCCAGCCCTCTCCCGGAGGGAGAGGGAGCCGACCGAGGTGTCTTGCGTTGTAAATCGACCTGAAAGATTGGGTCGATTATGGATTCGGCAAAGGACTTACAGGTCGGCGTATTTCGTCAGCATCCCTCGGTCAGTCCCCTCTCCCTCCGGGAGAGGGTTAGGGTGAGGGGTGGCTTTTGATCTTGGCTATTTACGGTTGAGCATTACTGGCAGCTGCGCCACCAGTTTGGCGTTGTTCAGCGGCGCACGGATGAAGCCGCGTTGCGTGCCGTCCGGGCCGATCACCGCCAGGTTGCCACTGTGATCCACCGTGTAATTCGGCTTGCTGGTATCGGCCGGTATGAACGGAATACTCACCGCATTCGCGACTTTCTGCAGCTCTTCGATCGACTTCGGTGTCAGGCCCACGAACTGCGGATCGAAGTAGCCCAGGTACTGTTTCAACTGCTGCGGGGTGTCGCGGTTCGGGTCGACGCTGACCAGCACGATCTGCAGTTTATCCACAGCATCCTTGGGCAACTCGCTCTTGATCTGGCGCAGTTGGGCGAGGGTGGTCGGGCAGATGTCCGGGCAGAAGGTGTAGCCGAAGAACAGCAGGCTCCACTTGCCTTTCAACTCGTCGATGGCGACCGGTTGGCCGTCCTGATTGGTCATGGTCACGCCGGGCAACGTGCGGCTCTGCGGCAGCAGGATGATACCGGCGTCGATCAGCGCGGTGGGGTCGCCTTGGCCCTTGCCACTCAGCACTTTGTTGACGGTCAGTCCCAGGATCAGCGCGATCACGGCGACGAGGATGAAGACGGTTTTCTGGGTTCGAGTCATAGGTTCAACAGTAAGTAGTGGTCTACGAGCAGGGCGATGAACAACAGGAACAAGTAATAAATAGAGTACTTGAAGGTGTTGATCGCCGCGTGCGGCCGAGTGCCACGGTACAGCACCACGGCCCATTGCAGAAACCTTGCGCCCAGCGCGAGGGCGCAGATCAGGTAGAGCACGCCGCTCATGTGGATCACGTACGGCAGCAGACTCACCGCGAGCAGGGCGAAGGTGTACAGCAGAATGTGCACCTTGGTGTAGTGCTCGCCGTGGGTCACCGGCAGCATCGGGATGTCGGCCTTGGCGTATTCCTCCTTGCGATGAATCGCCAGTGCCCAGAAGTGCGGTGGGGTCCAGGCGAAGATGATCAGCACCAGCAGCAACGGTTCGGCGCTGACATGGCCGGTGGCGGCGGTCCAGCCGAGCAGCGGTGGCGCCGCGCCGGCGAGGCCGCCGATGACGATGTTCTGCGGCGTCGCGCGTTTGAGGAAACCGGTGTAGATCACCGCGTAACCCAGCAGCGAAGCCAGTGTCAGCCATGCCGTCAGCGGATTGGTGAAGGTCAGCAGCATCGCCTGCCCGAGCAGCGCCAGCACCAGCGCAAAGGTCAGCGCCGCTGCCGGCGAAACCCGGCCCTCGGCCAATGGCCGTTTGTGCGTGCGCGCCATCACCGCATCGATGCGCCGGTCGACCACATGGTTGACCGCCGCCGCGCCGCCGGCACACAACGCAATCCCCAGATTGCCGAACACCAGCACCGTCCACGGCACCCCGGCGCGGGTCGCGAGGAACATGCCGACCAGCGAGGTGATCAGCATCAGCACCACCACTTTCGGCTTGGTCAGCTCCAGATAGTCACGCCACAGCGCTTGCGCGGGACGTTCGCCGATCAGAAGCGCCATGGCGTTTCTCCTTTAATGGTGATGAGCGCCGCCACGTGTTTACGCGGGCTGAGGTGCCAGCGCGCAAGCACCGGCTGTTTGACCCGGACCAGACTGGTGCGCGCGTGGTAATTGACCAGCACCATGGTCAGCAGTAGCGCGGCGCCACCGGCGTTGTGGGCCACGGCCACCGGCAGCGGCAGATGGAACAACACGTTGCTGATGCCGAGGGTGATTTGTGCGCCAAGGGCAATGACGACTAGCCCGGCCAAACGCGTCATGCCGACAGCCCTGAGTTGCCAGGCCAGACCGAGCAGGACGATCGTCACCAGCAGCGCACCGATACGGTGAGTCAGGTGAATCGCCGTGCGCGCGTCGCTGTCGAGCTGACCGCCGAGGTAATTGGGGCCGATGTGCTGGGTCAGGTGAAAGCCGTTGGCGAAGTCCGCCGGTGGCAGCCATTGACCGTGGCAGGTCGGGAAGTCGATGCAGGCCACCGCCGCGTAGTTGGAGCTGACCCAACCACCCAGTGCGATCTGGCCGATCACCAGTAACAGTCCCGCCGTTGCCCAATACTGCAAGCGCTTGGGCACGGTCAGCGCCGGCAGCACCCCGGACAATCGCAACGTCAGCAAAAACAACAGACTCAAGGTCGCAAAACCGCCGAGCAAATGCCCGGTGACCACCTGCGGCCAGAGCTTGAGCGTCACCGTCCACATACCGAACGCCGCTTGGGCGAACACCACCGCCAGCAGAAACAGCGGCAGCTTCAGCGGCTGTCCCGGGTGACCACGATTGACCCAGGCACGCCCGGCCAGAATCGAAATCAGCAGGCCGAGGGTGCCGGCGAAGTAACGGTGGATCATCTCGTTCCAGCCCTTGTGCGCCACCACCGGCGAGTCGGGGTAATGCAGTTCGGCATGGGCCAGTTGGGCTTCGCTTTTCGGCACGCTGATAAACCCGTAGCAGCCCGGCCAGTCCGGACAGCCGAGGCCGGCATGGGTCAGGCGGGTGTAGGCGCCGAGCAACACGACGATCAGTGCCAGCAGGGTGGCAAACAGCGCGAGGCGAAATCCAGGTTTGGCCATGACGATGCCCTTATCCGATGTTCGACAGTTTCAACAGGTGGCGCAGGTCGTTGAGCAGATCCTTGCCCTTCACGCTCGGGTCGTAGCGCAGCACCAGGTTGCCGTGGGGGTCGATGATCCACAGCTGCGGTGTGGCCTTGTCGCCGGTGGCCTTGCTCAACGCTGCGCTGTCCAGCGGGTAGCGTTGCAGCTGCGGGTATTCGCGGCTCAGCTTGGCTTCGTAGTCGGCGCTCAGCGGTTGGGCAGCGGCGAGGGCGTGGCTGGCGCGACCGGCGTCGCGACCGAGGCCGATCTGGATCTGGCGGGCGAGGTACACCAGTTGCTGACAGTCCACCGCGCAATCCTTCGGCGCGGTCACCAGCATCTGCCAGCGCTGTTCATCGGCCTGCACGCCGAGGTCGGCGCGGGTCTGGCCGTTACCGATCAGTTCGCCGTGATAGCTGCGACCTTCCGGCACCCAGAACTGCAATTTGTACATGCCGGTGGCGAGGATCATCGGGCCGACCACGCCGAGCACAATCAGCAACAGCTGGATCCGCCCGCGACGGCGGGTGGCCGGGGTTTTTGTCTCAGACATGCTGGGTGGATTCATGGCCGTTCCCATGGGTTTTCTCCTTTGCGTTGTGCAAGCCCAAATAGATGTAGAGACCGAGCAGGGCGGTGGCCATGGCGAACCACTGCACGGCGTAACCGAGGTGTTTTTCCGGGCCCATCGCAACTACCGGCCAGTCGGCTTCGTAGCTGGCAGGGCCAGGTTCGGCGCGCAGTTCATAGGCGAAGCCGTCGCGTTCGAGGGTTTTCCACAGCTTGGCCGGCTCGACCGCGGTAATGGTTTGCGGCCAGGTGCTGCTGGCCGGGTCGGCGTGCAACTGGAAGGTTGCGCCGGGGGCGACATAGACCCAGGTGTCCAGGTTGACCGCGTCGGCGGGGGTGGAAAATTTTGGCGTTACCCGGCGATCCGGCCATGGCAGCCAGCCGCGATTGATCAGCAGCCACTGGCCGGTGGTCCGATCCTGAAACGGTTGCAGCAGTTCGATGCCGACCTTGCCGTTGCGCTGACGGTTATCCAGCAACAGGGTGTGGGCGCCATCGAACTGGCCGTACAGGTGCACGCGGCGAAAGGCCGGGTCGGCGCTGTGCAGCAATTCGCTGCTGGCCATCGGCTCGGCGGCGCGGCGCTCGGCGTAACTGGCGAGCAGGGCGGTTTTCTCCGCGCCCCGGCCCAATTGCCAGAAACCCAGCGACACAAGCAGCGGCAGCAACAGCGCCACCACCACGGTCGGTATCACGCCCGGCCGAAAGCGCTTCATGGCCGCGCCACAAAGGCAGTCGTCGCGCTCGCTATACTCAACTGCATCGCCTGTCCCCCGGAGTTCTTCCCATGCTCAAGGCAGCCATTGTCGTGCTGCTGATTGCCACGGTGATCAGCCTGTTCAGCGGCCTGTTTTTCCTGGTCAAGGACGACAGCAGCTCCAATCGCCTGGTGATCGCCTTGAGTGTTCGGGTGGCTCTGGCCGCTGCCACCGTCGGCTTGATTGCCTGGGGCTTCTACAGCGGCCAACTGGTGTCGCACGCGCCTTGGTGATCAGTGCTCAGAGCACATAAACGAAGATGAACAGGCCGATCCACACCACATCAACGAAGTGCCAGTACCAGCTCGCCGCCTCGAAGCCGAACTGATGCTCGGCATCGAAATGCCCCTTCATGATGCGCATCAACATCACGAACAGAATGATCGTGCCGATGGTCACGTGAGCACCGTGGAAACCGGTGAGCATGAAGAACGTCGCACCGTAGATGCCCGAACCCAGAGTCAGGCCCAGTTCGTGGTAGGCGTGCATGTATTCCTCGGCCTGCAAGGCGAGGAAGCCGCAGCCCAATAGAACGGTGATCGCCAGCCAGATTTTCAGTGCGCCGCGATGGCCCTTCTTCAAGGCATGGTGGGCGATGGTGATGGTCACGCTGGAGCTGACCAGCAGGATCGTGTTGATCAGCGGCAGACCCCACGGGCTGATGACTTCCTTGGGTGGCGGGAACAGTTTCGGGTCCGGGGTGTGCAGCAGCGGCCAGGTGAACTGGAAGTTCGGCCAGAGCATGTGGGCAATGCCTTTCGGGCCTTCGCCACCCAGCGCGGGCCCCGAGACGTGGCGCACGTAAAACAGCGCACCGAAGAAGGCGACGAAGAACATCACCTCGGAAAAGATGAACCAGCTCATGCCCCAGCGGAACGAGCGATCGAGCTGCGGGCTGTACAGCCCGGCGCGACTTTCCTTGATCACCGCCCCGAACCAGCCGAACAGCATGTACGCCAGCAACAGCCCGCCAACGAAAAAGATGTATGGGCCGTGGGATTCCGGGCGCGCAGCCTTCAGATCGTTGAACCAGGTCGCCAGGCCGTACACGGTGATGACCATGCCGAACGTGGCGATGATCGGCCATTTGCTCTGGGCCGGGACGTAATAGTGCTCATGAGTTGCCATTTATTGTTCTCCTTATCGGGCACGCTTAACCGCCGGTATTTGCAGCCACCGGAGGATGTCGGGCGGTGATATCGAACAGCGTGTAGGACAGCGTCAGGTGCTTCACGTCCTTGGGCATGTCGCGGTCAACGATGAAACGCACCGGCATCTCGATCTGCTGACCGGGCTGCAGCACCTGCTGGGTAAAGCAAAAGCATTCGGTCTTGTGGAAGTACGCCGCCGCTTCGCTGGGCGCGATGCTCGGCACGGCCTGGGCGCTCATCGGTTTGTCGGTGGGGTTGCGGGCGATGAAGATCATCTCGTTGACCGCGCCGGGGTTGGCAGTCAGCTCGTCGTGCTTGGGGTAAAACTCCCACGGCATGTCGATGTTGTTGGTCGACAGAAACTGCACGCGCACTTGCCGTGAGCTGTCCACCACCTGCTCGCCCTCGTACTGCCCGGCAGTTTTGCCATTGATGCCGAAGGCCTTGCACATCACGTCGTAGATCGGCACCAGGGCGAAGCCGAAGACAAACATGGCGACCACGACCCCGAGCAGGCGGGTGACCAGTTTTTTCAGCGAGATCGAGTCAGCCATGAGTCATGCCTCCCTCGAAGGTGCGAGTGAGCCTTTGTGGCGAGGGAGCTTGCTCCCGCTGGGTTGCGCAGCAGCCCCAAAGATTTTTTGGGCGCTGCGCGCCCAAGCGGGAGCAAGCTCCCTCGCCACAGGGGTCGCGTTAACAGAGGAGCGTTTCATTTCACTTCCGGCGGCGTAGTAAAGGTGTGATACGGCGCCGGTGACGGCACGCTCCACTCCAGACCTTCGGCGCCATCCCACGGTTTGGCCGGGGCTGGCGGGCCGCCGCGAATGGTCTTGATCACGATGAACAGGAAGAAGATTTGCGTGGCGCCGAACATGAACGCGCCGATCGACGAGACCATGTTGAAATCGGCGAACTGCAGGTTGTAGTCCGGGATCCGCCGCGGCATCCCCGCCAGCCCCACGAAGTGCATCGGGAAGAAGGTCATGTTCATGCCGACGAACGACAGCCAGAAGTGCAGCTTGCCGAGGGTTTCGTCGTACATGTGCCCGGTCCACTTCGGCAGCCAGTAATAGGCTGAGGCAAAGATCCCGAAGATCGCTCCCGGCACCAGCACGTAGTGGAAGTGCGCGACCACGAAGTAGGTGTCCTGGTACTGGAAGTCCGCCGGGGCGATGGCCAGCATCAGCCCGGAAAAGCCGCCGATCGAGAACAGGATCACGAACGCCACGGCAAACAGCATCGGCGTCTCGAAGGTCAGCGAGCCTTGCCACATGGTGCTGGCCCAGTTGAACACTTTCACCCCGGTCGGCACGGCGATGAGCATGGTTGCGTACATGAAGAACAACTCGCCCACCAGCGGGATGCCGACCACGAACATGTGGTGCGCCCAGACGATGAACGACAGGAACGCGATGCTCGCCGTGGCGTAGACCATCGAGGTGTAGCCGAACAGCGGCTTGCGCGAGAAGGTCGGGATGATCTGGCTGACGGCGCCGAAGGCCGGCAGGATCATGATGTACACCTCGGGGTGGCCGAAGAACCAGAACACGTGCTGGAACAGCACCGGGTCACCGCCACCGGCGGCGCTGAAGAAACTGGTGCCGAAGTGGATGTCCAACAGCATCATCGTCACGCACCCGGCCAGCACCGGCATCACCGCGATCTGAAGGAACCCGGTCATCACACCGGTCAAGACGAACAGCGGCATTTTCATCAGGGTCATGCCGGGGGCACGCAGGTTGAGGATGGTGGCGATCACGTTGATCGCGCCCATGATCGAACTGATCCCCATCAGGTGGATGGCGAAGATGAAGTAGGTGACGCTTTCCGGCGCGTAGGTGGTGGACAGCGGCGCATAGAACGTCCAGCCGAAGTTCGGCCCGCCACCGGCGGTGAACAGGGTCGAGACCAGCAGCAGGAACGCCGCCGGCAGCAGCCAGAAGCTGAAGTTGTTCATCCGTGGCAGGGCCATGTCCGGCGCGCCGATCATCAACGGGATCATCCAGTTGGCGAGGCCGACGAACGCCGGCATCACCGCGCCGAAGACCATCACCAGGCCGTGCATGGTGGTCATCTGGTTGAAGAACGCCGGTTCGACGATCTGCAGCCCGGGCTGGAACAGCTCGGCGCGGATCACCATGGCAAACGTGCCGCCGAGCAGGAACATGCAGAACGCAAACCACAGGTACAGCGTGCCGATGTCCTTGTGGTTGGTGGTCAGCACCCAGCGCATCAGGCCTTTGGCGGGTCCGTGGGCGTGGTCGGCATGACCGTGGTCATCGATTACAGCGCTCATGGCCGGTCTCCTTTACGTGAGTGGACGGGGCTGGCCGGGGCGCGGTGCCCCGGCCGGTTCACGAAATACGCGATGGACCGGCTCATTTGCTTTCCGCCTGTTTGAGCTCCAGCACTTCTTTTGGCGTGACCATGTCGCCCTTGTTGTTGCCCCAGGCGTTACGTTCGTAGGTCACGACCGCTGCGATATCGACTTCCGACAACTGCTTGCCGAACGCCGCCATGGCGGTGCCGGGCTTGCCGAAATAGACGCGGTGCAGGTGGTCGGCTTTGGGGCCGGTGGCAATCGGCGAGCCTTTGAGCGCCGGGAACATCGGCGGCAGGCCCTGACCTTCAGCCTGGTGACAGGCCACGCAGGTGGTGTGATAGATCTTGTCGCCGCGCTCTTTAAGCTCGTCGAGGGTCCATTCCTTGCTGGTCAGCTCCTTGAGCTGCGCGGCTTCGGCTTTGCGGTCGGCAAGCCATTTGTCGTAGTCGGCCTTCTCTTTGACGTCGACCACGATCGGCATGAAGCCATGATCCTTGCCGCACAACTCGGCGCACTGGCCACGGTAAAGGCCGGGCTTGTCGATGCGGGTCCAGGCTTCATTGACGAATCCCGGGATCGCATCGCGCTTGACCGCGAAGGCCGGTACCCACCATGAGTGAATGACGTCGGCGGAGGTCACGAGGAAGCGCACCTTGGCGCCGACCGGCAGCACCAGCGGCTTGTCGACTTCGAGCAGGTAGTGCTCGCCCTTGGCTTCCTTGTTGTGGATCTGTTCGGCGGGGGTGGCCAGGTTGCTGAAGAATTCGACGTCCTGACCGAGGTATTTGTAGTGCCACTTCCACTGATAACCGGTGATCTGGATATCGATATCCGGCTCACTGGTGTCGTACATGCGGATCAGGGTGGCGGTCGCCGGAACGGCCATCGCCACCAGAATCAGCAGCGGCACGACGGTCCAGAGAATTTCGACGGTGGTGCTTTCGTGGAATTTTGCGGCGACCTGCCCGGTCGAGCGGCGATGCACGATCATCGACCAGAACATGGCGCCGAAGACGATGATCCCGATCACCACACAGATCCAGAAAATGGTCATGTGCAGGTCGAATACTGCGTGACTGATTTCAGTCGCTCCAGGCGCCATATTCACAGTCCAGGCCGCATGGGCCGGGCTGAAAATCGACCACAACAGGAGGCCCATCCAGACGTGTGGATGTCGCATCATTGCGGGTTCCCCTTATCGTTCTTGTTATCCCGTAGGCGCAACGCCTTCGGCAAGGGAGCGGCTGCATCAGACTACGAACTTGAATCGCCGGGCCTTGCTGCGTGGGCAGTCGGGCGTCATCAGCTAACTCCATTCAATGGCGAGTATAGACAGCCATCGGGAATTGCAATGTCGAGGCGTAAATGATCTGAAACAGCCAAGGCTTGCGCTCGAGGGTGCGAATGGAGAAGGATGCAGACGAGTGGCGGCAAACTGATATAACGCAGGTGTATCAAGGATGAAATAATTATGACAAATGCGTCTTAGCATTTTTCGTAAGCCAGCTAAGTTATGTCTTCCCTATTTCATTGCCTTGTTTCCTGGAGTTTTCATGAACACCGCCGCATTGCGCGAGCAGATCCAAAAAGCCCGACAAACCGAAAACGAAACCGGACGGCTCAAGCGCCAGCTGGAAGCCAAACTGCCTCATCTGCATTCGGCCATCCAGTTGCCAGACGCCAACCGCGAAGAAGCGTTGACCAGTTTCGTCACCGCCTACATCGATGAAGTACCAGACATGCTGGACGCAGCCAATGAAGTTGCCAGGGAAGCGGGAATCGAGTCGCAGATCAAACCGGTGCTGAAAATCGCCGAGCAATACTTTCTCCAGCCGCCGGTCGGTCTGGACGGCCTGCTCGACGAAGCTTATCTGGCGCACCGCTTTGTCGAAGAGGTCAACGACCTGTACATCAAACACCTCGGCCAGCCACTGATCCCCTTGGACATGACGGTCGCCAACCTGATTGCTCACCAATTGCTCGGTGAGGAATTTGCCAATCAACTGGACGAAGTGGTGCATCACACCATCGACGAGATGCTCGACGACGAGAGTTTTGCGCTGGAATCGGTTGAGGCCTACCGTGACAAACTGAGCAGCCCGGACACCGGTGCGGCGTGGAAACGCTGGCCGTGCATGGGCCGCCGCCTAGGCGTGGGCCTGGAGCTCGACCAGCCCGCCGCGTAATCCGCGTTCCACACAAATACCTGTGGGAGCTGGCTTGCCAGCGATAGCGGTGGATCAGTCGACATTTTCAGTGACTGAAAGACCGCCATCGCTGGCAAGCCAGCTCCCACAGGGTTTATTTGTGTATGAGGGATTTAGCCAGCCGCACCGATCCCGGTATTAGTCCGAACCCGCCCCTCAAGCCGTCGCTTCAACCCGCGCGACTCAATCAACAGCTTGGACCCCTTCGCCGCATTCGCCCGGCCCCACTCTTCCAGCAACTCCAGACACGAATGGTCGATGTAGCTCAGGTTATTGAGCGGCACATGCACCGTTGTACCCGCTGGAATGCTGCCCAGCACCTGGGTCAGCGCCGGTACCTTGAGAAAGGTCGCCGCGCCCACCAGACGCAACTCCATCTCGCCGTCCTGCGGCAGGTCGATCAGGCTGATTTTCAGGCGCGATGCTTTGAACGCCAGTTTCAACATCGTCAAACCGAAACCGATCAGCACACCGGTCAGCAGGTCGGTGAAGATGATCGCCAGTGCCGTGGCGGCGTAGGTGAACATCGGCATCCGTCCGTAACGGCCCAGGCCGCGAAAGGCTTTCAAGTCCACCAGTTTGAACCCGGTATACACCAGCACCCCCGCCAGACTCGCCACCGGAATGCTTTGCAGCACGCTCGACAGCAACAGCACGAACGCCAGCAGCCACAGACCATGGAAAATCGTCGAGTAGCGGGTGGTCGCACCGGCCTGGACGTTGGCCGAACTGCGCACGATCACCCCGGTCATCGGCAGTGCACCGACGAGACCGCAGAGCATGTTGCCGACGCCTTGTGCCGACAGCTCACGGTCGAAGTCCGAGCGCACACCGCTGTGCATGCGGTCTACAGCCGCTGCAGACAACAGGGTTTCGGCGCTGGCAATGAACGCCACGGCAAAAGCCGCAATCAGCAGGGTTGGATCAGCGAGGCTGAGCAAGTCCGCCGGTTTCAGCCAGTCGATGGCCTCGGCCAGATTCTCCGGCACCTCGACCCGTTTCACCTGCAATGCCAGCAACAGGCTGGCGCCCGTGGCCAGACCGACGCCTAGCAGCGCACCGGGAATGAAGCGCAACGCATGCGGGCGAAACTTCTCCCACAGCCACATCACCGCAATGGTCGCCAGCCCGAGCAAGCCGGCCTGCCAGCCGAACGACGGCAAGGCTTGCGCCACCGCGCCGGGGAACGCCGTGAGGTTATCCAGCCCGGACGGTTGTGGCTTGGCATCAAGCATCACGTGCACTTGCGAGAGCACGATCAGCACACCGATTCCGGCGAGCATGCCGTAGACCACTGCTGGGGCCGTCACTCGAAACCAGCAACCGAGCTTGAGGCGTCCGGCCACCAGTTGCAGGAACCCGGCGAGCAACAGAATCGGCCCGAGCATCTCGATCCCGTGCTGGCGCACCAACTCGAACACCAACACCGCCAGCCCCGCCGCCGGCCCGCTGACCTGCAACGGCGAGCCGGCCAGCCAACCCACCACCAGACCGCCGATGATCCCGGTGATCAGGCCTTTGGCCGGCGGCAACCCTGAAGCAATCGCAATACCCATGCACAACGGCAGGGCGACCAGGAATACAACCACCGAAGCCAGCAGCTCCCGTGGCAGAACCGCTTTCAATTGAGCAGCACGCATGGTGACTCTCCCGAAGCTTTCTTCAGGCATGGCTTCGCCGAACCGCTGAAACAGCGGCCGGCGTCAAACCACGCAGATTTTTAGGAAGATTTAGAAGCGCGCTTTGGGCGTCGCCACCGGAATCGGATGGCTGCCGTCGAGCGGCAGGAAGCGTCCCTGATCCGCGTCGTAAGCTTTGATTTCGCTGGTTTCGATGTTGTAGACCCAGCCATGGATGAACAGTTGACCGTTCGCCATGCGTGAGGCTACCGAAGGATGGGTACGCAAGTGCTGCAATTGGGCTATGACGTTTTCCTCGGTGAGGATCGGCATGCTCTCTTTTTCGTCGGTGCAGTTGCAGTTTTCGTGCACCATGGTTTTTGCCACTTCGGCGTGGCGCAACCAGGCTTTGACCGTTGGCATTTTTTCCAGGCTTTCCGGATTGAGCACTGCGCGCATGGCGCCGCAATCGGAATGGCCGCAGATGATGATGTGTTGCACGCCCAGCGCCAACACCGCGTATTCGATGGCAGTGGAAACGCCGCCGTTCATCTGGCCGTAAGGCGGCACGACGTTGCCGACGTTACGGGTCACGAACAGATCGCCCGGCGAGCTCTGGGTGATCAGTTCGGGCACGATGCGCGAGTCGGCACAGGTGATGAACATCGCCCGTGGCGATTGCGCCGTGGCGAGTTTCTTGAAGAGTTCTTCCTGCTGCGGGAAGACCTCATGATGAAAATGCAAAAAGCCGTCAACGATCGTACGCAACGCTGCATCGGCGGATTCCGCCCCAGGGACGGCTTGCGCCGACGCAGCCAACGGCTGTTTATCCTTGTCACTCATGATTCATCCTCTTTGGCGGATTCGGGGAGTCATTCCCGTGTATTCCGGTGTGAAGCCAGTGGCTGTTTAAAACATCCGGGTCATCCAGACCCGTCAGTCACTCGATGAACAAGGTAGCCGCCGAAACTTAACTCAAACTGAATCGAGCGCTCTAGAACGTGTGTTCCAGGTCACAAAAACGTGACTGGCGTATTTCAACGGAAGGATTCTGACCCTCAACCATAAACTGATTGTCGCTAAATCAACGACATCTGGCGACCCGGTGGACAGAAGGCAGTGCAGTCCAGGTTATAGCCCTCGCGATGGTTGAGGCCGAGCCGTTTGATCGCTTTGGCAAAGCGTTGCGCCAGCAGGTCGGCGAATGGCCCTTCGCCGCGCATCCGCGCACCGAAACGGCTGTCGTAAAGCTCGCCGCCACGGCTCTGGCGGATCAGGCTCAGGACATGGGCCGCGCGCTGCGGATAGTGCGCCTGCAGCCACTCTTCGAACAGCGGCGCCACCTCCAGTGGCAGGCGCAGCATCATGTACGCGGCACTCTGTGCTCCAGCCGCGTGGGCCTCGTTCAGCAGGCTCTCGATTTCACTGTCGTTGATCATCGGAATCATCGGCGAACACAGCACCCCCACGGGAATGCCTGCTTCGCGCATCACCCGGATCGCCCGCAGCCGTGCTTTCGGGGCAGCGGCTCGCGGTTCGAGGATGCGTTTGAGTTCATCGTCCAGCGTGGTCAGGCTGATCATCACCGCCACCAGCCGTTGCTGTGCCAGTTCGGTGAGCAGGTCAAGGTCGCGCAAAATCAGCGAGCCTTTCGTGACGATGGTCACCGGGTGCCGATAGCGCAGCAATACTTCAAGGGTCTGGCGGGTGATCCGGTGTTCACGTTCGATGGGCTGGTACGGGTCAGTGTTGGAGCCAAGGTTGATCGGCGCGCACTGATAACCTTTTTTCCCAAGCTGTTCTTCCAGTACCTGGGCGGCGTTGGTCTTGGCGATCAGCCGGGTTTCGAAATCCAGCCCCGGCGACATGTCCCAATAAGCGTGGCTCGGTCGCGCATAGCAATAGATGCAGCCGTGCTCGCAGCCGCGATAGGGATTGATCGAGCGATCGAAGGGCAGATCCGGCGAGGTGTTGCGGGTGATGATGGTTTTTGCGGTCTCGATCATCACTTCAGTGTTCTGCGTCTCGGGCACTTCCTGATACCAGCCGTCGTCCTCGGCCACCGAACGGTTCGGCGCGAAACGGTTGTGCGGGTTGGTCGCAGTGCCGCGACCGCGAGGAGGCAAGGGCGTGTGCATCGCAAAGGTCCTGATGACTGTATGTGCGTACAGTATCGCTGGCGCGAGCAAACAGCCAGTGCCGTTCGGCGATTCGGGATATGTGAAAAGGGTATCCGGTTTATTGACTACTCCTTTTATTGCAACCCGGAGACACATGTTTCAAGTAGCAGTACAACTTGCAATGTCGTTAGTATTCGCCGTGTTGCACTTCTGCTAATCAATGTTTAAAAGGAATTAAATGTGTCTAACTTTAACCATCGCGGCATCTTTCTACAGAAACTTGGTCCGACTCCGGTTGACCCGGATGAAGTACTGGTGTCCATGCAGTTTGCGCTGAAGCAATCCGGATGGGATGCAGAGAACGCTGTGCCTACCGACTCCCTGCTGGATTCGCGGATTATCATTGCGTCGTCCTATGACGGGGGCAAAACCTTCGACGTGCGCAATGACAAGGATGTCGATGGTGACGGTGATATCGATGCAGATGACAAGGCCAAGTTGCTGGCGCTGGCCAAGGCTTATGTAAGTATCGTTAATCCATAAGCTTACGACTATAAATGCAAAAAGCCCTGCATGATTCACGCATGCAGGGTTTTTTTCGGACAGTGTTTCGTCGATACCGTAGTCAGCATGTCAGCATTTAACTCAGAATTTAAAATCTCTCATTAAGGCAATGTTGACGTCGGCAAGTTTGCTCCCTGGCGCGTTGTCTGCAAACGATAAAAGTATGCATCTGTAAAGACGGCCGGCACCGACGGTACTCAAACCGACCAAAGCAGAGGCGAGGTCGTCTGCCTGGGTGTAATAGGAGTGAGCGACTACTGTCAGAGTTGACAGGTATATGCATTTACAGCGCTCAAGTTTACTGCTGGATGGTTGTACACCCTGTCAGGTCTGACAGTAGACCGGATTTCCCCCACTCGTTAACTTCCGGAAAACTGCGACAGATTGCCGATTGGCGCAGTGCAATCAACTGAAGGATTGACTGCATGACTATCAGGATATTGCTGGAAATTGCGGATATGGACCAAGACGGAAATCCGGAAGTCGCGATTTATCACTTCAATGAAGACGCCACCGAAATGATGGATTACGACTACTCGTTGTTCGCTTCTTCGTCGGAAGCTAACGGTCGTTATGACTTGATTTCCGAAGAGGTCCTCGATGGTGATGGCGATGGCGACGTCGATAAATACGACAAGAAGCTGTACTTGCAGTTGGCCGACGCTTTTGCGCAGTTCAAGGGCTTTCAGTCCAGGCGTTGAATTGCCCGCTGACACAACAAAGCATTAATGCCATGTCAGCGGTATCCAATCTCGTTAATGCGAAGTGACTTGCCCCAGATCATCCCCGGAAGTGGTCTGCATATCATTCTTGCGCAGGCTTTCGACGTCGGCAGCGTTCACCGGCGCCCCTTTGTTGCCCCAACTGCCACGGATAAAGCTCACCACATCCGCCACTTCCTGATCCGACAACCGCCAGGCGAATCCCGGCATGGTGAAGGTCGAAGGTGCCGTGTGTGTCGCGGGCAGGGTACCGCCCTTGAGCACGATGTGGATCAGCGAGGTCGGATCCTCCGATTGCAGCACCGGATTGCCCGCGAGCGCCGGGAACACCCGGGTGTAGCCGTGGCCGTCGGTACGGTGGCAGGCCGCGCAGTTGTCGATGTACACCGCTGCGCCACGCTGGCTGTCGTCGCCGTTCCACAGGGCTTTGGCCGCTTTCTCGTCGTACTGGTGCGGCTGATCGTTTGGATCAACGGCCGGCAGCGACTTGAGGTAACGAGCAATCGCCGTCAGGTCGGCATCGGTCATGTATTGCATGCTGTGGGTGACCACATCGCTCATGCCGCCGAACACCGCACTGCGGTCGCTGCGTCCGGTCTTGAGGAATTGCACCAGCTGCTCTTCGCTCCAGCTGCCCAGGCCATCCTTGTGATCACCGCGCAGACTTTTGGCGATCCAGCCTTCCAGCGGCGCACTGCCGGCGAGGAAGTTCTTGCCTTCCGCCGCGCTAAGGGATTTTTCCTGCATGGTCAGCGCCCGTGGCGTATGGCAGGCGCCGCAATGGCCGAGGCCTTCGACCAGATAGGCGCCGCGATCGATCACCGGATCATCCGAGGTGGCCTTGTAGTCCTCGACCTTCGGCGCAAACAGCCAGCGCCAGCCCATCAGCGGCCAGCGCATGCTCAGCGGCCACGGAATGTCGCTGGCCTTGTTCTCCTGCGCCACCGGCTCGACGCCGTGCATGAAGTAGGCGTACAGCGCCTGCATGTCGGTTTCGCTGACACGGGCGTAGGACGGATACGGCATCGCCGGGTACAAGGTACTGCCGTTTTTCGCCACGCCATGGCGCACGGCTTTGTCGAAGTCCTCAAAGCTGTAATCACCGATGCCGTTTTTGTCCGGGGTGATGTTGGTCGAGTAGATCGTGCCGATCGGCGTTTCCATCGGCAGGCCGCCGGCGAACGGTCTGCCGCCCTTGGCGGTGTGGCAGGCCACGCAGTCACCGGCGCGGGCGAGGTATTCGCCTTGTTTGATCAACGCCTGATCAACGTCGGCGGCGTGTACAGCCGTGCTGCCGAGCAGGGCCAAAGTGGCGATAACGAGATTTTTCATGGTCATCGCTCCTTATGCCTGAACCAGCGGGCCGGGGTTTTTCAGGTACTGCTCGCGGATCGCCTTGGCCGACCAGTAGGTCAGAGCGGCAACCAGTCCGGTCGGGTTGTAACCCAGGCCCTGCGGGAACGCCGACGCGCCCGGTACGAACACGTTGTGCACATCCCAGCTCTGCAGATAGCGGTTCAGCGCGCTCTTCTTCGGATCGGTGCCCATGATCGCGCCACCGTTGAGGTGGGTGGTCTGGTAGGCCGCCGTGTTGAAGTGATCACCAACCTGCTTGCCGATCACCGCGATGGCTTTCGGACCCATGGCCTGGGCGACCTTGCCCATTTTCTCGACCATGAAACGGTTCATCTTGATGTCGTTTTCCTGCCAGTCGAAGGTCATGCGCAGCAGCGGCAAACCGTAGGCATCGCGGTACACCGGATCCAGATCGAGGTAGTTGCCACGGTAGGACTGATGCGCGCCGTGGGCGTCCATCGACACCTGATGGGTGTAGTAATCGGCGGTCGCGCGCTTCCACTGGCTGCCCCAGGCCGGGGTGCCGGGTGGGTTCGAGGTGCCGGCAATCGGTCGGCTGCCGGCCTGGTTGACCCACATCGGCGAGCCGCCGACGAAGCCGTGCGGGCCGTGGTCGAAGTTGTCGGCGTTGAAATCGTCCAGCGCCACGCCGTTGCCGCCGGCGCCGATGAAATTGTTGGTGTGGGTGTCCTTGTCGAAGAACGCCTTGATGGTCGCCATGTTCTGGTAGGCGAAGTTGCGCCCGACCACGCCTTCGCCACTGATCGGGTCGTAAGGCTTGCCGATGCCCGATAGCAGCATCAACCGCACGTTGTGCAGCTGGAAGGCGCCGAGGATCACCAGATCCGCCGGTTGCTCGATCTCGCGGCCCTGGCCGTCGATGTAGGTCACGCCGGTGGCCTTGGACTTGCTGCTGTCGAGGTTGACCCGCAGGACATGGGCGTTGGCGCGCAGCTCGAAATTCGGCAGAGGACGCAGCGCCGGCAGAATGTTCACGTTCGGCGACGCCTTGGAGTACATGTAGCACACGTAACCGCTGCAGAATCCGCAGAAGTTGCACGGGCCCATCTGTGCGCCGTAGGGATTGGTGTACGGCCCCGAGGTATTGGCGGACGGCAGGTTGTAGGGTTTGTAACCGACCTCTGTCGCCGCTTTGCCAAACAGTTGTGCGGAAACCGTATTCTTCTGCGCTTCCAGCGGAAACGGATTGGAGCGATCCGGCGCGTAAGGGTTGCCGCCCTTGCCTTGCCCGACCAGTTGGCCCTTCACGGTCCAGGCCTGGCCGGAGGTGCCGAAGACTTTTTCGGCGAAATCGAAGAACGGCTCCAGCTCTTCATAGCTGACGCCGAAGTCCTGAATGGTCATGTCCTTGGGGATGAAACTTTTGCCGTAGCGCTCTTCGTAATGGCTGCGCATGCGCAGCTCGATCGGATCGACGCGAAAGTGCACGCCCGACCAGTGCAGACCGGCGCCGCCGACGCCATTGCCCGGCAGGAATGCACCCAACTGGCGGTTCGGCAGGGCGATGTCGTTGACGCTGTGGCGGATGGTGACGGTTTCTTTCGAGATGTCCTGAAAGAGTTTTTTGCGCACGCTGTAGGTGAGTTCGTCGATCACCTGCGGATAGTTGCCGTCGGGGTAGGTGTCCTGCATCGGCCCGCGCTCCAGCGCCAGCACGTTGAGCCCGGCCTCGGTCAGCTCCTTGGCCATGATCGCGCCAGTCCAGCCGAAACCGACGATCACTGCGTCGACCTTCTTCATTACGGTTGCCATGCTCAAGCCCTCTCGCCGCGAATCGAAACTGCCGGGAAGGGGTATTGCTCGTTGCGTTCCACCCAATCCATGAAATCGGCGCGGGCGCCGGGGAAGCCGATCATGGTCCAGCCGACCATGCCTTTATTGCCGCCGTGGATCGGGTCGCAGAAGAACCCTTCCTTGGTGTTTTGCAGCAGCAGGCTGAAGAAAATCTTCGCCGGAACTGCAGCGAACTGCGGTTTTCCGGCTTCGAGCTGCTTGAGCAAATCTTCTCGGGTAGCGCTGTCTTGCTTGGCAAATGTTTTACCGTTGAGCGATTTTGCCCACTGATCCGTGGCAGCGATGCCCAGGCGATAGATCTCTTTGGGCACCAGTTTGCTCTGCCAGCCCATCTCCGGCGCGGCGTCGGCATTGAACGGACCTTGCATGTACCACAGGGCGCCGGCGGCGTACGGGGTGTTCATCTGGCGGTCGATGTATTCCGGCACGCCGGCTTCCAGGGCACCCGGGCCTTGCTCGTCGTTGGGAATCAGATGTGCCACGGCGGCGTTGATGAAGGCCCATTCCTCGGCGGTGAAATAGCTCGGTTGGTAAGCGCTGGCGTCAGCCTCGGCCGGTGTGGCTGCTGGCGCCGCTGGGGCCGCTTCAGGCGCAGCTTGCAACACGCTGCTGCCCAGGCCAGTGCCGGCGAGGGTGACCACGGGAATCAGGGTCAGGGATTTGCGCAAGAACTCACGCCGCGGGTTGTCTCGATCTGCATCAGACATGGGGGTGCACCTCATCAGGCATTGATGGTTTTCCGCCGTTTCTGCGAACGGCGTGAGCATTTTTTCGTTGCGGCGTGGCCCGGTGATTGACCGGGAAAAGGGGGACGCCTGCAACATCGTGTGACAAATGGTAGCAGGCTACACATCGGGATGAACCGATTCAGCGGAAAAAGCTGCGGTTTTTTTAGCGGGCGCTCAATGAAATCGCCCGGATTCACGATTCTTTGACAAGTGCCTCACAGGGCTTTGACCGGCAGAGGTGGAAGCTGCGAGGCCTTTCATTGATGAATTCCGATACGGTCAGCCCAGCATGTCTCGAGTGCGCCTTTTTCCTGCTTTGTGTTTGTCGCTTGTTGCCCTGTTGCACTTGATGCCGGCCCAGGCTGACGCCGCTGTCACATCACGCCCGCCGGAGTGGGCGCAACCGGTTGAAGTGCAATACAACCTGTTCCAGATGTCACCCACGCTTTACCGCAGCGCCTTGCCCGACGGTGGCGTGGTTCCATTGCTGAAGAATCTCAAAGTGGCGACGGTGATCAACTTCTTGCCGGAAGCTGACAGCAGTTGGCTGTCCGAGCCGGGCATCAATCAAGTGCAACTGCCTTATCGCACCAACCATGTCGATGACGCCGATGTGCTCAAGACGTTGCGCGCGATTCAGACAGCCGAAGCCAACGGCCCGGTGCTGATGCATTGCAAACACGGTTCCGACCGCACCGGCCTGATGGCGGCGATGTACCGGATTGTGGTGCAAGGCTGGAGCAAGGAAGACGCGCTGAATGAAATGACGCAGGGCGGTTTTGGTGAAAGCGGCCATTTCAAGGATGGCGTGCGTTACGTGATGCAAGCCGATGTCGACAAACTGCGCACCGCGTTGGCCAACGGCGATTGCAGCACCAGTGCCTTTGCCACCTGCTCGATGAAGAGCTGGTTCCAGTCGGTCAACCTCAAGTAAGCCGGACCCTCCACGGCATTGCACCGTGGAGGGTCATTCGCCGGCTCAGTCCTCGGACTTTTTCTTCAGCTTCGGATTCGGAAAGAACTGCACGGCCTGGACAGTCTTGTCCGGTGCCGGCTTGAGCGCGCTGGTATTGACCCGCGTGCCCAGTTCCTTGGGAACCGACAGCCCTTGCTCGTTCAGCGTATCCGAGTAACCGCAGGCCACGCACTCGCGGTGCGGCACGCTGTCCTCGTTCCACATCATCAGTTTGTCCGGCTCGCTGCATGCCGGGCAGACCGCCCCGGCGATAAAGCGCTTCTTGGTAATCACAGGTGCCTCACTCATGCTGCCGCGTCCTCACTCAGGCCGCTATGGCGCAAGAGTGCGTCAATCGATGGCTCACGGCCACGGAAGTCGACGAACAGCACCATCGGTGGCTGCGAGCCGCCACGGGCCAGAATCGCTTCGCGGAAGGCGCGTCCGGTGTCGGCGTTGAGTACACCGTCCTCTTCGAACCTGGAGAAGGCATCCGCCGACAGCACTTCCGCCCACTTATAGCTGTAGTAACCCGCCGCGTAACCGCCGGCGAAGATGTGCGCGAAGCTGTTGGGGAAGCGGTTGTACGCCGGTGGGCGCATCACCGACACCTCGTCACGCACGCCTTCCAGCACTTGTGCCACGCTGCGGCCGTCACCGTGGGTGGCGTGCAGTTCGAAGTCGAACAGCGAGAATTCCAGCTGCCGCACCATCATCAGCCCGGACTGGAAGTTTTTCGCCGCGAGCATTTTTTCCAGCAGGTCTTGCGGCAGCGGCTCGCCGGTTTCGTAGTGACCGGAGATCAGCGCCAGGCCTTCCGGCTCCCAGCACCAGTTTTCCATGAACTGGCTTGGCAGCTCGACCGCATCCCACGCCACGCCGTTGATCCCGGAAACACCGGCGTGATCAACGCGGGTCAGCAGGTGATGCAGGCCGTGACCGAATTCGTGGAACAGGGTGGTCACTTCATCGTGGGTCAGCAGCGCAGGCTTGCCGCTGTCGGCCGGGGTGAAGTTGCACACCAGGTTGGCGACCGGGCTTTGCAGCACGCCATCGATGGTGCGACGACGGTCGCGGGCGCCGTCCATCCATGCACCGCCACGCTTGTTGGCGCGGGCATAGAGGTCGAAGAAGAAGCGGCCGACGTGCTGGCCATTCTCTTTGATTTCGAACAGGCGCACATCCGGGTGCCAGGTGTCGAAGCCTTTCAGTTCGGCGATTTCGATGCCGTACAGGCGCTGGACGATAGCGAACAGACCGCTGAGAACTTTATCGATCGGGAAGTAGGCGCGCAGGGTTTCCTGAGCGACGCTGTAGCGCTGCTCGCGGAGTTTTTCTCCGTAGAAACCGCTGTCCCAGCTTTGCAGATCGGCGCAGCCCTGTTCGGCGGCGTAAGCGCGCAGCTGCTGCAGATCCTGCGCGGCGAACGGCTTGCTGCGCTTGGCCAGATCGCGCAGGAAGCTCAGCACCTGATCGCTGGACTCGGCCATTTTGGTCGCCAGGCTCAGCTCGGAGAAACTGGTGAAGCCCAAGAGTTTTGCCAGTTCCTGACGCAGGTCGAGGATCTCTTCCATGACCGGGCCGTTGTCGTTCTGCCCGGCGTTCGGCCCTTGGTCCGACGCACGGGTGCAGTAGGCGGCGTAGACTTCTTCACGCAGCTTGCGGTCCTGGGCGTAAGTCATCACCGCGTAGTAGCTCGGGAATTCCAGGGTGATCAGCCAGCCGTCGAGGCCCTTGGCCTGCGCGGCGGCAGCCATTTGCGCCTTGGCCGAATCGGTCAGGCCGGCGAGGGCGGCTTCGTCGGTGATGTGCTTGGTCCAGGCTTGCGTGGCGTCGAGCAACTGGTTGGAGAAGCGGCTGCCCAGCTCGGACAGTTTGCTTTGCACTTCGGCGTAGCGCTTCTGTTCGGCTTCCGGCAGGTCGATACCCGACAGACGGAAATCGCGCAGGGCGTGTTCCAGAATGGTTTTTTGCGCCACGTCGAAACCGGCGGCTTCCGGGCTGTTGGCCAGCGCTTCATAAGCCTGGAACAGCTCGCGGTTCTGGCCCATCTCGGTGGAGTAGGCGCTGAGGGCCGGCAGGCACGACTCGTAGGCTTCGCGCAGTTCGGCGCTATTGCACACGGCGTTGAGGTGGCTGACCGGGCTCCAGGCAGCGCCGAGGCGATCGTTGAGTTCGTCCATCGCCAGTACCAGGCCGGCCCAGGTCGGGTTCTCGACTTGAGTCTTGAGGATTTCGGCAATGGCGGCGCGGTTGTCGGCCAGGATGGTTTCGATGGCCGGCAGCACGTGTTCGGCACGGATCGTGGAGAACGGCGGCAGGTCGTAGGACTGCAGAAGAGGGTTGTTCACGCTCACGGTTGGCACCTTGGCTGGGAGAAACATGCGCCCATCTTAATTACAATCGGCACTCACCGCAGCTATCGGCGACAGAGAGAGAACTTATCGTGTCCGTTCGCAAGTACCAGAATCACACCCCTCGCTTGAGCAAAGGCGCGTTTGTCGACGCCTCAGCGGTGGTGATCGGCGACGTCGAAATAGGCGAAGACAGCTCCGTGTGGCCGCTGACCGTGATCCGTGGCGACATGCACCGCATCCGCATCGGTGCGCGCACCAGCGTGCAGGACGGCTGCGTGCTGCACATCACCCACGCCGGGCCGTTCAACCCGGAGGGCTTTCCGCTGCTGATCGGCGATGACGTGACCATCGCCCACAAGGTCATGCTGCATGGCTGCAGCGTCGGCAGTCGCGTGTTGATCGGCATGGGCAGCATCGTCATGGACGGCGCGGTGGTCGAGGACGATGTGATCATCGGCGCCGGCAGCCTGGTACCGCCGGGCAAGCGCCTGGAAAGCGGTTTTCTGTACGTGGGCAGCCCGGTGAAACAAGTCCGCTCGTTGACCGACAAGGAACGCGCCTTCTTCACCTACAGCGCCGCCAACTACGTGAAGCTCAAGGACCTGCATCTGGCCGAAGGCTACGACCAGCTCTGAATCGACCTACACCTGCTCAGGATTTCTCATGCATTACCAGACCGTACTGTTCGACCTCGATGGCACCCTGACCGACCCGCGTGAGGGCATTACCCGTTCCATACAGTTCGCCCTCGGCAAGCTCGGCATCGATGAGCCGGACCGGACTAGACTCGAACACTTCATCGGCCCGCCGCTGTTGCAGGCGTTCATGCAGTTTTATGGCTTCGATGAGGCCAAGGCCTGGAAGGCGGTGAATTTCTATCGCGAGCGCTTCAAGGTCACCGGCCTGTACGAGAACCGTGTGTTCGACGGCGTCACACCGTTGCTCGAGACCCTGAGTGGCCAGGGGCGACAGCTGTATATCGCGACCTCCAAACCTTGGGAATTTGCCCGGGAAATCGCCCGGCACTTCGACTTCGCCAAACACTTCAAGGTGATCTACGGCAGTGAGCTGGATGGCACGCGGACCAACAAGGTCGAGCTGATCGCGCACCTGATCGCCGAAGAAGGGCTGGACCCGGCCAACACGTTGATGATCGGTGATCGCAAGCATGATTTGATCGGTGCGCGCAGCAATGGGCTGGATGCGGCGGCGGTGGGTTATGGGTTTGGCAGTTTCGAAGAGTTGAATGCCGAGGCGCCGGCTTATCATTTTGAGACTTTGGCTGAGTTGCATCAGGCGTTTCTGCGGCGCTGATGAGTCGGCCATCGCTGGCAAGCCAGCTCCCACAGGTGAGCAGTGGGCGCACTTTCACCTGAATCCATGTGGGAGCTGGCTTGCCAGCGATGAAGCCGGATCAGCCGACATCAATTCAAGATCCGGCCAAAGCTTTCAAGACCGCTTTACGCTCCGCGACAGCTAAACCACCCAACTTCTCGACCTCAGCATAAAACCGCCCCCAATCCCCCCCAACCTGCCTGAACAACGCCGCAAACGCCGGCACCCACTGGTCATACAGCCCGAACGGCAACAACCGCGCATTGTTCAGCGGCATATTCACCCACGCGTCATAGCGCTTGTCCCCGGCCCACTGGCTGTCGCGCGTCACCCGGTAATCGCGCCGAAATCGCTCGAATTGCGCTGCTTTACGCTCGCGCATCTGCTCGGCCGGCAGCGGCTGGGCGTAGAGCTTTTCCAGGCGCGAGCGCGTTTCCAGCACCAGTTCGATGAACTGATCGCGCTGCCTGAGCCTGGCATCGGTGTCCGGCGGCAGGCCACGAAACGCCCGCCACTGGCGGGTGCCTTCCTGCTCGACAAACGTGGCAAACGACTCATTGAACTCGGTGTCGTCTTTCACATAGAAACGCTGATGCGCCAGTTCATGAAAGATCAACGTGGCCAGGCGTTCGTCACCCCAGCCCATCATCGAATTGAGGATCGGGTCATTGAACCAGCCGAGGGTTGAATAGGCCTCGACGCCGCCAATCGCCACGTCCATGCCTTGCAGGCGCTGAATCGCCGCTTCGCCCCGGGCAGCGCTCTGGCTGTAGTAGCCGCGATAGGCCACGCAACCGGCGATCGGGAAACAATGGTTCTGCGGGGTCAGGGAAAACTCCGGGGTGGCGAACACGTTCCACACCACATACGGTCGGCCGATGTCGGCGTACAGCCGATAGCTCTGGTTATCCGGCAGGTGCAGGTGTTCGCTGGCGAAGGCTCGGGCCTTCTGTGACTGGATCAGGTGCGTGCGCAGCTTGGCGTCGCGGCTTGGGTCGGCGATCACCATGGCTACCGGCTCGCGCGCCCGCAGCAGCTGCAACTGACCGCTGGCCAATTGGCTGTAATAGCTGACGCTGGAACAACCGTTGAGCAACAAAAACATCACACCCGGAAACAAAATCCGAAAAACGCGATCAAGTACCCCATGGCTTGGAAGCGGCCTGCTCAAAATAAAAATCCTTTGGAAAGTCTGCCCGCAAGACTATCCCGCCATCTGGAGCTTCGCTATGCGCATGTTGTTGCTGACTGGAGGCCTGCTGACGCTGGCCGGTTGTGCCGGATTCGGAATGCCCGATCCTGACCCCTCGCAAGCCTGGATCGATCTCGATGCCCGGCAACAGGACACAGCGCTGCAAGCGCTGAAGGTCGATGACAAGACGACCGTCGACAAACGTTATTTTGAAGTCGAGCCCGGCAGTCACCAATTGCAGGTGCGTTATCAGTTCCCGGTCGAAGCCACCAACATCGGTCCCGATGCCGAACCGCTGTGGCGCGATTGTCAGTTGAAGGTGAAATTCAAGGACTTCAATGCCGGCCAGCGTTATCAGCTGCAAGCTGGCAGCATCGGTTTCCGGCCATGGGCCAAGCTCTATGACGAGCAGCACAATGTGGTCGGTCAGGGCACGCCGGCAGGCTGTCAGCGCACCTGATCAGCGCTATGCTGGAGGTCTGAATCCCTGGACATCCATCATGCGCAAGTTGATGTTGTTGCTCGCGATCGGCGCTGTCGCTGGCTGTCAGACCCCATTGCCGCCGATTGATCCGCAAATGGCCTGGGTCGATTTCTCGACCCCGACCCCCGGCGGAAAACTGCTCATGGCCGAGCGCCTGGATAATCAGCGCCTGAGCGACGGGCGTTTCTTCCAGGTCACCCCCGGTAGCCATGAGCTGCGGGTGCGATTTGATTTCGAGGTGTTTGGTGGCGGCGGCAGTCTGATGACCGGTCCCGTCGAGCGGCTGTGCTATTTGTATATCCGCTACGACCATTTCGAGGCCGGGCAGCGTTATCTGCTGGAGGGGCGTTCGTTAGGGTTCACGCCGAGCGCCCGTCTGTACAACGCCAAGCGTGAGATCGTTGCCGAGGATCACGACATGGATTGCCTCAGCTGAGACGGATCAGTTGTCGTTCTTCTGGTAAATGATTGCCTTGGTGCCGTTTTCACAGGTGCCGACGACCATGGCCACGTCGTGTTTTTCGGCCTCTTCCTTGCTGACGATTTCCAGCGTGTAGGTGGGCACGGCGTTCGCCTGGATCTTTACTTCGATTTCTTTCCTGAGTTCTTCACAGTCTTTCGGTGCGGCAAGAACCGTTGTGGCCAATGCACTGCAGAGGATCGCCAAGCCAATACGTTTCATATCCTGAAGCTCCATGGGGCAGCGCGCACGGGCGTGCGCTGAAGCTGCTGTCACTTATTCGACCATATTTTTGCAGCGCGGGTTCTGACTTCGCTCACATCTTCAAGCTCTACGGTGCTTTCAGGATCGCCATCGCGAGCAGGCTCACTCCTACATTCGATCTCCAGCGGACACAACAATTGTGAACAACCGAGATTCCTGTAGGAGTGAGCCTGCTCGCGATGGCATCAGATCCTGTCAGCGATGACTCAACTGACTAATGATGCCTCAAGGGTAATCTTCGCATTCAATACCTTGGACACCGGGCACCCTTCCTTGGCCTTGTTGCTCAGTTCTTCAAACTGCGCCTGAGTAGCGCCAGGGATTTTCGCCTTTAGGATCAGCTTCACCGCCGTGATTGCGAAGCCGCCATCCACCTGATCCAGCGTAACCTCTGCCTGAGTGTCGATGCTGTCGGCCTTCAAGCCTGCATCGCCCAGAATCATCGAAAACGCCATGGAAAAACAGCCGGCATGCGCGGCGCCGATCAGTTCTTCCGGGTTGGTGCCCTTGCCGCCTTCGAAGCGGGCCTTGAAGCCGTAAGGTGCTTCTCTGAGGACGCCGGTCTCGGTAGAGATCGAGCCGATGCCGGTTTTCAGATCGCCTGCCCAATGCGCGGATGCTTTCTTCACGATAGCCATATCTGCCTCCTCAAGATCTGGCGCGGAACGCCGCGCCGTCGTGGTTTTTGCTTGCAAGGCTTCTGAGGATAGACGCCGGAACAAAGTTCAGCCCGAGTGAATCGTTGACTTTTTTAGTAGGATTTTTCTCTCAGCTATTGAAACTCGGGTATATGCCCTCATTGCACAGAACACGCTTATGAATTCGGCAGGTTTTCGTTCGCAAGAAAAAACCTGCAGACCACTCGGAGACGCAGGTTTATGAAGCAACTGTCCGATGTAAAATTTTCCACCCTCGATCTGGTGCCGGTGCGCGAGAACGGCAGTCCGGCACAATCGCTGCACAATTCGCTGGATCTGGCACAGCACGTCGAGAAATTCGGCTACACCCGCTTCTGGGTCGCCGAACACCACAACATGGACGGTATCGCCAGTTCTGCCACCTCGGTACTGCTGGGTTATCTGGCCGGCGGCACCTCGACGATTCGCGTCGGCTCCGGTGGGGTGATGCTGCCCAACCACGCGCCGCTGGTGATCGCCGAGCAGTTCGGCACTCTCGAAAGCCTCTATCCGGGACGCATCGACCTGGGTCTGGGCCGAGCGCCCGGCTCCGACCAGATGACTGCCCGCGCCTTGCGCCGCGAGCGTTCCGGCAGCGCCGATGATTTCCCGGAAGACGTCGCCGAGTTGGTGCGTTTTCTCGGCCCGCGCACCCCGGATCAACGGGTGATCGCCATGCCCGGCACCGGCACCAATGTGCCGATCTGGCTGCTCGGTTCCAGCCTGTTCAGTGCGCAACTGGCCGGTGAGCGCGGTTTGCCTTACGCCTTCGCCTCGCACTTCGCTCCGCGCTTCATGCACGAGGCGATCCGCGTCTATCGCAACCACTTCAAGCCATCGGCGGTGCTCGACAAGCCGTACGTGATGCTCGGTGTGCCGCTGGTGGCGGCGGATACCGATGAGCAGGCCGATTACCTGGCGACGTCGGTATACCAGCGCATTCTCGCGCTGATGCGTGGGCAGAGCCTGGTGCAGCGTCCACCGGTGAAAACCATGGACGGCCTGTGGCTGCCCCATGAACGTGAGGCGGTGGGAGATTTCCTCGGCCTGGCGATGGTCGGCAGCCCGCAGAAGATCCGCGCGAAGCTGGAGGTGCTGGTCGAGCAGACCCAGGCCGATGAGCTGATCTTCACCTGCGACCTGTATGAACACGCCGATCGCGTGCATTCCTACGAACTGCTGGCGCAGGTCATGAAAGGATAACGCGGCGCCCTGTAGGAGCTGTCGAGTGAAACGAGGCTGCGATCTTTTGATCTGATTTTTCAAAGCCACGATCAAAAGATCGCAGCGTGCCGCAGCTCCTACAGGTAAATCATCGCCCACAAAAAAGCCGACGCCTTCGCGTCGGCTTTTGCATTTCAGGCGCGATCAACCACGTTTGTAGACGATTTCCTTGGTGCCACCTTCGCAACTGCCAACGACCTTGCCGCCAGCGGCTGCACCCTTGTCGACAATCTCCAGCGAATAACTGGAGGCACCTTTGGCATCAATCTTCGCCGCAATCTCGCTTTTCAACTCTTCACAAGGCTTGCCAGCAGCCAACGCGCCACCCGCAAGGCTCAACAAACCTACTGCCAATATGAACTTCTTCATCGGTCGCACTCCCTGGTCGGATTAAAAGAGGTGGGCATCAGGTCTCCCGATGCACTCACCTTGTAGCGCTTTGCCATTCCTATGGCACTCGGCCAGCGCGCAAGTTCAGAAGCGTAGCCCAAAGTCAGCTGCTGGCAATGCGAAAGCCCACTTTGAGTGTTACCTGAAAATGCGCAGCCTTGCCGTCCTTGATGTGGCCACGGGTATCGACCACTTCAAACCATTCCAGATGCTTGATGCTCTTGTTCGCTTCAGCCAGCGCGTTGTTGATGGCGTCTTCGATGCTGCTGGTGGACGAGCCGACCAGCTCGACTTTCTTGTACGTGTGATGGTCACTCATGGCGATCTCCTTGGCGTTTGGAATTGACGTGTGGATTGAGACTAGCAGTGAATCTGCACTGTTTATTTCGGCGGCCCGGCGCAAGCGAAGTTCAGATTTTCTGCACTTTCTCAAACCGCTGAAGTCCCAACCAACACACGCCACTCATCACCAATGCAGGAGAGCCACCATGGCCAACACCTCTTTACGTAAAGCCTCGTTGCAAAGCATGGAAGCCGAGATTGAGAGTCTGCTCAAATCGTTGGAAAGCTTGAAAGACGACGCTTCGGACGAGTCGCGCAAGACCCTCAAGGCGCTCAAAAGCAACGCCGAAAGCGCACTGAAGCACTCGCGCAGCCTGCTCAGCGATGCCTATGAAGAAGTCAAAGTAAAAACCCGCGAGACCGGCATCGCCACCCGCGATTACGCTCAGGAACACCCTTGGACCACCGCCGGTGTGGCGGTCGGTGCAATCGGTCTGCTCGCCGCTTACTTGCTGTTCAAGCGCGGCGAGTGATCGCTCTGGCGCAGCTCGTTCTTGAGCCATTGCGCCAGTTGCCGGGCGCGCCCGTCTGCGGCGCGCTTGGGTAGCCACAACGCCAGTTGCGCCGGGGTTTCGCAGAAGCCCCATGGCGCAACCAGGCGACCGGCCTTCAAGTCTTCGGCCACCAACGGCTCCGGCGCGATCGCTACGCCGAGTCCCGCCACTGCCGCTTCCAGCAAATAATACAAATGCTCAAAACCTTGCCCGAGCTTCAGCGCCTTGGCGTCGAGGTGGTTTTGCTGTGCCCAGCTCGGCCACGCTTGTGGGCGGGAAGTGGTGTGTAGCAGCGGTTCACTGAGCAAGGCTGCGGCCGGCGCGGATTGCAGGCGTTGATAACCGCTGAACAGCGGACTCATCACCGGGCCGATGCGTTCTGCGGCCAGTTCGTAGACCTGCATGTCGGCCGGCCATGGCGGCTCGGCGAACAGCAACAAGGCATCGAGACCTGGGCGCCGTGGATCGAGATCACCTTCACCCGCTGACAAGTGCAGACGCAAGTCCGGCAGATCGGCGTTGAGCCGCCCCAGGCGTGGGATGAACCATCGCGCCAACAGACTGCCGGAGCAGCCAAGAACGAACGGCGCATCAGCGGTGCTTTGCGTCAGCTCGGCACACACACTGCGCAACCGATCAAAGGCTTCACCGCTGGCATCTCGCAGTCGAACACCGGCATCTGTGAGTTTCAAGCCGCGACCATCCTTGACGAACAGGCTCACGCCCAGATGCTCTTCGAGCACCTTGAGCTGACGGCTAACCGCGCCATGCGTGACGTGCAGCTGTTCGGCCGCCTGGCTGACGCTGTTCAGCCGGGCGGTGGCTTCAAATGCGCGCAAGGCGTTCAGCGGGGGAAGGTCGTGGCTCATGGTATCTGTGAGATTTCCTGACAGGTTGTGGCGATCTTATCGGTTTTCAGCCTGGAAGGTCAGGGGTAGAGTGGACTCCATTGTCTTCTCTCCCGAATTCACCTGGAGCACATCATGACCCAGACTTCGAACACCTCCAATCTGCGCAACGGCCCGGACGATAACGGCCTGTTCGGTGCGTTCGGTGGCCGTTACGTGGCGGAAACCCTGATGCCGCTGATCCTCGATCTGGCCCGCGAATACGAAGCGGCCAAGGAAGATCCGGCGTTCAAGGAAGAACTGGCCTACTTCCAGCGTGACTATGTCGGACGTCCAAGCCCGCTGTATTTCGCCGAGCGTCTGACCGAGTTTTGCGGTGGTGCGAAGATTTACCTCAAGCGCGAAGAGCTGAACCACACTGGCGCGCACAAGATCAACAACTGCATCGGCCAGATCCTGCTGGCGCGGCGCATGGGCAAAAAACGCATCATCGCCGAAACCGGCGCCGGCATGCACGGCGTGGCAACGGCCACCGTGGCTGCGCGCTTCGGTCTGGATTGCGTGATCTACATGGGCACCACCGACATCGAGCGTCAGCAGGCCAACGTGTTCCGCATGAAGCTGCTGGGCGCCGAAGTGATTCCGGTGGTGGCCGGCACCGGCACCCTGAAAGACGCGATGAACGAAGCGCTGCGTGACTGGGTAACCAACGTCGACAGCACCTTCTACCTGATCGGCACCGTGGCCGGCCCGCACCCTTACCCGGCAATGGTGCGCGACTTCCAGGCGGTGATCGGCAAGGAAACCCGCGAGCAGCTGCAAGCCCAGGAAGGTCGTCTGCCGGACAGTCTGGTGGCGTGCATCGGTGGCGGTTCCAATGCCATGGGCCTGTTCCACCCGTTCCTCGATGATCAGAGCGTCGAAATCATCGGCGTCGAAGCGGCCGGTTACGGCATCGAAACCGGCAAGCACGCCGCCAGCCTCAATGGCGGCGTACCGGGTGTGCTGCACGGTAACCGCACCTTCCTGCTGCAGGACGACGACGGCCAGATCATCGACGCTCACTCGATTTCCGCCGGCCTCGACTATCCGGGCATTGGCCCTGAGCACGCCTGGTTGCATGACATCGGCCGCGTTCAGTACACCTCGGTCACCGATGACGAAGCCCTCGCTGCGTTCCACCAGTGCTGCCGCCTCGAAGGCATCATCCCGGCACTGGAAAGCGCTCATGCATTGGCTGAAGTGTTCAAACGCGCGCCGAAACTGCCGAAGGATCACCTGATGGTGGTCAACCTCTCCGGCCGTGGCGACAAAGACATGCAGACCGTGATGCACCATATGGAACAGTCGAAGCAGGAGAAACACTGATGAGCCGCCTGCAAACCCGTTTTGCCGACCTCAAGCAACAGAACCGCGCCGCGCTGGTGACTTTCGTCACCGCCGGTGACCCGGACTACGACACCTCGCTGGCGATCCTCAAAGGTCTGCCCGGCGCTGGCGCCGATGTGATCGAGTTGGGTATGCCGTTCACCGATCCGATGGCCGATGGTCCGGCGATTCAACTGGCGAATATCCGTGCCTTGGGCGCCAGGCAGAATCTGGCGAAAACCCTGCAGATGGTTCGCGAGTTCCGCGAAGGCAACAGCGACACGCCGCTGGTGCTGATGGGCTACTTCAACCCGATCCACATGTACGGCGTTGAGCGTTTCATCGCTGATGCCAAAGCGGCGGGCGTTGATGGTCTGATCGTGGTCGACATGCCGCCGGAGCACAACGCCGAGCTGTGCGACCCGGCACAGGCTGCCGGTCTGGACTTCATCCGCCTGACCACCCCGACCACTGACGATGCGCGCCTGCCGAAAGTGCTCAATGGCAGTTCGGGCTTCGTTTACTACGTGTCGGTGGCCGGGGTGACCGGCGCCGGTGCGGCGACGCTGGAGCACGTCGAAGAGGCGGTGACCCGTCTGCGTCGCCACACTGATCTGCCGATCAGCATCGGTTTCGGCATCCGAACTCCGGAGCAGGCGGCGTCCATCGCTCGTTTGGCGGACGGTGTGGTGGTGGGTTCGGCGCTGATCGACCATATCGCCAATGCGACCACGCCAGCCCAGGCTGTCGATGGTGTGCTGGGGCTGTGCAAGTCGCTGTCCGAAGGCGTGCGTAAGGCCCGCGTCAGCTGAAGGTAAAGTTCCTGATACAGAGGAATTAGCGCCTCACAACACAGCCTAAATGAGCAAGACCGAGGGATTCAGAACCACGTTCTGAATCCCTTTTTGCTGTTGGTGCAGTGAGGAAAGACCCGATGAAAATGCCGAAACGTCTGATTGCCGGACTGGGTGTGCTGATGATCAGTGCGACACCGCTGCTGGCCAGCGCCGATCCACGCGATGATCACGACCACGGCGGCCCGCAGCAGGGCCAGTACAACAACCATGGCAACGACCATCGCGACGATCACCGTGGCCCGCAGAACGACCACCGTGGTGGCCCGCCGCGCGACTTCGGGCCGATCCGTCAGACCATTCGCGACAATCACGGCTACTTCGTGCGCGGCGCACCGCCACCTCCGGGTATCCATCTGGAACGCGGCCGGCCGTTGCCGCACGGGTATTACGGCGAGCGACTGGATGGTCGGGCGCTGAGTCGTCTGCCGGTGTATCCGGGTTACGAGTGGCGCCGGGCCGGGGGTGACATTGTGCTGATCGCGGTAGGCACCGGGATCGTTTACGAAATTCTGGACGGTGTTTTGTACTGATTTGGCACGATCATCTGTGGCGAGGGAGCTTGCTCCCGCTGGGGCGCGGAGCGGCCCTGAAAATTCGGCATTCAACCGATTTACGACTGCTGCGCAGCCGAGCGGGAGCAAGCTCCCTCGCCACAAGATTCAGTTCCAGTCTTCTGTCTCAGGGTAGTTCCAGTCCGCCAGATGCCTTGTGCAGTTTGCGCAGATGCTCGCCAATCTGCTTCACGTTGGCTTCGCTGGCGGCAATTTCGGCTGCTCGCTTGGGTTCCAGCAACTTGCGCACCTCCTTGTCCAGATCGCCGCTCAGTGCCAGCAATTGTTTCTGGCGTTGGGCGCTTTCGTCTTGCAGGCGCTTGAACTCGCTCGGTTGCGGCAGACCGTAGCCGCGACTGTCGAGCAGTTCCGCCGGACGACTGAGGAAACCGCTGTTGGCGAGAATTTCCTGCAGGGTCGCGTTGGCCTTGTCCATGCCGCCGTTTTCCAGCTCCCGGGCGCCGAGGTAGCGCTGCTTGACCTCATCCTGGGCCAGCAGCAACTGGCGGCGATAGCTCGCCTGTTCCAGCAGCAACAATGCGGCACTGGTGCGCAGGTCTGCGCGCTCGAACCACTGCCGGCGTTCTTCGGCAGACAGCGATAGCCAGTCCTCAACGGTGGTCTGTTTGATCGGCAGCTGCTTCTTCAAGACATCGAACATTGCCTGATAGCGATCGCGGAACGAATCGAAGCGATAGCCCAGGCGCAGGGCTTCCTTGGGATTGTCGAGCACGCTGGTGTCGGCCAGGCCACGACCTTTCAGCACTTCAAGCAAACCGTTGGGCATGATGCTGTCGAGGCCGACGAGTTGCTTGTTGTTGCTGCCGCTGCGCAGCAGTTTCAGGCCTTCCACCGCGCAGTTGTTGGAGAGGAAGAAGTAGTTGCCGTCATAGCTCCAGTGCATCTCGGCGGCGTGTTCGACCACGCCTTCGATCTCGTCGCGCGACAGGTTCAGCGGCACTGAAGCGAGGCTGCGCAGTTCGGTCTTGGTGTATTCGTCGATCACCTGCGCCAGCGGCAGCACGAACAGCCGCGACGGGTATTTGCCGACCAGACCGTTCCAACTCGACAGCTGCACATCACCGACAAAGGCGCGGTAGGACAGCACCAGATGCTGGTCGAGGTCGAGCCGGCAATCCGGGCCCCGTGGTCGACCCGGCGCGCAGATCACCAGGCGCAGCATGCTGTGGCCCCAGCGGCTGACCCAGTTCTGGTTAGCTTCGGCCAGCAGATAATCGACGGCATACACCCGCTCCGGGTCGACCTGGCCCAAGGGCTGTTTGGCGAAGTCGTTGCCGGCGTTGAGAAAGGCGAAGGTATTGCTGCAGGTGTCCTTGGCCGGTGGTGCCCAGCCGAAGCGCTCCTTGTAGTAGCGATAGAGCGCCGGACGGCGGCACGCGTAGCCCGGGTCGAGGAGGAAATACTCCATGTTGACCGCGACAAACTCTTTCGGGCTGGAAATCTCGTACAGGTCCGGGCTGCGGGCCACCTGACGGTTGTGTTGTTCACGCTCGCCGCGGCGGCCGACGTACTGTTGCCAACCGGCGAGGTCGAGCAGGCGCGGGTCATCGCTGAGGGTGAAGCGTCGTTCAGTCTGGCCGCGACACTCATCGGGAATGCCGACCAGCCCGGCGCTGTTGCTGCGACGGGTGCAGCGCTGGATCAGCGTGCGTTCGGCGACGGGCCACAGGCGTGCGCGGTCATAAATGTGGGTGAGTTCGTGCAGCACCGTTGCCAGCAGTTCCTGGCGCACCGTGCCGTGGGGGCGATTGGTTTTTTCCTTGGCCGCGCTGCCGTCGGTGAGGCCGGCGAGCAGTTTGCGGTTCAGGTCGAGTTCGGCAACCAGGGTCGCCTCGCCATAGGCATTGCCGGGCATGTTGTCGGTCCAGCCGACATCGATGCGCCGGTCCAGCTGTTCGACGAAGCTGGGTGGCAATTTCTGCATCGCTTCATCGAGCAGCGCCTGGCTGGCCTGCTGCTGGGCAGGGCTCAGGCCGTCGGTCTTGAGCCGCAATTGCAGGCTGGCGTGGGCGCTGCTGCCAAGCAGCAACAACGCCCCGGCCAGCAGCCAGGCGCCGAGTGACTTCACAGGGAGAGGATGGCTTCGGCGAGCACCTGATCACTGGCGTCGCGGGCTTCGGGTACACGCGTGCGCAAGGTATTGAAGGCGGCCTCCAGGTGCGCACCACGGATATCGCCGTTGGTGGCAACGAAGCTGGCCGCATCGTCATGGGCTTCGCGGATGATTTTCGAGTCGCGAATCGACGTAGTGGTATCGGAGGTGAAATCGATGGTGCGCTGGGAGGCACGAACGATGATGTTACTGGTGGCTACCAGGGTGTGCGCCTGGGCCACGTCGGCCAACAAAAACAGGCCAAGGGCGGCAGCAATCAGCGGGCTACGCATGGAACGACTCCGGAGGGCAATGATAACGAGGGATCAGGATAACTATTGGACGAGAATTGCCTGTGCCAGTTCAAGGTCGCTGACATGAAGTTTTGGTCGTGATTTGCGCAGGTAATGCAGTGCGGATTCGAGCTGCGCGCCGCGCAATTCACCGTCACTGGCAACAAACGCCGCCGCGTCATCGTGAGCGGCGATGATCAGTTTACGGTCGAATGGCGCCGAAGACACCATTCCGGTCGCCCAAACGCTGACCACGGTGTTTTGTGTGGAGACATCAAAGGCATCGACCGAGGTTGCCCAGAAGGCGCTGATCAACACAGAAGGGAAAAGCAGTTTGAATAAACGCATGAGACTCGGTAACGGTTAACGAGCCTCAAGGCTAGCGCAAATGCCCGGGCCAGAGCCAGCGGCGAAACATCGGGACACGACTGGCGTGTCCCTTCGGCAACGGCGGATCAGATCGCCAGGATGGCTTGCGCCAGCTGGAAGTCGGTCGCGTTCAGTTGCGGTGCCTGATGACGGATCAGGTCCAGCGCGCTTTCCAGCTTCACGCCGCGAATCTGGCCTTCGCTGGCGACGAAGCTGGCGGCGTCGTCGCGGGCGGCGATCACGACTTTGTTGTCACGCAACGAAGAGCTGACGTCGGAAGTGGCGTCCGAAGAGGACTTCAGCGCGCCAACCACGGCATCGGTGGTGACGATGAAACTGGAGGCACTGGCGTTGGCAGCCACGGCCAGCAAGGCGGCAGCGCTGAGCAGGCGAAGACGGGACATGATGGATCTCCTGATAGTAAACCGTATTGAGAGGTGGCTTGTGTCTGATGAGTCAGACGCGGGTTACAGAAGATTCGCCACGTTCTGCCGTGGATATTAGGCCTGTGCGCGGGGTTCGGACAGTGGGCAGAATGCTAGCGCCAGAAGGGTTTTTCCAGTTCATTGAGCCGATCGGCTTGGCTTAAGCCCAGATCCGCGAGATCGCGCTGATCGAGCTGAGCCAGCAAGCGCCGCGTCCTGGCGCGTTCCATTGCTTGCCACAAGTCATGTAGCAGGCGTCGCAATGAGTAAGGGTAAGCGTGGGTCTGAATCGAAGTTGTTGAAACATCCTGTAAGTCTTTCATGGCGTATTCCTTAAGCCGAGAGCGGATCAAGGACATGCTGCGCGCGAAGCAGTGGAAACAGCAGATACATTCAGGTGAAATTGTACTGGTCAAGATTAATGAATATAGAAACTGTACCTGTTGTTGATTTGGGTTGCTGTATGGGCGCTTTTCAAACCCTGAAACGACAAAACCCGTCGCGGTTTCCCGCGACGGGTCTTGTTTGTTCAATTCGGGTTGCTGGCGGTGGGTCTAATGACCAGAGCCAGCGACGCTACTTAGCGCCAGAACGGCTTGCTCAGCTCTTCGTAGCGTTGTGCTTCGCTGATACCGGCGTCAGCCAGCAGACGCGAATCCAGACGAGCCAGTTGATGGCGGCTGGAGATGCGGCGCTGCCACAACATCAGGTTGGCGATAACGCGCAGAGGCAGGGAAGCCTGGTTTTTTGCAGCTTTGTCTTCGAAGAACAGTTCGGAACTGAGTGTACGTTCCATGGTTGACATCCTTCCGCTTGTGGCGGGATCAGGTAGTGGTTTAACTGGTGCCCATGATCCTCTCGTTTGCCTAGTCTCTCTAGATACAGTTCAACTGTATTGTGAGTGACCAGTTAACTGTTTATAGGGGGTGTACGGGTCAAAATCGAGCAAACTGTACCTGTCTGCACTTAAGTGGTGCATTTTTGCGCAATCTTGGGGTTGGAGTATGCAAAAGCTGTAGGAAATCACCGGTACAGCAGTACAGTTTTTGCCAGATGGGGGCAATGTAAAAAACCGCTGACACAAACTGTGTTTGCATCAGCGGTTCGACTGTGCGGATTACACCGCGAGCATGCGACCGGTTTCTTCCAGGTTCATGTGCCAGCTCAGGGCTTCGCGCAGGATATGCGGGGTGTGCCCGCCGATGGCGCAGGCGGCGGTGAAATAGTCATTCAGCGCCTGGCGGTAATCGGGGTGTACGCAGTTGTCGATGATCACCCGGGCGCGCTCCCGTGGGGCCAGGCCGCGCAGGTCGGCCAGACCGACTTCGGTCACTAGGATGTCGACGTCATGCTCGGTGTGGTCAACGTGGCTGACCATCGGCACAACGCTGGAAATAGCGCCGCCCTTGGCGATCGATTTGGTCACGAACACCGCGAGGTGCGCGTTGCGCGCGAAGTCGCCCGAGCCACCAATGCCGTTCATCATCCGCGTGCCGCAGACGTGGGTGGAGTTGACGTTGCCGTAGATGTCGAACTCCAGCGCAGTGTTGATACCGATGATACCCAGACGACGCACCACTTCCGGGTGGTTGGAGATTTCCTGCGGGCGCAGCACCAGTTTGTCCTTGTACTTCTCCAGGTTGCCGAACACGTCGCTGTTGCGCCGCTCCGACAAAGTGATCGAGCTGCCCGAAGCGAAGCTCAGCTTGCCGGCATCGATCAGGTCGAAGGTCGAATCCTGCAGCACTTCGGAGTACATGGTCAGGTCTTCGAACGGCGAATCGATCAGGCCGCACATCACCGCGTTGGCGATGTTGCCGATCCCGGCCTGCAACGGGCCGAGCTTGTTGGTCATGCGCCCGGCGTCGACTTCCTGCTTGAAGAAGGTGATCAGGTGCTCGGCGATGGCATTGGTATCGACATCCGGGGTCGACACCGTGGACGGCGAATCCGCCTGCTGGGTGATGACGATGGCGACGATCTTTTCCGGTGGGATCGGGATCGCGGTGCTGCCGATGCGATCGTCGACCTTTACCAGCGGGATCGGCGTACGCGTCGGGCGGTAGGTCGGGATATAGATGTCATGCAGGCCTTCGAGGTTGGCGTTGTGCGCCAGGTTGATCTCGACGATCACCTGTTTGGCGAAAATCGCGAAGCTCGCGGAGTTGCCCACCGAGGTGGTCGGCACGATGTGGCCCTGCTCGGTGATGGCCACCGCTTCGATCACCGCGATGTCCGGCAGCTTCAGTTGCTGGTTGCGCAGTTGCTCGACGGTTTCCGACAGGTGCTGGTCGATGAACATCACTTCGCCGGCGTTGATCGCCTTGCGCAAGGTGCTGTCGACCTGGAACGGCATGCGCCGCGACAGCACACCGGCCTCGGTCAGTTGCTTGTCGAGGTCGTTGCCCAGGCTCGCGCCGGTCATCAGGCTGATCTTCAGCGGCGTGACCTTGGCTCGCTCGGCCAGTGCGTGAGGGACAGCTTTGGCTTCGCCCGCGCGGGTGAAGCCGCTCATGCCGACGGTCATGCCGTCTTCAATCAGCGCGGCGGCGTCGGCGGCGCTCATCACTTTATCCAACAACGAAGGCAGGCGAATACGGTCACGGTACATGGATTATTTTCTCGGGAAGCGAGTAGCAGGATGCGCAGTCTAGTGAATTTCGCGGGCGCCTGTCCCGCTACCAAGGTCGCAAACGAGGCGTCTATTTAGCGGGTTTGAAGTAAAACACCGTTACTGGATCTGCAACAACGTGGCAAATTGTCCGACTCTGTGCGCAAACAAAAACGCCCCGACAAGTCGGGGCGTCCAGTGCTGCAGCGATGGATTACTCGACCGCTTTGACCATGTCTTCGATGACTTTCTTCGCGTCGCCGAACACCATCATGGTCTTGTCCAGATAGAACAGCTCGTTGTCCAGACCGGCATAGCCGCTGGCCATCGAGCGCTTGTTGACGATGATGGTCTTGGCCTTGAACGCTTCGAGAATCGGCATCCCGGCAATCGGCGATTTCGGATCGTTCTTGGCGGCCGGGTTGACCACGTCGTTGGCACCGAGCACCAGCACCACGTCGGCCTGACCGAACTCGGAGTTGATGTCTTCCATCTCGAACACCTGGTCGTAAGGCACTTCGGCCTCGGCGAGCAGGACGTTCATGTGCCCCGGCATGCGACCGGCCACCGGGTGGATCGCGTACTTCACGGTCACGCCACGGTGGGTCAGCTTCTCGGTCAGTTCTTTCAGTGCATGCTGCGCGCGAGCCACTGCCAGGCCGTAACCCGGAACGATGATAACGGTGTCGGCGTTGGTCAGCAGGAAGGTCGCGTCGTCGGCGGAACCGGATTTCACCGGACGCGCCTCTTTCGCACCTGCAGGTCCTGCATCAGCCGTATTGCCGAAACCGCCAAGCAGTACATTAAAGAAGGAACGGTTCATCGCCTTGCACATGATGTACGAGAGAATCGCGCCGCTCGAACCCACCAGCGAGCCGGCAATGATCAGCATCGAGTTGTTCAGCGAAAAGCCGATACCCGCTGCCGCCCAGCCCGAATAACTGTTGAGCATCGACACCACCACCGGCATGTCGGCACCGCCGATCGGGATGATGATCAGCACGCCCATCACGAACGCCAAGGCCAGCATCAGCGCAAACGCGGCAAGGTTGCCGGTGAGCATGAAGGTCACGCCCAGCACCAGCGTCGCCAGACCAAGTACCGCGTTCAGCTTGTGCTGACCGGCGAACTGTACCGGCGCACCCTGGAACAGACGGAACTTGTACTTGCCCGAGAGCTTGCCGAAGGCGATCACCGAACCGGAGAAGGTGATTGCACCAATCGCCGCGCCGAGGAACAACTCCAGACGGTTGCCCGCCGGGATCGAGTCGCCCAGCTGCTTGACGATGCCCAGCGATTGCGGCTCGACCACCGCAGCGATCGCGATGAATACCGCCGCCAGACCGATCATGCTGTGCATGAAGGCGACCAGTTCCGGCATTTTGGTCATTTCGACGCGTTTGGCCATGATCGAACCAGCGGTTCCGCCGATCAGCAGGCCGACGATCACATAACCGATCCCCGCAGTCGCCAGCTCGGCACCGAGCTTATAGATGAGGCCAATGGTGGTGAGAATGGCCAACGCCATGCCGAGCATGCCGAACAGGTTACCGCGCCGCGAGGTGGTCGGGTGCGACAGGCCCTTGAGGGCCTGGATGAAGCAGATCGACGCGATCAGGTAGAGCGTCGTGACGAGATTCATGCTCATTACTTCGGCGCCTCTTCTTTTGCTTTCGGGGCTTTCTTCTTGAACATCTCAAGCATGCGGCGGGTGACCAGGAAGCCACCAAACACATTGACGGCCGCCAGTGCCACGGCGAGGGTGCCCATGGTTTTGCCCAGCGGCGTGACGGTCAGCGCAGCAGCGAGCATGGCGCCGACGATCACGATTGCCGAAATGGCGTTGGTCACCGCCATCAACGGCGTGTGCAGCGCAGGTGTAACGTTCCAGACCACGTGATAACCGACATAAATCGCCAGCACGAAGATGATCAGGTTGTAGATACCGGGGGAGATAAGCTCTTCCATCGTCTGAATCCCTGCTTAGGCGTTTTTGCGGATGACTTGGCCGTCGCGGCACATCAGGCACGCGGCGACGATGTCGTCTTCGAGGTTGACGTCGAACTGGCCTTCTTTGGTGAACACCAGCTTGAGGAAGTCCAGCAGGTTGCGGGCGTACAGCGCCGAAGCATCTGCGGCGACTTCACCGGCGAGGTTGGTCGGGCCGACGATGGTCACGCCGTTCTCGACCACGACCTGATCGGCCACGGTCAGCGGGCAGTTGCCGCCCTGAGCTGCCGCGAGGTCGATGACCACCGAGCCGGGTTTCATCTGCGCCACGGTGTCTGCGCTCAACAGTGTCGGCGCCTTGCGGCCCGGAATCAGCGCAGTGGTGATAACGATATCGGCCTGCCTGGCGCGTTCGTGCACGGCCTGGGCCTGACGCTGCATCCAGCTCGCCGGCATCGGGCGCGCGTAACCGCCGACACCGACCGCGCATTCGCGCTCTTCGTCAGTCTCGTAAGGCACATCGACGAACTTGGCGCCGAGGGATTCGATTTGTTCCTTCACTGCCGGACGCACGTCAGACGCTTCGATCACCGCACCCAGACGTTTCGCCGTGGCAATCGCCTGCAACCCGGCCACACCGGCGCCGAGAATCAGCACGCGCGCCGCTTTCACGGTGCCCGCAGCGGTCATCAGCATCGGCATGAAGCGCGGATAGTAGTGCGCAGCCAGCAACACCGCCTTGTAGCCGGCGATGTTCGCCTGCGACGACAACACATCGAGACTCTGCGCCCGAGAGGTGCGCGGCGCCGCTTCCAGGGCGAACGCGGTAATCCCGCACTCGGCCATTTTGGCGATGGTGTCGTTATTGAAGGGGTTGAGCATGCCCACCAGCACCGTGCCGCGCTTGATCAGCGCCAGTTCGGCATCGCTGGGAGCGACCACTTTGAGAATCAGCTCGGCACCGAACGCATCGTTGGCACTGCCAATGGTTGCGCCCGCCGCTTCATAAGCACTGTCAACAACACTGGCTTTGACGCCGGCGCCGGTTTGCACAGTGACCTTATGACCTTGGCTGATCAGCTTTTTAATGGTTTCCGGGGTTGCAGCAACCCGTGTTTCACCGGTCTGGGTTTCGAGAGGAACACCAATGTGCACGTCAAATCTCCTGCGTGATCTTATTGAGTAAACCCAGGCACTGCGGATGGTGCGACTGGGGCGGCCGATCAGCACGATCCCGCCAAATCAGGGCGGGGCGCGGCATTTTGCAGGCGAACTTTATGCCCTTCAAGGGATTATGACGGGTGACGGAAAATTAACTACAAGTCATCCCGTGACCGAATGTCGCAGATGGCCAGTTGAATCCCTTGCAGGCCGTGCCTTGCAAGGATTCTGGCTGAATTTGAAAAAATTTCTCATCGGCGGCGTGAATAGGCCGCAATGAGTCGCGGATGGAGGCTCAAAGCCACGTCAGCAGGCGCTTGTGGGACGTCTGTACGACTTTCGGATACAGTCTGCGATTTTGCGACAAATACTTATATCTGTAGGGCTTTGATTTTCCTGACTACCGGGTTAGTAATCGCCGTAAGCCTTTATCCTTCTAGGCTGTAGCTGTTTGCCTGATTGACCAGCCAATCACGAAAAGCCTTGAGTGAGGCCGATTCGACCTTTCGCTCCGGAATCATCAGGTAATACGCCTTGATGCTGGAGAGCGCATTCGGGTTGGCGATCACCAGCCGTTGCTCGGCCAGTTCACGCTGGATCAGGAACGGTGGAATCAGTGCAATCCCCATGTCATGCATGGCCGCCTGGGCCAGCATGGAGAATAGCTCGTAGCGTGGGCCTGTCATGTCGCGGGGGATGTTCAGGTGCCGGGCGTTGAACCACTGGCGCCAGGCGTAGGGGCGGGTGGTTTGCTGCAGCAGAGGCAGCTCGGCGATTTCTTCGGGCGTCAGCTGAGTTCTGTTGCCGAGCAGGGCAGGGCTGCATACCGGCATCGGATTTTCGCCCATCAACCTGTGGGATTCGGTACCCGACCAATCGGCGTCGCCAAAGTAGATCGCTGCGTCGAAATCGGTGTCGGCAAACAGGAATGGGCGAGTGCGGTTGGTGAGGTTGACCGTTACCTCCGGGTGCTTGAGCTGGAAGTCCTTGAGCCGTGGCAGCAGCCATTGCGTGCCGAAGGTCGGCACTACCGCCAGTTCGATCACGTTGGCGCCCTGCTGACCCATCACTGAGAGCGTATCGCGCTCGACGGCGTCCAGTTGCGTGGCCACCCGACGGCTGTAGGAAAGGCCGGCTTCGGTCAGCTTAACTCCACGTCGCGAGCGTCGGAACAACTCCACACTGAGGAACTCCTCAAGGCTGGCGATCTGTCGGCAAATGGCACCCTGAGTGAGGGAAAGTTCTTCGGCGGCCCTGGTAAAGCTCTCATGACGAGCGGCGGCTTCGAAGCTGATCAGGGCTGTGGTGCTGGGAATCTTCCTGCGCATGTACGTCAACCTCACTAATGCGCCGCGTAAAAGGCATTCAGCGACGTTTCGGAGTGAGAAATTAGCACAACAGGATGCGAAATCCTCGTTTGCCGCGCTGGCGAACCGGGCCTAGGATCAATGCCACGTTAATTCACCGATTTGCGAGGACACACTCATGGGCGGTAAAGCTAGCTTCAACTGGATCGATCCCCTGCTGCTGGATCAACAGCTCACCGAAGAGGAGCGCATGATCCGCGACACCGCCGCCCAGTTCGCTCAGCAGAGCCTGGCGCCACGTGTTCTCGAAGCTTTCCGCCATGAGAAAACCGATCCGGCGATCTTCCGCGAAATGGGCGAAGTCGGCCTGCTCGGTGCGACCATCCCTGAGCAGTACGGTGGCAGCGGCCTGAACTACGTCAGCTACGGCCTGATTGCTCGCGAAGTCGAGCGTGTCGACTCCGGCTATCGCTCGATGATGAGCGTGCAGTCGTCGCTGGTGATGGTGCCGATCAACGAATTCGGTACAGAAGCCCAAAAGCAGAAATACCTGCCGAAACTGGCCTCCGGTGAATGGATCGGCTGCTTCGGTCTGACCGAGCCAAACCACGGCTCCGACCCGGGTGCGATGATCACCCGTGCGCGCAAAGTCGACGGCGGCTACAGCCTGACCGGCGCCAAGATGTGGATCACCAACAGCCCGATCGCCGATGTGTTCGTGGTCTGGGCCAAGGACGATGCCGGCGACATCCGTGGCTTCGTGCTGGAGAAAGGCTGGAAGGGCCTGAGTGCTCCGGCGATTCACGGCAAGGTTGGTCTGCGCGCATCGATCACCGGCGAAATCGTCATGGACAACGTGTTTGTGCCGGAAGAGAACATCTTCCCTGATGTGCGCGGTCTGAAAGGCCCGTTCACCTGCCTTAACTCCGCACGCTACGGCATCTCCTGGGGAGCCTTGGGAGCTGCCGAGTTCTGCTGGCACACCGCTCGTCAGTACACCCTCGATCGTCAGCAGTTCGGGCGCCCATTGGCTGCCACTCAATTGATCCAGAAGAAGCTGGCCGACATGCAGACCGAGATCACTCTGGCCCTGCAAGGCTGCCTGCGTCTGGGGCGCATGAAGGATGAAGGCACTGCCGCGGTCGAAATCACCTCGATCATGAAGCGCAACTCCTGTGGCAAGTCGCTGGACATCGCCCGTATGGCGCGCGACATGTTGGGTGGCAACGGTATCTCTGACGAGTTCGGCGTGGCCCGTCACCTGGTCAACCTGGAAGTGGTGAATACCTATGAAGGTACTCACGACGTTCACGCGCTGATCCTCGGTCGTGCGCAAACCGGTCTGCAGGCGTTCTATTAACAGGAGAGCGACCATGGGCGCGCTGTCGCATCTGCGGGTACTGGATTTATCGCGAGTATTGGCCGGGCCGTGGGCCGGGCAGATACTTGCCGACCTTGGCGCCGAGGTGATCAAGGTCGAGCGCCCGGGCAATGGCGATGATACGCGTGCCTGGGGGCCGCCGTTCCTTAAGGACGCTTACGGGGAAAACACCAGCGAGGCGGCTTACTATTTGTCGGCCAACCGCAACAAGCAATCGGTGACCATCGACTTCACTCGGCCTGAAGGTCAGAACCTCGTGCGGGAGCTGGCGGCGAAGTCGGACATCCTGATCGAGAACTTCAAGGTCGGTGGGCTGGCTGCCTATGGGCTGGACTACGAATCGCTGAAGGCGATCAATCCGGATCTGATCTATTGCTCGATCACCGGCTTCGGTCAAACCGGGCCGTATGCCAAGCGCGCGGGTTATGACTTCATGATCCAGGGGCTCGGCGGGCTGATGAGCCTGACCGGTCGCCCCGAAGGTGATGAAGGTGCCGGGCCGGTGAAGGTGGGGGTGGCGCTGACGGACATCCTTACCGGGCTCTATTCGACTGTGGCGATTCTGGCGGCGCTGGCGCATCGTGATCACGACGGTGGTGGACAGCATATTGATATGGCGTTGCTGGATGTGCAGGTTGCGTGTCTGGCAAACCAGGCGATGAACTATCTGACTACTGGCAATGCGCCGAAGCGTCTGGGTAATGCACATCCGAACATCGTGCCCTATCAGGACTTCCCGACGGCCGATGGTGATTTCATTCTTACCGTTGGTAATGACGGGCAGTTCCGCAAGTTTGCCGAGGTGGCGGGCCAGCCGCAGTGGGCGGACGATCCGCGTTTCTCGACTAACAAGCTGCGGGTCGCGAATCGCGCGGTACTGATTCCTCTGATCCGTCAGGCGACTGTGTTCAAAACCACCGCCGAATGGGTGGCGCAGTTGGAGCAGGCGGGCGTGCCGTGTGGGCCGATCAACGATCTGTCCCAGGTGTTTGACGATCCGCAGGTGAAAGCACGTGGGTTAGCGATAGAGCTTCCGCATGCACTGGCCGGGATGGTGCCGCAGGTAGCGAGTCCGATCCGGCTGTCGCAGACGCCGGTCGAGTACCGTCGTGCGCCTCCTTTATTGGGCGAGCATACGTTGGAGGTGTTGCAGAGGGTGCTGGGTCTGGGTGCTGGTGCGGTGGAGGCACTCAAGGCTGATGGAGTGCTTTGAGTAGCGCTTCTATATAGAAGGGGTCGTTTTCCTCCTTCTATATAGAGAGGTTTGTATGTTTTTTAATCGATCTGTAAGTTGTTGAAAGAAAAGTGAAAAAAGCGGTTGACGGCAGATTCTGAGTCTCTATAATTCGTCCCACTTCCGGCGCAGTCGAAACGTAAAACTCCTTGATATTCAATGAGTTACGCAGTTTTCGACAGCGGTTTGCTTCAGTTCATCGAAGCCTGGAAGGAGTTGAAAGGGCAGTGATGTTTGGCTCTTTTGACGGTTCGATCTTCTCGGTCGAAAGCGGAGAAAAA
>NZ_JBIVMY010000018.1:0-111900 GCF_044753325.1 Pseudomonas sp. NPDC088414 | reverse complement strand
AGGTCTGCTCGGACTACCTGCTTGAACCCGAGACCAACCGCTTCGTCCTGATGGCCACCGAGGGCTTGAACAAGCGCTCGATCCGCAAGGTCAGCATGGCACCCAACGAAGGTCTGGTGGGTCTGGTCGGCACGCGTGAAGAACCCCTGAACCTCGAAAACGCCGCGGATCACCCGCGCTACCGCTACTTCGCCGAGACCGGCGAGGAGCGCTACGCCTCCTTCCTCGGGGCGCCGATCATTCACCACCGCCGCGTCGTCGGCGTGTTGGTCATCCAGCAGAAAGAACGTCGCCAGTTCGACGAAGGTGAAGAAGCCTTCCTCGTGACCATGAGCGCGCAGCTCGCCGGCGTGATCGCCCACGCCGAGGCCACCGGGTCGATCCGTGGTCTGGGCCGTCAGGGCAAGGGCATTCAGGAAGCCAAGTTCGTCGGCGTACCGGGTTCGCCGGGTGCGGCGGTCGGTACCGCGGTGGTCATGCTGCCGCCGGCGGATCTGGACGTGGTGCCGGACAAGCACATCACCGATATCGACGCTGAGCTGGCGCTGTTCAAGACCGCCATCGAAGGCGTGCGCGCCGACATGCGCGCGTTGTCCGCCAAACTCGCCACCCAGCTGCGCCCGGAAGAACGCGCGCTGTTCGACGTCTACCTGATGATGCTCGACGATGCCTCGCTGGGCAGCGAAATCACCACCGTGATCAAGACCGGCCAGTGGGCCCAGGGCGCGCTGCGTCAGGTGGTCACTGAGCACGTCAACCGTTTCGAACTGATGGACGACGCCTACCTGCGCGAGCGTGCGTCGGACGTCAAGGACCTCGGCCGCCGTCTGCTGGCCTACCTGCAGGAAGAGCGTCAGCAGAACCTGGTCTACCCGGAAAAAACCATTCTGGTCAGCGAAGAACTGACGCCGGCCATGCTCGGCGAGGTGCCGGAAGGCACGCTGGTCGGTCTGGTGTCGGTTCTCGGTTCGGGTAACTCCCACGTCGCGATCCTGGCCCGGGCCATGGGCATTCCGACGGTGATGGGCCTGGTTGACCTGCCGTACGCCAAGGTCGACGGCATCGAAGTGATCGTCGATGGCACCCGCGGCGAGGTCTACACCAACCCCAGCGATGTGCTGCGCAAGCAGTTCGCCGAGGTGGTCGAAGAAGAGAAACAACTGGCGCTGGGCCTCGATACCCTGCGTGATCTGCCGTGCGTGACCCTCGATGGCCATCGCATGCCGTTGTGGGTCAACACCGGCCTGCTGGCGGATGTGGCGCGGGCACAGAAGCGCGGCGCCGAAGGTGTCGGCCTGTACCGCACCGAAGTGCCGTTCATGATCAACCAGCGCTTCCCGAGCGAAAAGGAACAGCTGGCGATCTACCGTGAGCAGCTCGCCGCGTTCCACCCGCAACCGGTGACCATGCGCAGCCTCGACATCGGCGGTGACAAGTCGCTGTCGTACTTCCCGATCAAGGAAGACAACCCGTTCCTCGGCTGGCGCGGGATTCGCGTGACCCTCGACCACCCGGAAATCTTCCTGGTGCAGACCCGCGCGATGCTCAAGGCCAGCGAAGGCCTGAACAACCTGCGGATCCTGCTGCCGATGATCTCCGGCACCCACGAACTCGAAGAAGCCCTGCACCTGATCCACCGGGCCTGGGGTGAAGTGCGCGACGAAGGCACCGACGTGCCGATGCCGCCCATTGGCGTAATGATCGAGATACCGGCCGCGGTTTATCAGACCAAGGAACTGGCGCGGCAGGTGGACTTCCTGTCGGTCGGCTCCAACGACCTGACCCAGTACCTGCTGGCCGTCGACCGCAACAACCCGCGAGTGGCCGATCTCTACGACTACCTGCACCCGGCGGTGCTGCAAGCCCTGCAAACCGTGGTGCGCGACGCGCATGCAGAAGGCAAACCGGTGAGCATCTGCGGCGAAATGGCCGGTGATCCGGCAGCGGCGGTGCTGTTGATGGCGATGGGCTTCGACAGCCTGTCGATGAACGCCACCAACCTGCCGAAAGTGAAGTGGATGCTGCGTCAGATCAACCTGAGCAAGGCCAAGGATCTGCTGGCGGAGCTGATGAAGATCGACAACCCGCAAGTTATCCACAGCTCGCTGCAACTGGCGCTGAAGAATCTCGGGTTGTCGAAGATGAATCCGCCGGCGGTCAACAAGGCCCTCTGAAAGGCTGATGACCCTGTGGCGAGGGAGCTTGCTCCCGCTGGAGTGCGGAGCGCTCCCCATTCGGTCAATGAGATTCTTCTGAGAGATCGCATTGGCTGGGTTGCGGCTGCTTCGCACCCGAGCGGGAGCAAGCTCCCTCGCCACAATGGTTGCTCACTTTCAGGTATTGATCTCCACCTCGCCCAAATGCCCGCCATACGGCCCGAAACTGCGCTCGACCATCCTTCGCGTGCCATCCGCTTGCACGATCAACGCCGTACTCGCCCGCGTCCCGTAACTTTGACTGGCAATAAACACACTCGACAGCAGTGATTCAGTGGCCAGCCCGACCCCGGTGTCCGGCAGCTCGGCAAACGGCGCGGTCTGGGCATCGCTCAGTAACTCGAGCAGTCGCGCAGGCTGTGGATCATCCAGCACCGCGCTCAGCGCTGCCTTGGCCTTGAGCAGTTTTGGCCACGGCGTATCCAGCCCGGCATTCGACAGCCCGTAAATCCCCGGTTGCAGCATCACCGGCTCGGACGTCCGCGCATTGAAGTGCCACAGCTCATGGGCATTGCCCAGCAGCAGGTTAAACCCGGCGTATTCCGGCGAGCGACCGACCACATCGCGCAAATAATCATCAATCGACGCATTGCCCGTGAGAAACCGCGCCACCAGTTCACCCCGCGATTTGCGCGCCGGTGGCTGGTGCGGATCGCGGATATTGGTCAGCGCGGCGAAGCGCCCGTTGGCGCCGATCCCCAACCACGTGCCGCCAGCCTCAAGATCGCGGCCGGCATGCACATGTGGCGCGTCGGCCCATGGCGCCAGCGGCAGGCTCGGGCGGGCGTAGAACTCGTCACGGTTGGCCGCGACGATCAGCGGATGGGCATGGCCCGGGCGCCAGGCGAAAACGATCAGGCACATAAGGTGATCCTTGTGTGTTTTCTGCTCACTCTACGCAGTCGGCGTCCGTGCATCCATCGTCAGTGGAGCCAAAGGCCATGCATCCGTTACCATGCCGCTCCGGTTTTGGGGATGCGTCTGGGAGACGGCCGTGGAATTTCTGCTCTATCTGGCATTGGGCGCCTGTGCGGGCGTGCTGGCCGGGCTGTTCGGGGTGGGCGGCGGGATCATTATTGTCCCGGTGCTGGTGTTCAGTTTTACCTTGCAGGGATTCGATCAGTCGATCCTCACGCATCTGGCGGTAGGGACATCGCTGGCGACCATCATCTTCACTTCGGTCAACGCCGTGCGTGAACACCATCGACGTGGTGCGGTGCGCTGGCCGATCTTCATGTGGATGACCGTGGGTATTCTGCTCGGCGCCGGTTTTGGGGCGCTGACGGCCGAGGCGATTTCCGGGCCGAACCTGCAGAAGATCATCGGCGTGTTCGCCTTGGTGATTGCCGTGCAACTGGCGCTGGAGGTCAAACCCAAGGCCAGTCGAACGGTGCCGGGCAAACTCGGTCTGACCGTGGCCGGCAGTGTGATCGGCTGGGCCTCGGCGATTTTCGGAATCGGCGGCGGATCGCTGACCGTGCCGTTCCTGACTTGGCGCAGCGTGCCGATGCAGCAGGCGGTGGCAACGTCGTCGGCCTGTGGCTTGCCGATTGCTGTGGCGAGTGCATCAAGTTTCATGATTCTGGGCTGGCATGATCCGCTGTTGCCGCCGCATAGTCTCGGTTTTGTCTATTTGCCGGCGCTGCTGGGCATTGCCCTGACCAGCATGGTGTTCGCCCGTCTCGGCGCGCGCCTGGCACACAGATTGTCGCCGCGCTTGCTGAAACGGCTGTTCGCCGCTTTGCAGTTCTGCGTGGGCCTGAATTTCCTGCTCTGACCCGCTGGGTCAGAGCAGGCCGCAATCCTGGCTTAATCCTGAGGTGGCAGCGTCGCCCGGGAATTTTGGTTTCAACTCTAACGAGGAGTCGCAATGCTGCCTTACCCGCAGATCGACCCGGTGGCCCTGGCCATCGGTCCGCTGAAAATCCACTGGTACGGTCTGATGTACCTTGTCGGCATCGGCGGCGCATGGCTGCTGGCGTCGAGCCGGCTCAACCGCTTCGACCCGACCTGGACCAAGGAGAAGCTCTCCGATCTGGTGTTCTGGCTGTCGATGGGGGTGATTGTCGGTGGCCGTCTGGGTTACGTGCTGTTCTATGACCTGAGCGCCTACATCGCCAACCCGACGCTGATTTTCGAAGTGTGGAAGGGCGGCATGTCGTTCCACGGCGGGTTCATCGGGGTGATGCTCGCCGCGCTGTGGTTCGGCAAGCGTAACGGTAAGACCTTCTTCCAGTTGATGGACTTCGTTGCGCCGATGGTGCCGATCGGTCTGGGTGCCGGGCGTATCGGTAACTTCATCAACGCCGAGCTGTGGGGCAAGCCGACTGACGTGCCGTGGGCGATGATCTTCCCGCCGTTCAGCGATCCGGCGCAGTTGCCGCGTCACCCGTCGCAGCTGTATCAGTTCGCGCTCGAAGGCGTCGCGCTGTTCCTGATCCTGTGGCTGTTCTCGCGTAAACCGCGTCCGACCATGGCAGTATCCGGCATGTTCGCGCTGTTTTATGGCATTTTCCGTTTCATCGTCGAGTTCGTCCGCGTACCGGACGCGCAACTGGGCTACCTGGCCTGGAACTGGCTGACCATGGGTCAGGTGCTGTGCGTACCGATGATCGTCGGCGGGCTGTTCCTGATCTGGCTGGCCTATCGTCGTGCGCCGGCAGCGCCGCTCGCGCCGACCGCTTAAACTACGAACCCCGGCGCGCGACGCCGGGGCTCAAAGGACACAGGTAACTCATGAAGCAATATCTCGAACTGGTCTCGCACGTCATCAAGAACGGCAGCAAACAGGCCAACCGCACCGGCATCAACACCATCAGCTTCCCGGGTGCGATGCTGCGTTTCGATCTGCAGGAAGGCTTTCCGGCGATCACCACCCGCAAGATGGCGTTCAAATCGGCCATCGGTGAGATGTGCGGTTTTCTGCGTGGGGTGAACAACGCCGCTGAATTCCGTGCGCTGGGCTGCAAGGTCTGGGACCAGAACGCCAACGAAAACGCGCAGTGGCTGGCCAACCCGTTCCGTCAGGGCGAAGACGACCTCGGCGAAATCTACGGCGTGCAATGGCGCAAATGGCCGGCGTACAAACAGATCCCGCTGAGCAACACCGCCGCCATCGAACAGACCCTGAGCAACGGCTACAAGCAGATCGCCCAGGGCGAAGAAGACGGTCAGGCCTACGTGGTGCTGTACAAAGCCATCGATCAGGTGCGCCAGTGTGTCGACACGATCATCAAGGATCCTGGCAGCCGCCGCATCCTCTTCCACGGCTGGAACGTCGCCCAGCTCGATGAAATGGCCCTGCCGCCATGCCATCTGCTGTACCAGTTCCACCCGAACGTCGAGACCAAAGAAATCTCCCTGACCCTGTACATCCGCTCCAACGACCTGGGCCTGGGCACGCCGTTCAACCTCACCGAAGGCGCTGCGCTGCTCAGCCTGATCGGGCGCCTGACCGGCTACACGCCGCGCTGGTTCACCTATTTCATCGGTGATGCGCACGTCTACGAAAACCACCTGGACATGCTCAACGAACAGCTCAAGCGCGAGCCGTTCGCCATGCCGAAACTGAAGATCTCCGATCGTGTACCGGAGTTTGCCAAGACCGGTGTGTACCAGCCGGAGTGGCTGGAGCTGGTGGAACCGAGCGATTTCTCGCTGGAAGGCTATGAGCACCATGCGCCAATGACCGCGCCGATGGCGGTCTGACAGACTGCCATTAAACCTGTGGGAGCTGGCTTGCCAGCGATGACGGCAGCACATTCAACATTGATGTGTCTGTAAAACCGCTATCGCTGGCAAGCCAGCTCCCACAATATTTTGTGGTGTTGTCAGTGGCCGTGGCTGCGGCCTACGTGGGAATGCTCGACCTCCGTCGCCACAACCCCGCCACTCACCTCCAGCCGCTGCAAAATCCCGCACTGATCCGCCCCCGGCCCTTCGCCGCAACGTTGGCGCAGGTCGAGCAGTTGTGTCTGCAACGCCAGCAAGCCATCAATCCGCGCTTTCACATGCTGGATGTGTTCGTCGATCAGCGTATTCACGCTTGCACACTGATCCTGCGGGCTGTCGCGCATGGCCAGCAGGCTGCGGATCTCTTCGAGGGTCATGTCGAGGGTGCGGCAGTTGCGGATGAAGGTCAGGCGTTCGGCGTGGGCCTGGGTGTAGACGCGATAGTTGCCGTCGCTGCGCGCCGGTTCCGGCAGGAGGTTTTCGCGCTCGTAGTAGCGGATGGTCTCCACGGCGCAGTCGGTGAGTTTCGCCAGTTCGCCGATCTTCATGACGGCCATCTCCAAATGGGTGCTTGACCCTATAGTGGCTACAGGGTCTTTACTTGGCAACAGGCACCTTCATGGACGCGACCAATGAGCGATTCCCAGCACAACCACAAGCCCGGCGACGGGCACGATCATAGCCACAGCCATAAATTGCAACCTGTGCATAAGCACGTACATGGCGGCGATTCCTGCTGCGCGTCGAAAGCCGCAGCACCGGCACCGGTTCATTCGCACGAAGATTCTTGCTGCTCGTCGACAGCTGCCGCGCCTGCGTTGGTGCAACTGAGCGAGAAAACCAGCGCTGACGCCCGACTGAGCAGTTTCCGCATCGAAGCGATGGACTGCCCGACCGAGCAAACACTGATCCAGAACAAGCTCGGCAAACTGGCCGGCGTGCAGCAGTTGGAATTCAACCTGATCAATCGCGTGCTCGGCGTGACCCACAACCTGCCGGATACCGCGCCGATCACCGAGGCGATCGCGTCCCTAGGCATGCACGCCGAACCGCTGGAGGCGGGCGTCGAAGCCCCGGCCTCGGCCCCGGTGAAAAAACACTGGTGGCCATTGGCGCTGTCCGGTGTCGGTGCGCTGGCGGCGGAAGTGATCCACTTCACCAACGCTGCGCCGACCTGGGTGGTGGCGATCATTGCGCTGGTGTCGATCCTCAGCGGCGGCCTGACCACCTATAAAAAGGGCTGGATCGCCCTGAAGAACCGCAACCTCAACATCAACGCGCTGATGAGCATCGCGGTGACCGGCGCGGTGCTGATCGGGCAGTGGCCGGAAGCGGCGATGGTGATGTTCCTGTTCACCGTGGCCGAGCTGATCGAAGCGCGCTCGCTGGATCGTGCGCGCAATGCCATCAGCGGTCTGATGCAGATGACCCCGGAACAGGCCACGGTGCAGCAGGCCGACGGCAACTGGATCGAACAAGAGGTCAAAAGCGTCGAAATCGGCGCCCGGGTGCGGGTAAAACCCGGCGAGCGTATCGCGCTGGACGGTGAAGTCGTCAGCGGCAGCTCGACCATCGACCAGGCACCGATCACCGGCGAAAGTCTGCCGGTGGAGAAAACCATCGGCGACAAAGTCTTCGCCGGCACCATCAACCAGGCCGGTTCGCTGGAGTACACGGTGACTGCGGCGGCGAACAACTCGACCCTGGCGCGGATCATCCACGCCGTCGAGCAGGCGCAAGGTGCGCGCGCCCCGACGCAGCGCTTCGTCGATCAGTTCTCGAAAATCTACACCCCGGTGGTGTTCGTGCTGGCGCTGGCCGTGGCGATCATTCCGCCGCTATTCATGGGCGCAGTGTGGTTTGACTGGATCTACCGTGCGCTGGTGTTGCTGGTGGTGGCGTGCCCGTGTGCGCTGGTGATCTCCACCCCGGTGACCATCGTCAGCGGCCTCGCAGCGGCGGCGCGCAAGGGCATTCTGGTCAAGGGCGGCGTGTACCTGGAGGGCGGTTTCAAGCTCGACTACCTGGCGCTGGACAAGACCGGCACCATCACTCACGGCAAACCGGTGCAGACCGATTACCTGTCGCTCGATCCGACCGCCGACGCCACTGCTCCGGCAATCGCTGCCGCGCTGGCCGGGCGTTCCGACCACCCGGTGTCGCTGGCGATTGCCAATGCGGCTGTGGATAAAAACCTCGCCGTGCTCAGTGTGGATAACTTTGAAGCGCTGGCAGGTCGCGGCGTGAAAGGCCAGGTCAACGGTCAGACCTATCACCTGGGCAACCACCGTCTGGTTGAAGAGCTGGGCCTGTGCTCGCCGCAACTCGAAGAGAAGCTGTTTGCGCTGGAGAAGCAGGGCAAGTCCGTGGTGTTGCTGCTCGACAGTTCCGGCCCGCTGGCGCTGTTCGCCGTGGCCGACACGGTCAAGGAAAGCAGCCGCGAAGCGATCCGCCAGTTGCACGCCCTCGGGGTGAAAACCCTGATGCTCACCGGCGATAACGTGCACACCGCGCAAGCCATTGCGGCGCAAGTCGGCATCGACCAGGCCAAGGGCGACTTGTTGCCGACCGACAAGCTGCAAGCCATTGAAGCGCTTTATGCACAGGGTCACCGGGTGGGCATGGTCGGCGACGGCATCAACGATGCCCCGGCGCTGGCCCGCGCCGAAATCGGTTTCGCCATGGCGGCCGCCGGCACCGACACCGCGATTGAAACCGCCGATGTCGCCCTGATGGACGACGATCTGCGCAAGATCCCCGCGTTCATCAGCCTGTCGCGCAATACCGCCAGCATCCTGAAACAGAACATCGCCTTGGCCCTGGTGATCAAGGCTATCTTTCTTGGGGTAACCTTCGCCGGGCTCGCCACCATGTGGATGGCGGTGTTCGCCGACATGGGCGTGAGCCTGCTGGTGGTGTTCAACGGTTTGCGCCTGCTGCGCAAATAAACGATGAGGGATGGTTGTGCTGAGTGCCGAGCTGAAAGCGTTTTACATGGTCGCCCGCCTGGGCAGCATCACGCTGGCGGCGAAAAAGCTCGGCCTCAGCCAACCCACCGTGACCACGCAGATCCGCAACCTGGAAAGCCAGTATTCGGTGGAGCTGTTCTACCGTGGCGGTCGGCGCCTGAGTGTCAGCGATGAAGGCGCGCGACTGCTGCCGATGGTCAAGGCGCTGTTGCAGCAGGAGGCCGACATCGAGTTCTTCCTGCGCAACAGCGGTCAGGTGCAGGGCACGTTGCGTATCGCTGCCACTGCGCCGTATTACATCCTCGATCTGGTGAAGACCTTCCGCGAGCGCCTGCCGCAGGTGGAAGTGTCGGTGGAAATCGGCAACTCGCAGCAGGTGCTTGAAGCGCTGGAGGATTACCGGGTCGATGTCGCGGCCTCGTCGCAGTTGCTTGAGGATGCGCGCTTGATTCGCCGGGTATTGGGTAGCGATCCACTCGTGCTGGCGGTGCATCGCAACCATCCGCTGGCGGCGCAGGAGCATGTGGCGTTGAGTGCGCTGGCCGGGCATACGTTGTTGATGCGCGAATCCGGCTCGACCACCCGCCGGTTGACCGAGGAGTTGCTGGAAAGCGCCGGGGTCAGTTTCGGCCCGTTGCTGGAGATCGGCAGCCGCGAATCGATCCGCGAGGCGGTGCTGCGCAATATCGGCATCAGCATCATTGCCCGCCAGGAAGTGCCGCATGATCCGCAACTGCGGGTGCTGACCATCGAGAATGCGCCGCAGATTCCCGAGTACCTGTATTGCCTCAAGGAGCGCAAGGGGGCGCGGTTGCCGGCGGCCTTCCTCGGCTTGGCTCAGGAAATGTCCCCGGCCTGATTTCTTCACTGCTCGAACTGGCCCCATCGCTGGCAAGCCAGCTCCCACAGGTATTTCAGGTGTTCACAAAATCTGCATTCACTGAAGATCCTTGTGGGAGCTGGCTTGCCAGCGATGAGGCCAGACCAGGCAACACATGACTTGAGGCCTGAACCAAAATCCCCGAATACCACTATCGGCCGTTTTTGCCTCACTGCCACATGACGGACGCATTACAACTCTAGGATTGGCCCCATCTGCTTGATGAGGTCTGTCCATGAATCCTGCCATCGCAACTGCCCTGACCAACCCCGGTGCGCCGATGAAAGTGCGCGGCGTACAGAAGCGCTTCGGCGCGTTCACCGCACTGGATAACGTCTCCCTCGATGTCGCGGCCGGTGAACTGGTGTGTTTGCTCGGCCCGTCGGGCTGCGGCAAGACCACGCTGCTGCGCTGCATCGCCGGGCTGGAGAAGCAGGACAGCGGCGAGTTGTACCTCGGCGACCGCGATGTTTCGCACCTCGCGCCGCAGGCCCGGGACTACGGCATCCTGTTCCAGTCCTACGCGCTGTTCCCCAATCTGACCGTCGAAGCGAACATTGCCTACGGCCTCGCCGGCAGTGGTCGTGACGAAGTGCGCCGTCGCGTCGGGCAGATGCTGGAACTGGTCGGCCTCAGCGGCAGTGAGAAAAAGTACCCGGGCCAACTGTCCGGCGGCCAGCAACAGCGAGTCGCGCTCGCCCGCGCCCTGGCCCCGGCGCCGTCGCTGCTGTTGCTTGATGAACCGATGTCGGCCCTCGACGCCCGAGTCCGCGAGCATCTGTGCACCGAACTGCGCCAACTGCAGCGCAACCTCGGCATCACCACCCTGATGGTCACGCACAATCAGGACGAAGCTATGCTGATGGCCGACCGCATCGCCGTGATGAACAACGGCCGCGTCGAGCAGTACGCCACCCCGCAGGAAATCTACAACCGCCCGGCCACGCCGTTCGTGGCCGAGTTCGTCGGGCAGGGCAACTGGCTGCCGTTCCAGCGTAGCAGCGCCAGTCACGCCCGGGTTGGCGGGATGGATGTGCGTCTGGCCGATGGCAGCGTGAGTGGCGCTTCGGGCCGACTGTTCTGCCGTCCGGAAGCAATCAGCGTCAATCCGTTGGTGCACGAAGAAAACCTGTTCCCTGCGAAAGTCCGTGAGATCACTTTCCTCGGCAATCGCTGCCGCATGAGCTTCGAACTCGACCAATTGCCGGGCCATTCGCTGCTCGCCGAACTGGCGCCGGAAGCCATGCCGCGCCTCGGTGCCCAGCAGATCATGGTCGCCTTGCCACCGCGCAGCCTGCAGGTGTTTGCCTGATGAGCGCGAACATCGCACTGCCGCTACCGCACAAGCAGGCGCGGCGAGTGTCCGGGGCCGAGGTCGGTGACCGGATCTTCGTCCTCGGCGGCAAACTCCTGCTGCTGTTACTGCTCGGTGTCGCTGTGCTGCTGCCGTTGCTGGCGATCTTCTGGCGTGGCTTCAGCAGCGAGGCCGGGCAGGGCGGTGGCTGGCTCGCCGCGAAGGAGCTGGTGAGCAGCGAGAATTTCCACTGGCTGCTCGGCAACAGCCTGAAGGTTTCCCTCAGCGTTGCGGCCATCGTCGTACCGCTGGCCTACCTGTTTGCCTACGCTCTGCAACGCACACTGATTCCGGCCAAGGGCATCTGGCGCGGGATTTCCCTGCTGCCATTGATGGCGCCGTCGATGCTGCCGGGTATCGCATTGGTCTATCTGTTCGGCAATCAGGGCATGTTGCGCGGGCTGCTCTCGGACAACATCTACGGTTTCTGGGGCATTGTGCTGGGTGAGGTGATTTACACCTTTCCGCATGCGCTGATGATTCTGCTGTCGGCGTTGTCGCTGGCCGATGCGCGGCTGTTCGATGCGGCGTCGAGCATGGGTGCCAGTCCGGCCAAGGCGTTCCGCAGCATCACTTGGCCGGCGACTCGCCAGGCTGTATTCGCTGCGTTCTGTCTGGTGTTCACCCTGACCATCACCGATTTCGGCGTGCCAGTGGTGGTCGGTGGCGACTATCAAGTGCTGGCGCTGGAGGCTTACAAAGCCGTGGTCGGCCAGCAGCAATTCGGTCGCGGCGCGTTGATCGGCATGGTGCTGTTGCTGCCGGCGCTGTTCAGCTTTGGGGTCGATGCCTGGCTGCGTCGTCGTCACGGCGACTCCATGAGCGGCCGCGCTCAAGTGTTCAAACCAGCGCCGTCGAAATTGCGCGATGCCTGCTATCTGGCGATTGTTTTGCTGATCAGCGCGGCGTTGCTGCTGGTGTTCGGCATGGCGGTGTTTTCGTCGCTGGTGAAGTTCTGGCCGTACAACCTGTCGCTGTCGCTCAATCACTACCAGTTCAACGAGACTGCCGGCGGTGGCTGGCTGGCCTACGGCAACAGTTTGAAGATGGCGTTGGGTACAGCGTTGATCGGTAGCGTGCTGATTTTCACTGGCGCTTACCTGATGGAGAAAACCCGCAGCCAGCGCGGCCTCAACCTGACGTTGCGCATGCTCAGTTTCATCCCGATGGCAGTGCCGGGGCTGGTGCTCGGTCTGGGTTACGTCTTCTTTTTCAACCTCAGCGGCAACCCGCTGCACGTGCTGTACGGCACGATGACCCTGCTGATCGTCTGCACCATTGCGCACTATTTGACCACTGCGCAAATGACCGCGACCACCGCGCTGCGCCAGCTCGACGCCGAGTTCGAAGCCGCCGCGCTGTCGCTCAAGGCGCCGCTGTACCGCCACTACCTGCGCGTCACCGTGCCGATCTGCCTGCCGGCGCTGCTGGACATCGTGCGCTACCTGTTCGTCTCGGCGATGACCACTGTTTCCGCAGCGATCTTCCTCTACAGCCCCGACACCATCCTCGCGGCGGTGGCGGTGCTGAACATGGATGACGCCGGCAACGTCGGCGGCGCGGCAGCGATGTCGACCCTGATTCTGTTCACCTCGGCAGGCGTGTCCTTGCTGCTGGCGTGGGCTTCGCGCGGCTTGCTGCGCCGCTCCCAGGCCTGGCGGCAAACCGCGCCCGGTCACTGATTTTTACAACCTCAACTCAAGACAGGAAAACGATCATGTTCAAGCCTATGGCCCTGGCCGCTGCTGTGCTCGCTACTTTCAGCCTGAATGCCTTCGCGGCAAAAACCGAGTTGACGGTGTACACCGCCCTCGAAGCCGAGCAACTGACCGCTTACAAAGCCGCGTTCGAGAAGGCCAACCCGGACGTCGAGATCAAGTGGGTGCGCGATTCCACCGGGATCATCACTGCCAAACTGCTGGCCGAAAAGGCCCGTCCACAGGCTGACGCGGTCTGGGGTCTGGCCGCTTCGAGTCTGGCGATCCTCGACCAGCAGGGCATGCTGCAAAGCTACGCACCGAAGGATCTGGGCAAGATCGGCGCGAACTACCGCGATGCTGCCAACCCGCCAGCCTGGGTCGGCATGGACGTGTGGGCCGCGACCATCTGCTTCAACACCGTCGAAGCCGAGAAGCAGGGCTTGAGCAAACCGGTGAGCTGGCAAGATCTGACCAAGCCTGAGTACAAGGGCAAGATCGTCATGCCGAACCCGGCGTCGTCCGGCACCGGTTTCCTCGACGTCAGCGCCTGGCTGCAAACCTTTGGCGAGAAGCAGGGTTGGGCCTACATGGACGGTCTGCACCAGAACATCGGCCAGTACGTTCATTCCGGTTCCAAGCCATGCAAACTGGCGGCGGCGGGCGAGTTCCCGATCGGCATTTCCTTCGAATACCCGGCCGTACAGCTGAAACGCCAGGGCGCGCCGCTGGACATCATCCTGCCGAAGGAAGGCCTGGGCTGGGAGATCGAAGCCACTGCGGTGATCAAAGGCACACCGCATGAAGACGCGGCGAAAAAACTCGCGGACTTCTCCGCCAGTGCCGAGGCGATGGATCTGTACAAGGAAAACTTCGCCGTCCTCGCCCAGCCGGGCATCGCCAAGCCGCAGACCGAACTGCCGGCCGACTACGAGCAGCGCCTGATCAAGAACGACTTTGCCTGGGCTTCGAAGAACCGTGACGAGATCCTCACCGAGTGGCGCAAGCGGTATGACGGCAAGTCCGAGAAAGTCGTTGCCAAGTAACTGACTCACACAGCCTGTGGCGAGGGAGCTTGCTCCCGCTGGAGCGCGAAGCGGTCCCAAATTCTGCAAACGAGTAGTGTCAGGCACTCCGCGTCTGCTGAATTTACGACTGCTGCGCAGCCGAGCGGGAGCAAGCTCCCTCGCTACAAAAGCGAGATTGCTTTTATGACCCAACACAAAGACCTGCTGATCGTCGGCGCCGGCATCCTCGGCCTGTCCCACGCCTACGCCGCCGCCAAACGCGGCCTCAAGGTCAGCGTTTTCGAACGCACCGCCACGCCCCTCGGCGCTTCGGTGCGCAACTTCGGTCAGGCGCTGGTCACCGGCCAGCCGCCGGGCCAGATGCTTGAACTCGCCAAAGCCAGCCGCGAGATCTGGGGCGGCTGGGCGCAACTCGCTGGTCTCAAGATCAAGCGCAACGGCTCGTACCTGTTCGCTCGCACGGAAGCCGAAGAGCAACTGCTCGAAGCGTTCTGCGCCGGTCGCGCCGTGGAACACGGCTATAACGTCGACTTGCTGCGCGGCGCCGCACTGCGTGATCTGTACCACGGCCAGTTCAGCCACCACCGCGCCGCATTGCACGGCCTCGACGATCAACAGCTGTACTCGCGCGAAGCAATCCCCGCGTTGATCGACTATCTGCGCCGCGACCTCGGTGTCGAGTTTCACTTCAGTACGCTGGTGCGCGACGTCGAACCGGGGCACCTGCACAGCACTTCCGGCAGTTACACGGCGAAGCAGATCATCGTCTGCTCCGGCCACGATTATCAGACCCTGCTGGCCGAGCCAATTGCCGCGCTCGACCCGCAGATCTGCCGCCTGCAAATGCTCCGCGCCAAACCGCAAATCGAGCTGAATCTGCAACACGCCTTGCTCACCGGTCTGAGCTGCGTGCACTACGGCGCCTTCGCCGATTTGCCGCAAGCGGCGGCGGTGCAGGCGCAAATCCTGCGCGAGCAACCGCACCTGCACGACAACGGCATTCACCTGCTGATCAGCCCGACGCCGTATGGCGAGCTGATCATCGGCGACTCGCACCATTACGGCAGCGATCCGTCGCCGTTCAATGCCGAGCAGGTCGACAACTGGATGCTCGAACTGGCCGAGCACACATTGGGCTGCAAGGTGCAGGTGGTCGAGCGCTGGCAGGGCGTCTATGGTGCACGGGGGCCGGGACCGTTTTCGTTGCTGCGCCCGGCCCTGGGGCTGAGTGTGGCGCTGATGCACACCGGCGTCGGCATGAGCGTCGGCCCGGCACTGGCCGAACGCAATGTCGCGCAGCTGCTGGAGGAAATCTGATGGATCACCAACAAGTCGTCGCTCGGGTATTCGGGTTGTACGAGCGCTTCGGCACCAGCGATTACATCGGCGAGCCGGTGTCGCAAATCGAGCACATGTCTCAGGCCGCGCAGTTGGCGATGGCTGAAGGCTTTGACGACGAAGTGGTGCTGGCGGCGTTCTTTCATGACATCGGCCATTTGTGTGCCGAGGGGGCCGAGAACATGGGCGGTTATGGCGTGGTCAGCCATGAACGACTGGGTGCGGACTATTTGCGTGAGGCCGGATTCAGCGAACGCATGGCACGGCTGGTGGAGTATCACGTACAGGCCAAGCGGTATCTGACGCTGCGTGAGCCGGGGTATTTCGAACGCCTGAGTGAAGCGAGTCGCCGGACGCTGGAATATCAGGGCGGGGTGATGACGGAGGCCGAGGCGGATGTGTTTGAGCGCGATCCGCTGTGTGCCGTCAGCTTGCGCATGCGCCAGTGGGATGAGATGGCCAAGGAGAGGGCGGTGCCGGTGATGGATTTGGGTGTGCTGAAGCGCAAGGCTGAGGTTTTGTTGTCGGCTGAGTGATTGCAACCCTCACCCCAGCCCTCTCCCGGAGGGAGAGGGAGCCGACCGTGTTGTTCTTGGGCCCTACATCGATCTGAAATATCCAGTCGAACTCAGATTTTGAAAAGCCAGAAGATCTGCTCCCTTCCCCCTCTACCCCTTGGGGGAGAGGGCTGGGGTGAGGGGGTCGCGATCTAAAGCTCAAGCACCCGATCAACCAACGCCTCAATCTGCTCCTGCCGCTCCGCCTGATTCAACTTCGCATGCGGATTGAGCGAAGACCATTGCGGATGCGCCCGGGCCTTGCTCAGCGCATCCGGCAACTTGCCCTCGCGCCAGGTCTTGTCCTGCGGTGTGGCGACCTGGACAGCGTCCATCGCCGCATGCCCGCGCTGATCGAGCGCCAGCAACAACTGCCGCTGACGCAGCGCCAACAACCGCAACACCCCGTCATCCACGGTCAATTCACGCTGGCCCTTGATCTTGCCCAGCAGGCGACTGCCATAACTGCGCGCGGTCTGTAGCGCGCCGCCGGCAATCGCCCCGGCCAGCGCTGCAGCACCGAGGGTAATCCCGCCCACCAGCAAATCCACGCCAGCCCCGGCTGCAGCGCCTGCTGCAATTCCGCCGCCAACACGCACGCCGAGTTGCTTCAGGGTTTCCGGGTTGAACAGGTCATCGCCCCAACGTCCATCCAGTAGCGGCAAGTCACTGGCCGCCGCGTCCTGCGGGCGAAACGCGTAGAGCTTGAGCAACGCCTCGACGCATTTCTGTTCGCGCTGACGCACGGCTTTGCGCAGTTCGCTGATCGCTTGCTGTTCCTGCTCGGCCTCGCTGACCACACTGCGCCGGCACGCCGCACAATCGATCAGCAGTTCAGCGATCAGGCGCGCCGCACTTTGCTGACGGGCGAGACGCTGGGCCTGTTGATCGGCGATCAGGCGTTCCAGTTGCGGACGGGCGTTTTCCAAGAGCAGCGCGAGGCTTTCGTACAGGCGCCGCTCGCCATCTTCCGGCGGTGCAACGCTGTCGAACCGCACTAGCGCATGCAGGCCAAGCCGCGCCAACGCTTCGCGCCAGTCCGGTTCGCGGTGGTTGGCGCTGCTGACGAAATTCAGCACCGGCAGCAGCGGTTTGCCGCAACTGGCCAGCACCTCGAGTTCGTCACGATACTTGGCCAGCACCGGTTCGCGGGCGTCGATCACATACAGACCGGCGTCAGAGGCGAGCAGTTGCCGCAGCACTTTGGCTTCCTGTTCGAAACGCTGGCGCGCCTCGCTGCCGTCGAGAAACCGCGCCAGTCGCGCCGGGCCGTCGAGGCGTTCGCCGGGGCGCTCCAGACGCTCGAGGAAATCCAGCAGGGCGATGGCATCTTCCAGCCCCGGCGTGTCGTACAGATCGAGCAGCGGCTCGCCGTCCACCGACAACCGCGCACCTTCGACATGCCGGGTGGTGCTCGGGCGGTGCGAGACTTCGCCGAAGCCGACGTCGCGGGTCAGGGTGCGCAGCAGCGAAGTCTTGCCGACGTTGGTGTGGCCGACCACTGCGAGTTTCAGCGGCGCTTTGTGGGCATCAGTCATGACCGTTCTCCAGCCAGTTCATCGGCGCGCAATCGGCGAACGGCAGCTCCAGTTGTTGCAGCGCCACATGCCAGTCGCCGAGGCGGGCGCTGTCCAGCGCTTCACCGGGCGGTGCTTGCAACAGCCAGACCCGGGTGGCGCCGGCGTTGCGCGCCAGTTCGGCGATCAACGCGAGGCTGCCGCGATCCGGCGAGCGTCGTGGATCGCAGGCGATCAGCAGACGCGCCGGGGGGAAGCGACTGAGTTGTTCCAGGAGTTTGTTGCGCGATTCGCGGCTGTCGAGGATTCCGGCGTTGCTCACGGTTTTCGGCAGGGCCGGCGGCCACGAGCGTTGATCGTCGAGTTCGATGCCGACCAGCAGGGCGCCGTCGCTGGCGTGTTCGCTGACGCTGCTTTCGACCCGATGCAACTGCTGCGGTGCGGCGTCGTTGATGCCCAAGCGTTCGCTGGTGGGCATCAGGCGTTCGCGCAACTGGGCATAACCGGGCAGGTTCAGGTCCAGGGTCAGCGCGGCTTTGCCGCGATTCCAGCGCCAGAAACAAAACGCGGCCAGCAGCAGGCGCGGCAGCACGCCGTAGACCACCAGCACGCCGACCAGCCAGGTTGCCCAGGCCTGGCGTGCGCTTTCGATGTCCAGCGCTGCGCCGCCGCTGGCGCGGATCATCTCTACGGTCGGCACGTTGAAGCCGAGCAGCGCCGGCAGCGCGCCGAGGGCTTGGGTCATGTTGATGAAAGTGTCAGCGCTGAGGATTGTGGTTTCCCAGACGAAGCCGTAGCGCCGGGTCGCCATCAGCGTCAGCAATAGCACCAGTGCGCTGAGCATCGCCAGCAACCACAGGCCATTGACCAGTGTACCGAGGACCCAGCGATTGAGTTTCCTGCGTTGCAACATCAGCAGCAGGGCCGGCGCCAGTTGCGCAGCTTTCGCGTCACGGGCGAGTTTTTCACTGAGCCACAGCCACAATCGGCCGAGGGTGGCGCCGTGTTCGCCGGCAAAGACCAGCCCCAGCGCCCAGCTCAGCAGCAGAATCAGGTTCAGCCCCAGCAGGCTGCCCAAGGCCCAGAACACATTCACCGGCGTCTGGCTCAGTGCGGCGAAGGCCAGCCCGGCGCCGCTCAGCAGCGCGAAAATCACCAGCAGCACCAGCGCCAGACGCGCGCCTTGCAGCCAGTGCCTGAGTGCTGCGCTCAGCCCGTCGCGCTCGGCCAGCCACACGGCGCGGCGCTGAATACGGCCCGGCAGATCGCCGCCGGCCGCGCGGGCCAGACGATTGGCTTCCAGATCCTCCAGGGGACCTGCGTGTTCCTCGCGCAGGCGGATGGTTTCGCTCAGCCAGAGGTTTTGCAGTGGAGTCAGTTCAGTCACGCGCCATTCCGTTGCTCAATTGAGCAGTGAGCATAACCGCTGTGGCGCTTATCGGGTCAAGCGAGGCTCTGGTATCCTCGCCGGCATGACTAAATCACTCCCCCTCAGCCTGATCGCAGCCCTCGGTGAAAACCGCGTGATCGGCGTCGACAACAGCATGCCCTGGCACCTGCCGGGGGACTTCAAATACTTCAAGGCCACGACCCTCGGCAAGCCGATCATCATGGGTCGAAAGACCTGGGATTCGCTCGGTCGTCCGCTGCCGGGGCGCTTGAACATCGTGGTCAGCCGTCAGCCAGATCTGCTGCTGGAGGGCGCGGAGGTTTATCCGTCGCTGGAAGCCGCGGTGGTGCGCGCCGAAGAGTGGGCGAAAGCGCAGGGCGTCGATGAGTTGATGCTGATTGGCGGGGCGCAGTTGTATGCGCAAGGGCTGGCGCAGGCCGATCGTCTGTATCTGACCCGTGTGGCGCTTAGCCCGGAAGGCGATGCGTGGTTTCCGGAGTTCGATCTGAACCAGTGGAAGCTGGTGTCGAACGTGCCGAATCCGGCTGAGGGCGACAAGCCCGCGTACAACTTCGAAGTCTGGGAAAAGGCTTGATTAACCTGTGGCGAGGGAGCTTGCTCCCGCTGGCCTGCGCAGCAGGCCCAAGATGTTGGGGTCGCTTCGCAACCCAGCGGGAGCAAGCTCCCTCACCACAAGTGTGTGTTGCTGTCAGGCCTGAGCAAGCTCCGCATGCTCATCCGAATCCAGCAGTGCTTTATCGGTCTGCTGCATCATCTGACTGGTAATCGCACCGGCGGTGATCGAACCACTCACGTTCAACGCCGTACGACCCATGTCGATCAGCGGCTCAACCGAAATCAGTAGCGCCACCAGCGACACCGGCAAGCCCATCGCCGGCAGCACGATCAGTGCCGCGAATGTCGCGCCGCCACCGACCCCGGCCACACCGGCCGAACTCAAAGTCACAATCGCCACCAGCGTCGCGATCCACAGCGGATCCAGCGGGTTGATGCCCACGGTTGGCGCAACCATCACCGCCAACATCGCCGGGTACAGACCGGCGCAACCGTTCTGGCCGATGGTCGCGCCGAACGAGGCCGCAAAACTGGCGATCGATTGCGGAATGCCGAGACGACGGGTCTGCGCTTCGATGCTCAGCGGAATGCTCGCCGCGCTGGAGCGGCTGGTGAACGCAAACGTCAGCACCGGCCAGATCTTGCGGAAGAAACGCAGCGGGTTGATCCCGGCGGCCGACACCAGCAGGCCATGCACGACAAACATCAGGCCCAGACCGAGGTACGAAACCACGACGAAACTGCCGAGCTTGATGATGTCCTGCAGGTTGGAACCGGCCACCACTTTGGTCATCAGCGCCAGCACGCCGTACGGGGTCAGCTTCATCACCAGACGCACCAGACGCATCACCCAGGCTTGCAGGGTGTCGATGGCGTTGATCACTTTCTGACCTTTCTCGACATCATCCTTGAGCAGTTGCAGCGCCGCGACCCCGAGGAACGCGGCGAAGATCACCACGCTGATGATCGAGGTCGGCTTGGCCCGGGCCAGGTCGGCGAACGGGTTCTGCGGAATGAACGACAGCAGCAGCTGCGGCACATTCAGGTCGGCGACCTTGCCGGCATAGTCGGTCTGGATGGTTTGCAGACGGGCCATTTCCTGCGTGCCGGCGACCAGGCCTTCGGCGGTGAGGCCGAACAGGTTGGTCAGGCCGATACCGATCAGCGCCGCGATCGCGGTAGTGAACAGCAGGGTGCCGATGGTCAGGAAGCTGATCTTGCCCAGCGACGAGGCGTTGTGCAGACGCGCGACTGCGCTGAGGATCGAGGCGAACACCAGCGGGATCACGATCATTTGCAGCAACTGCACGTAACCGTTGCCGACCAGATCGAACCAGCCGATCGAGGCTTTCAGTACCGGGTTGCCGGCACCGTAAACGGTGTGCAGGGCGACGCCGAACGCTACACCGAGCACCAGCGCGAGCAGGACTTTTTTCGCCAGGCTCCATGTAGTGTGGCGGGTTTGCGCCAGACCGAAGAGCAGGGCGAGGAACACCAGCAGATTGAGGATCAGCGGCAGATTCATGAAGACTCCGATAAGACTTGTGCCAGTCGCATTCTTGGGCAACTGCGAACCGGCAAGCCTAACAGTTTGATTTCCAATGAATTAATACCGAAATCGCAGGTTGTCCGTCGTTTTTGGAATAAGCGCTTGTCGCTCTCGGCAATGCAACTGGCGTTGAGGAGACGTAAGCGGTCGCTGACAGACGAGGACTGTCACACTTATTTGTTAGCGTCGATGTCTTTCAGTCAGGGAGAAAACGCCGATGAAGTTCGCACCGAAAATGCTCGCTGTGGTTCTTGGATTGGGCTTGGCCGCTCATGCATTCGCCACCGACCTGAAGCACTGGCCGGCGGATCAGGCCAAGGCACTCGACGCGATGATCGCCGCCAACGCCAACAAGGGTAACTACGCGGTGTTCGACATGGACAACACCAGTTACCGCTACGACCTCGAAGAGTCCTTGCTGCCGTTCATGGAAAACAAGGGCCTGATCACCCGCGACAAACTCGATCCCTCGCTGAAACTGATGCCGTTCAAGGACACCGCCGACCACAAGGAAAGCCTGTTCAGTTACTACTATCGCCTGTGTGAAGTCGACGACATGGTCTGCTACCCGTGGGTAGCGCAGGTGTTCTCCGGCTTCACTCTCAAGGAACTCAAGGGCTACGTCGATGAGCTGATGGCGTCGGGCAAACCGGTGCCGGCCACTTATTACGAAGGCGATGTAGTGAAGAACATCGACGTGCAGCCGCCGAAGGTCTTCACCGGCCAGGCCGAGCTGTACAACAAACTGATGGAAAACGGCATCGAGGTCTACGTGATGACTGCCGCTTCCGAAGAGCTGGTGCGCATGGTCGCGGCCGATCCGAAGTACGGCTACAACGTCAAACCGCAGAACGTGATCGGCGTGACCACGTTGCTGAAGAACCGCGAAACCGGCGAGCTGACCACTGCGCGCAAGCAGATCACCGCCGGCAAGTATGACGAGAAGGCCAACCTCGGCCTCGAACTGACCCCGTACCTGTGGACTCCTGCAACCTGGATGGCTGGCAAACACGCGGCGATCCTGACCTACATCGACGAGTGGAAAAAACCGGTGTTGGTCGGTGGCGATACGCCGAGCAGCGACGGCTACATGCTGTTCCACGATGTGGATGTAGCCAAGGGTGGCATTCACCTGTGGGTCAACCGCAAGGACAAATACATGACCCAGCTCAACGGCATGATGGCCAAGCATGCAGCGGCGCAAGCCAAGGAAGGGTTGCCGGTGACGGCGGACAAGAACTGGGTGATCGTTAAACCCGAGGAAATCCAGTAACCCCACAATCCTTGTAGGAGCTGCCGAAGGCTGCGATCTTTTGATCTTGCCCTTAAAAACAAGATCAAAAGATCGCAGCCTTCGGCAGCTCCTACATGGGGTGGTTTTTCAAAAGATCGCAGCCTGCGGCAGCTCCTACAGGGGATCGGGTTTGCAAGCATCAGGCAAAAAAATGCCCCGCACTTGGCGGGGCATTTTTGTTTCGGCGATTCGACGCTTACAGCCCGTCGAGCATCGCCTTGTTACGCACCGCACCCTTGTCGGCGCTGGTCGCCAGCAGGGCGTAGGCCTTCAGGGCGGTGGTCACTTTGCGTGGACGCTGCTCGACCGGTTTCCAGCCTTTCTTGTCCTGCTCGACCCGGCGCGCAGCCAGTTCTTCATCGCTGACCAACAGGTTGATCGAGCGGTTCGGGATGTCGATCAGCACTTTGTCGCCGTCCTGCACCAGACCGATCGCGCCACCGGCCGCAGCCTCTGGCGAAGCGTGGCCGATCGACAGGCCGGAAGTACCGCCAGAGAAACGACCGTCAGTGAGCAACGCACAGGCTTTGCCCAGACCTTTGGACTTCAGGTACGAGGTCGGGTAGAGCATTTCCTGCATGCCCGGGCCGCCTTTCGGGCCTTCGTAGCGAATGATGACGATGTCGCCTTCCTTCACTTCGTCGGCGAGGATGCCGCGCACCGCGCTGTCCTGGCTTTCGAAGATCTTCGCGTTGCCTTCGAAGACGTGGATCGACTCGTCGACGCCGGCGGTTTTCACCACGCAACCGTCGAGAGCGATGTTGCCGTACAGCACGGCCAGGCCACCTTCTTTCGAATAGGCGTGCTCGAAGCTGCGGATGCAGCCGTTTTCACGGTCGTCGTCGAGGGTTTCCCAGCGGGTCGACTGGCTGAACGCAGTCTGGGTCGGGATGCCCGCCGGGCCGGCCTTGAAGAAGTGATGCACGGCTTCGTCGGTGGTCTGGGTGATGTCCCACTTGGCGATGGCTTCTTCCATGCTGCGGCTGTGCACGGTCGGCAGGTCGGTGTGCAGCAGGCCGCCACGGGCCAGGGAACCGAGGATGCTGAAGATGCCGCCAGCGCGGTGCACGTCTTCCATGTGGTACTTCTGGATGTTCGGCGCGACCTTGCACAGTTGCGGCACGCTGCGCGAGAGACGGTCGATGTCACGCAGATCAAAATCGATCTCGGCTTCCTGGGCAGCAGCCAGCAGGTGCAGGATGGTATTGGTCGAGCCGCCCATGGCGATGTCGAGCATCATCGCGTTCTCGAACGCCTTGAAGTTGGCGATGTTGCGCGGCAGCACGGATTCGTCGTTTTCGCCGTAGTAGCGCTTGCACAGCTCGACGATGGTGCGGCCGGCCTGCAGGAACAGCTGTTCGCGGTCACTGTGGGTGGCCAGGGTCGAACCGTTGCCCGGCAATGCGAGGCCGAGGGCTTCGGTCAGGCAGTTCATCGAGTTGGCGGTGAACATGCCGGAGCATGAACCGCAGGTCGGGCAGGCGCTGCGCTCGTACTCGGCAACCTTCTCGTCAGAAGCGCTGGAGTCGGCGGCGATCACCATGGCGTCGACGAGGTCGAGGCCGTGGGAAGCGAGTTTGGTCTTGCCGGCTTCCATCGGGCCGCCGGAAACGAAGATCACCGGAATGTTCAGGCGCAGGGCCGCCATCAGCATGCCCGGGGTGATCTTGTCGCAGTTGGAGATGCAGACGATGGCGTCGGCGCAGTGAGCGTTGACCATGTATTCGACGGAATCGGCGATGATCTCGCGGCTCGGCAGCGAATACAGCATGCCGTCGTGACCCATGGCGATGCCGTCATCCACGGCGATGGTGTTGAATTCTTTCGCGACGCCACCGGCACGTTCGATTTCCCGGGCAACCAGTTGACCGAGGTCCTTGAGGTGCACGTGGCCCGGCACGAACTGGGTGAAGGAGTTGGCAATGGCGATGATCGGCTTCTTGAAGTCGTCATCTTTCATCCCGGTGGCACGCCACAGTGCGCGGGCGCCGGCCATGTTGCGGCCGTGGGTGGATGTTTTCGAGCGGTAATCTGGCATGGAGCACTCCGGGCGGCTAATCAGGTATCAAAAGGGAGTGAGCTTCTATTGACGTCTGGAACACTCAGAAATGGCCGTGTGTCCTGGATGTTGCCGATGACTTTGCGGGATCGCCGCTTGCCTCAGCCTGAGCTCATAAACCCGCCGGGGGATGAATGGCGATGAATCAGCCGATTCTACACCGCTGGCGTCTGGAGGGAATGGCGCAAAGCATTGTTCCAGTGCCGACGGTGCGTGTGGCATGACGACCGGCAGGCTCAATCGCTGCCAGAGGGCGTGACGGCGCCGTTCTCGATGATGCTGGCGCGATGGCTGATCCGCTTGTTCAACGCCAGCGCGATGCAGCTGAGCAGGACAAAACAGTAGCCGAGGGTGGCTTGCAGGTTGCTTGGGCTCAGGCTGATCAAGGCGCTGATCAAGCCACCACAGATGAAAACGATCGTACTGCCTGCCGAAGCCGAGGTGCCGGCATTCTCGGGAAACAGGCTCATGGCCCGCGACGTGGCTGCGGGGCGTGCGATGGTGGTGCCGGCGGTGCAGATCAACATCGGAATCAGCACCGTGGCCGCCGAGAGCGCAAGGTGCCTGGCCATGAACAGCATCACCAGCCCCGCCAGCAGGATCAGGCTCAGCCCGACCACAATTTGCTGTCCGGGCGAGATTCGCCGGCTCAACAGCGTGGCGACGATCCCGCCAGTGACATAGGCCGCACCGTAGATCAGCAGGATCAGCGAGAAGTCGTAGGCTGAGAGCTGCAATTGATCCATGAAGATCAGCGGCGAAATGACGATGAAAGAGAAGTGGCAGGCGAATGCGAAAGCCGAAATCAACCAGTAGCCGACGAACTCGAAATCCCCCAGCACCCGTCGATAGGTGCGGAGAAAGTTGAGCGGTGTAGCCTTGACGGCGGGCCGACCACCGTCCAGAAACAGCCAGGCCTTGAGCAACACCACCACTGCCAGAGCGATGAACAGCCAGAAACTGCCACGCCAGCCCAGGGTCGCCTGCAGAAAGGTGCCGGCCAGCGGCGAGATCGAGATGAAGATCCCGGATGCCGTGACCATCAGGATCCGCAGACGATCACGCTCGGCGCCCTCGAACAGATCCTGCACCAGCGCCTGTGACAGGACGAAACAGCCACAACCGATGGCCTGCACGATGCGAAAGGTCATGAACAGCATGTAGTCACTGGTCATTACACAACCGATGGCGCCGAGGATCGAGACAGCCATGCCGGCGAGCAACAAGCCCTTGCGCCCGATAACGTCGGACAACGGCCCGATCAGCAGTTGGGCAAAGGCAATGCCCACCGCGAACAGGCTGATCGACAGGGCAATGTCGGTCGGGGTGCTGGCGAAGTGTTCGGCCAGCGCCGGGAAAGACGGCAGCAGTACATCCAGCGGAAACACCCCCAGCAGCACCATGGCCAAAAGCAGGCTGATCGCCCCGCGTCGTTGTCGAATCGTTACCACCGTTCTTCCTTCAAGCATCGATCAGTCCTGCCTTGGCGAAAAGTTTGCGGTTGTTGGGTAGCGCGAAGAATCCGGCTTTTTCGAGTGCAGCAAGCGTAGCCGTGGCTCCGGATCGGGCACGCTGGCGGCTGGCCTGTTCGTTGGTCAGGCTGTCGAGGATTTCCTTGATTGCGCCTTCGCCAATGCCGGCGCGGCGCAGGCTTTGGTGCAGCCATTGCTCGTCGACTTCGAAGAAGGTCGCCAGGGTCTTCAGCAAGGTTCTGGCCGCGAAGGCGCGCTGGCGGCTGTTCAGGGTCAACCAGAGGTAGTGGAAGACCTCGGAAAAAAACCGGCTGTGGCGCGCTTCATCAGCGAGATGGTCGCGCAACATGTCATTCACGCTGCTGACCAGCGTTTCCCGACATACATCCAGCAGCTCCCGGGCAATGATGGTTTCCGAAACGAAACCGAGCAGAAACCATGCCAGCGGGCGTTTGCTTTCCGGCGTTCGGGCGATCTGACCGGTCAGGCGGGTAATGCGCAGCGGTATCTGCGGACGACCGGTGAAACCATGCAGTTCGGCGATCTGTTCGGCCAGACGATGGGAGAACAGCGCGTGATAACCCTCGTCGGTATAGAGCTGCAGCGCGGCGGTTTTCATCCGTGAAGGAATGTATGCGGGTAACTCGCCGTGGACGATGGTTTCCACGGCGCGGTTGACGATGCGGTGCTCAAGCAGCGTGGTGTAGTCGAGAAAGTGCACCAGGTGACTGGCTGCGAGCCGATGCATGACCCTGCTGCCTGCGGCTTCGATGGCCGGGTGGGACAGGTACGGCAGGAATGCCGGCGGAAACCAGAAGCGCGTTTGCAGTTGCAACGGCAGGTCTGCCGGCAACTGGTAGTCGTGCCGGCTGGTGCGTACCGAAGCGTGGTTGTTCCAGTCGCCGAGGGTGAATCGAAGCGCCCAGGACTCGGGCGCTTCGGGCTGATCCGCGGTTGGCGCGCTCATGGACGCGTCTCCAGCAACAGGTCGCGCATTTCCTGACACATCGCCTGACCGTCACTGGCACCGCAGCCGACAAAGAACAACGGTTGTTCAGCGCTGCCTTCGAGTTTGAGCAGGGCTTCGACTTGACGATCGGCGAAGGCCCCGGTCAGCCACGTTCCCAGGCCCAGCGCCGTGGCCACCAGTTGAAAAGTCTGCGACAAGTGACCGGCCTCGACGAACGCCATGCGATAGGCGCGCGAGTGTTCATACTTCCACCAGAGCTTGTCGAAACGAGCGGTGATGAACAGACCCAGCGGCAGATTGTTGATGAAGTGCTGACCCGCCAGCAAATGACCGAGCGCGGGTTCGGGCAATGGGTTGACTCGGCTCAGTGCGTGTTCTGCCGGGTGATAGGCATAGAGGCCGGGTTCCAGGCCCTCGATATTGCGCGCCAGAAGAAATCCTTCACAGGCATTCAACCCGCCACCTGAAGGACTGCTGCGACGGGCGCCGAGTCCTTCGGCGATGCTCTCGTCGCGGTCATTGTCGCGATGGCGAAGAAAGCCCAGCGAGAGATACAGCAGCGTCCCGACGTCATTGAGGGTGATCGCTGCGCCAGTGAATGAGCGGCAGGTTTTTCTCAGACGCAGGACATTGCCCAGGCTGGCGACGGTCAGGGCCGCAGAGGCGGGCAGGGTGATCAGAGGTTTGTCTTGATGGATCGGGCGATCTTGCGCGGGTGCCGGTGTGGTCAGCACAGCGCTGCAATGGTTCAGGTATTGCCTGGACCACTCTTGAATATTCTGGGGTATCTGTTCGCAGGGAATGTTCTGGGTGCCGATATGATAAATCTTCGACAATTCATCCCAGCCCCATGGCGGACTGTCTATTTTTGCAACGGTTAATATGCCCGCGTTCAGAAGTTGTGAGTCTATTATGTTGCGTCTGTCGAACTGTTCCGGGTTGTTGATAAGTTGTGCAAGTCGACAAGAATAAGTCAGGTCAAGTTCATGTTGGGTATGATCTTTATAGTTCCAGACAATTTGTCCGGGTGTGCGCGGCAATATGAATAAATAAGGATTGATGTGCATGTTGTATTGATCACTCTGGAAAAGGGTCGAAAGAACGCTGGGGTGCCGGCACTCCCCAGCGTTCTGGCTCACTTAGCGGGCTTTAGGCGCAACCAGGAAGGCCAGGTTTGCGATTTGGTTGGTTTCCAGAGTAATTGCTTTCATAAGTATGAACTCCTTGTTCATTGAGAGTGAGTGTCACCGTCGTGGTGACAACTTAATAATAGGTTGTAATGAATTATTGGCAAGCGATACTTGGGTAGGAAATTTCTATTAATTTTGTCGGAGTGGGCGTGTTGCAAAGGCGGGCTTGTAAGTTTTAACTCTTGAAATTTAACGCGCAGGGAAATGTCCTGCGTACAGGTAGGAAGTTTGTTGTAGGAAAAGGAAGTGGATTCGACGACATTGCATCGTCGTTAGGCAAACGGGGAGCCCGCAGGCTCCCCGTTCATGGGCCGATCAGCTGTTCGGCAGCAGGCGGCAGGTGATGCTCTTGATGTAGCGAGTCTCGGCGATGGCCGGGTGTACCGGGTGATCCGGACCCTGACCGCCGCGCTCGAGCATCTGGATGTTGCGGTCCAGGTGACGGGCGCTGGTCAGCAGGATGTTTTGCAGATCGTCCTCCGGCAGGTGCATGGAGCACGAAGCGCTCACCAGAATGCCGTCCTTGGTCAGCAGGCGCATGGCTTGCTCGTTCAGACGACGGTAGGCACCTTCGCCGTTCTTCATGTCTTTCTTGCGCTTGATGAACGCTGGCGGGTCGGCAACGATCACGTCGAAACGTTCTTCGCTGGCCTTGAGTTCCTTCAGCGCTTCGAAGACGTCGCCTTCGATGCAGGTCATCTTGTCGGCGAAGCCGTTCAGCGCGGCGTTACGCTCGACGCCGTCGAGGGCGAAGCCCGATGCGTCGACGCAGAACACTTCGCTGGCGCCGAACGCGGCAGCCTGCACGCCCCAGCCACCGATGTAGCTATAGAGGTCGAGGACGCGTTTGCCTTTGGCGTAAGGTGCGAGGCGGGCGCGGTTCATGCGGTGGTCGTAGAACCAGCCGGTTTTCTGGCCGCCAATGACCGGCGCTTCGAACTTCACGCCGTTCTCTTCCAGGGGCACCCACTCCGGTACCAGGCCGAACACGGTTTCGACGTAGCGATTGAGGCCTTCGGCATCACGGGCGGCGGAATCGTTCTTGAACAGAATGCCGCTTGGCTTGAGCACTTGGGTCAGTGCGGCGATCACGTCATCCTTGTGCGCTTCCATGGTCGCCGAGGCGATCTGCACCACAAGGATGTCGCCGAAACGGTCGACCACCAGACCCGGCAGCAGGTCGGAGTCGCCATAGACCAGGCGGTAGAATGGCTTGTCGAACAGACGCTCGCGCAGCGACAGGGCCACGTTCAGGCGGTGCACCAGCAGCGACTTGTCCAGCGCCAGTTTGATGTCACGCGACAGCAGGCGCGCGCAGATCAGGTTGTTCGGGCTCATCGCGACGATGCCCAGCGGCTTGCCGCCCGCGGCTTCGAGGATCGCCTGATCGCCGGCCTTGAAGCCGTGCAGTGGCGTGGCGGCCACATCGATTTCGTTGCTGTAGACCCACAAGTGGCCGTTGCGCAGGCGACGGTCGGCGTTGGCTTTGAGGCGCAGGCTAGGCAGGGACATGACGTCGCTCCGGAAAAAAGAGCGGGAGTATACCGTGTTGATGCGTGTGCAGGTTCAGCGCTGGACATGTGGCGAGGGAGCTTGCTCCCGCCGGGCTGCGAAGCGGCCCCAATTCATGCCACTCGATTCATCAGGAAGAACCGGTTGGCAGGGCTTGCGACTGCTGCGCAGCCGAGCGGGAGCAAGCTCCCTCGCCACAGAGGCGGGTCAGGCCGACAGCGCGTCGATCAACTCACGGCTGAACGCCGGAATATCGTCCGGCTGGCGGCTGCTGATCAGGTGGCCGTCCTTGACCACTTCTTTATCGACCCAGTTGGCGCCGGCATTCACCAGGTCATCCTTGAGTGTCTTGAAACTGGTCATGGTCTTGCCATTGACCAGCCCGGCGGAAATCAGCAGCCAGCTGCCGTGGCAGATCACCGCGATCGGTTTGCCGGCGGAGGCGCCGGTCTTGACCAGGTGCTGGGCGTCCTGATCGATGCGGATAGTGTCGGAGTTCTGCACGCCGCCCGGCAGGACGATCGCGTCGTACTGCTCGCTGCTGGCGCCTTGGAAGGTCTGATCGACCTTGAAGTCATCCGCCGGCTTGTCGTGGTTCCAGCCTTTGACCTTGCCGGCCTCGGCCGAAAGGATGTCGACCTGAGCGCCGGCCTGCTCCAGTGCTTGTTTTGGCCCGGTCAGTTCGACCTGCTCGAAACCGTCTGTTACTAAAATGGCGACGCGTTTGCCAGTGAGGGAAGTAGCCATCGATAAGCTCCTGAGTCTGCGGGAAATTACCGCCGAGCCGGTGCTTGATTGTCCGGTCGGCCTTACAAAGTCCGAAGCCTGAGCGTGAATGAAAGTTCCTGACAATTGCCCACTGGTGTGTCGTCGTGCGGTTTTTAGAGGTTAGAATCGCCGCCTGTCCCAGAGTGTGTACTTATGTCCCAAGAGCTGACCACCGAACAGATTCAACAATCCCTGCAGGGCATCAGCGTGCCCGCGCAGCCGCAGATCATGGTGGATCTGCAGATGGAGCAGTACATGCCCGACCCGGACCTGGAGGTGATCGCCAAGCTGATCGCCCAGGATCCCGGCCTGTCCGGTTCTCTGCTGAAAATCGTCAACTCGCCGTATTACGGCCTGAGCAACAAGATCACTTCGATCCAGCGCGCGGTGAACCTGCTGGGCAGCCGCTCGATCATCAACCTGATCAACGCGCAGTCGATCAAGGGCGAGATGAACGACGACACCATCGTCACCCTCAACCGTTTCTGGGACACCGCCCAGGACGTGGCGATGACCTGTCTGACCCTGGCCAAGCGCATCGGCACCCAGGCTGGCGATGAAGCCTACGCCTTGGGTCTGTTCCACGACTGCGGCGTGCCATTGATGCTGCAGCGCTTCCCCAATTACATGTCGGTACTGGAAAAGGCTTACGCCAACGCCGGCACCGAATGCCGGGTGGTGGACACCGAGAACGCCGAGTTCAATACCAATCACGCCGTGGTCGGCTACTACACCGCCAAGTCGTGGCGCCTGCCGGAACACGTCAGCACGGCGATCGCCAATCACCACAATGCGCTGGCGATCTTCAGCGACGAGTCCTCGCGCAACAGCCAGATGAAAAATCTGCTGGCGATCCTGAAGATGGCCGAGCACATCTGTGCGTCTTACCGGGTATTGGGCAATCAGACCGAAGACCACGAGTGGAACAGCATCGGCCCGCTTATTCTCGATTACGTCGGTCTGTCGGACTACGATTTCGAAACCCTCAAACAGACGATCCGCGACCTCGGCGCGCATTGATTCGAGAACGCCATGCCTGAATTGCCGGAAGTCGAAACCACCCGCCGGGGCATTGCTCCGCACCTGGAAGGCCAGCGCGTCAGCCGGGTGATCGTGCGGGATCGCCGGCTGCGCTGGCCGATCCCCGAAGACCTCGATGTGCGCCTGTCCGGGCAGCGCATCGTGCTGGTCGAGCGGCGCGCCAAGTACCTGTTGATCAATGCCGAAGTCGGCACTTTGATCAGCCATCTGGGCATGTCGGGCAACTTGCGGCTGGTCGAAGTCGGGTTGCCGGCGCTCAAGCATGAGCACGTCGATATCGAGCTGGAATCCGGTCTGGCGTTGCGCTACACCGATCCGCGCCGTTTCGGCGCGATGCTGTGGAGCAACGATCCGCTCAATCACGAGTTGCTGATTCGCCTCGGGCCGGAGCCGTTGACCGATCTGTTCGACGGCGAGCGGCTGTTCCAGCTGTCGCGTGGGCGTTCGATGGCGGTCAAGCCGTTCATCATGGACAACGCGGTGGTGGTGGGTGTCGGCAACATTTACGCGACCGAAGCGTTGTTCGCCGCGGGCATCGATCCACGCCGTGAGGCCAAGAGCATCTCCCGGGCGCGGTATCTGAAGCTGGCGATCGAGATCAAACGGATTCTCGCTGCAGCCATCGAGCGCGGCGGCACCACGTTGCGGGATTTCATTGGTGGCGACGGGCAGCCGGGGTACTTCCAGCAGGAGCTGTTCGTTTATGGCCGTGGCGGCGAGCACTGCAAAGTCTGCGGCAACGGTCTGCGGGAAGTGAAGCTGGGGCAACGGGCCAGTGTGTTCTGTCCGCGCTGCCAGACCTGAGGCAAAAATCTGAAAAAGTCCTACGGTCTATAGTGAGTGGTCTCACTGTTCAGCCCGAAGGATCGTGCCATGAAGTCCTTGCAAGTCCTGTTTGTCACAATGTTGCTGTGTTCCAGCCTGGCCGTTCAGGCCGCGGAGCACGGCAGCGGTGATCCGCGCTACACCATCCAGAACCCTCCCGCCTACGCCATGATCGGCGATTTGCTGATTGCCCGACCTTTATTGGTGGTGGCAACGGTGCTGGGTGCGGGGGTGTTTGTGGTGTCATTGCCGTTCACCGCGCTGGGTGGCGGGGTCGGCGATGCGGGGCAGGCGTTGGTGGTGGATCCAGCGAAAGCGGCGTTTGTGCGGTGTCTGGGGTGTACGGGGGAGGGGTTTGAGCAGCGTGAGTGAGCTGATCCGAGATCAGTGGTGTTATTGATGGCCTCATCGCGGGCAAGCCCGCTCCCACAAGGATTTCGGTGTTCACACGATTTGTGTATCACCACACAACCCTGTGGGAGCGGGCTTGCCCGCGATGGCGTCGGAACAGGCGCTGAAGAACTCAGGCCTTGCCGGTGATCTTGCGGTACTTCTCCATCAACTGTTCTTCAGTCTCTGGATGCGCCTCGTCCAGTGGAATGCAATCCACCGGGCAGACCTGCTGGCACTGCGGTTCGTCGTAGTGGCCGACGCACTGGGTGCACAGGTTCGGGTCGATCACGTAGATCTCTTCGCCTTGGGAAATGGCGGCGTTCGGGCACTCGGGTTCGCAGACGTCGCAGTTGATGCAATCGTCGGTGATGATCAGGGACATGCTAACTCCAGCCGGGGCGGCAGGCCCGGGCGCTATAAATCAATGCGCGCAATTGTGCCGCATTGGCGCCCGCAGTGCACGCGGGCGCCGTTTGAACGGTCATTACTTCTTGAAGCGCAGGGTCAGGGCATCGGCCACAGCCGGGTGCACGAACTTGCTGATATCGCCGCCCAGCGCGGCGATTTCCCGCACCAGTGTCGAGGAAATGAACGAATAACGCTCGGACGGGGTGAGAAACAGGCTCTCCACATCCGGGGCCAGTTGGCGGTTCATGTTGGCCAGCTGGAATTCGTATTCGAAGTCCGACACCGCACGCAGGCCACGCAGGAACACGTTGGCGTTCTGCTCCTTGGCGAAATGCGCCAGCAGCGTCGAGAAGCCGACCACTTCCACGTTCGGCAGGTGTTTGGTGACCTCGCGAGCCAGTTCAACCCGTTGTTCCAGCGGGAACAGCGGGTTTTTCTTCGGGCTGGCGGCGACCGCAATGATCACGTGATCGAACAGGCGCGAGGCGCGTTCGACCAGATCGCCATGGCCCTTGGTAATAGGGTCGAAGGTACCTGGGTACAACACTCGGTTCATCGCGTCGTCCTGGCGGGAGTCCGTTGGGGAGTCGGATGGTATCGCAGCCGTCCCGGTCGGCCAAGTCGCCTGTTGGGTAAGAAAGCACTATAGACGCCGCGATAAACCGGTTTTTTCACGGATTTCTCAGTCGATCGGCGAGAGATGTCGCCAATTGCGCTGTCAGGCCATACACCGACAATTGCGGGTTGGCGCCAATGCTGGTGGGGAACAGCGAGCCATCGTGAATCGACAGATTGCTCAGTTGATGATGCCGACCGAGGCTGTCGGTGACCGCGCTTTTCGGGTCTTCGCCCATCGCACAACCGCCCATCACGTGAGCACTGCCCAGGCGCGTGCGATACAGCTCAAGGCTCAGACCGTTGATCAGCGTGCGGGCTTCGGCCAGGGTTTTCACGTAGCGCGCATCGGCGTGCATCGGCATCACGGCTTTGGCGCCGCCGGCAAACTGGATCTCGGCCATGCTGTGAAAGGCGCGGCGCAGGCCTTCCCAGGCGTAAGGCGAGACCTGGTAGTCGAGCACCGGCGAGCCATCGCCGCGCAACTCGACATTGCCACCGGGGCTGTCCGGATGAAAACCGTCGCGCAGCAGCGCCAGCATCGCGTGGGTGTGCGGCAGGTCAGCCATGTGTTCGGCGTTCTGCTGGCCGAATCCACCCAGGAGCGTTGCCGCCAGCGCCGGGTGCAGCGGCGGCACTTCGAGTTTGTAGCCCATTGGGCCGCTGGTGCCGTCCTTCCACTGGAAATAATCCGAATAGATCGACTGCGGCGCGCCGTAGAACGGGTTGATCACTTCGTCGAAACGCCCGGCGGACATGTTCACCAGATGCAGGAAGGTACGCTTGCCCAGGCGCTGGTTCGGATCCGGTGCATCCGAGCGCAGCAACAGGGCAGGACTGTTGATGCCACCACCGGCCAGCACGTAATGCCGCGCCTTGATCGTGATTTTGCGTCCGGTCGGCGCGACGCAACGTTCGTCCATCGCCACGCATTGCAGGCCGGTGATCTTGTCGCCGCTGATCAGCAGTTTTTCCGCGCGGGCCAAGTACAGCAACTCGCCGCCCTTTTCCAGGGTCGCCGGGATGGTCGTGACCATCATCGACTGCTTGGCGTTGGTCGGGCAGCCCATGCCGCAGTAACCGAGGTTCCAGCAGCCGCGCACGTTGCGCGGGATCACGTGCCAGCTGTAGCCGAGTTGTTCACAGCCTTTGCGGATTACGTCGTTGTTGGCATTGGGCGGAACCATCCACGGCGCGACGCCCAGACGCTGCTCCATTTTTTCGAACCATGGCGCCATCTCGGCAGGGCTGTGGCCTTTGACGTTGTGCTCTTTCGCCCAGTGTTCGAGGGTCGGCTCGGGTGTGCGGAAGCTCGATGTCCAGTTGATCAGCGTGGTGCCGCCCACGGCGCGGCCCTGGAGGATGGTGATCGCGCCGTCCTTGCTCATGCGGCCGATGCCTTCCTGATAGAGGCTGCTGTAGGCCTGGTCTTCGAGCATCTTGAAGTCGGAGCTGGTCTTGAGCGGGCCTTCCTCGATCAGCAGCACCTTGTAGCCGGCGGCGCTGAGGATTTCTGCGGTGGTGCCGCCACCGGCACCGCTGCCGATGATTGCCACGTCGGCTTGCAGCGTCAGGTCATCGCTCAGTTGTGCGCCGTTGTAGGTTTTCCAGCCACGGGCAAGGCCTTCGCGGAACGGGTCGGGTACGGGCATTGATCAGGTTCTCTTGTTCTTGTTGTTCTTGCGGGTCCTTTCGCGAGCAAGCTCGCTCCCACATTGAAATGCATTCCCTTGTGGGAGCGAGCTTGCTCGCGAACGGCGCGACTCGATTTCAGACCGTGGGCGGGCCGGGATAGCCGCAATGCGCCCAGGACTCGGCGCGGGTGTACCAGGCCATCATCACCATTTGCTGCAATGAGCTGTGGCCCATGCGCAGCAGGCTCAATGAACTGTTCTGCCAGCGCTCGAGGAAGTTGCGCATCGCCTCGGGGCTGGCGTTTTCCCAACTGCCCCAAATGCCCGTGAGCGGCCCGCGGGTGACCGCCATGCCGAGCACATCGAACAATTGCCGGGTGAGTTTGAGCATCTCTGGCGACAGGTGATCGAGGCTGTAATCCAGCGACTTGAGGGTGCCATCGACGGCGCCGGGCATTTTTTCGCTCGCCACGGCGCCTTCGAGCATCACCGGAATCAGTGCGCGCAGAAACAGCAGGTCGCCGTCGCGCAGGGTGACGAAGCCATTGGCCGCGACACTCGATGAACAACCACTGAGGCTGGCGCCGAGGCCGGCGGTGGCGAGAAATGCTGTGGCGCCGAGGCTGAATTTCAGCAGGCCACGGCGTGACAGGGCAGGTGTTTCGGTCAGGCTTGGGTGCATTGTTGTTATTACCCGGCGGTGACGACGATTAGCGGATGAACAGCTTCTGGATCAGTTTCTGGATCGATTTGCCGTAAGGCGGGTAGATCAGCTTCGCGGCATTGAAGCGCTGTTTGATCAGCACGCCCTTGGCCTTGCTGAAAGTCAGGAAACCTTCGTGGCCGTGATAGTGGCCCATGCCCGACGGGCCGATGCCGCCGAACGGCATGTCGTCCTGCGCCACATGCAGCAGGGTGTCGTTCAGGCACACGCCGCCGGAGTGGGTTTCGTGCAACACGCGGTTTTGCTCGCGCTTGTCGTAGCCAAAGTAGTAAAGCGCCAGAGGTCGCGGGCGTTGATTGATGTAGGCAAACGCCTGATCGAGATCCTGATACGGCACGATCGGCAGCAACGGGCCGAAGATTTCGTCCTGCATCACGGTCATCTCGTCAGTGACGTTGAGCAGCAGGCTGTGCGGCATGCGCCGGCCCTGGCCCTGTTCGAACAGCGGGATCAGCAGCGCGCCCTTGCTCGTGGCGTCGCTGATATAACCATTGAGCCGGGCCAGTTGGCGCTCGTTGATGATCGCGGTGTAGTCCGGGTTGTCGGCGAGGGTTGGATAGAAATTGTTCACTACCTGGCGATAGGCTTCGACGAACGCACCGACGCGGTCTTGCGGCACCAGCACGTAATCGGGGGCAACGCAGGTCTGCCCGGCATTCAGGGTCTTGCCGAAGGCGATGCGTTCGGCGGCGTCCTTGAGCGGCACGTCGCGGGAAACGATGGCCGGGGACTTGCCGCCCAGTTCGAGGGTCACCGGGGTCAGGTTTTCCGCTGCGGCGCGCATCACGTGTTTGCCGATGCTGGTGGCGCCGGTGAACAGCAGGTGATCAAAGCGCAGACGGGAAAACGCCACGCCGATGTCGGCCTCGCCGAGCACCACGCAGACCAGGTCTTCGGGGAAAATCCGCCCCAGCAGAGTCTTGAGCAACTGGCCGGTGGCGGGTGTCGATTCGCTGAGCTTGAGCATCACCCGGTTGCCCGCCGCGAGTGCGCCGACCAGTGGGCCGATGGCCAGATACAACGGGTAGTTCCACGGGACGATGATGCCGACCACGCCAAGCGGCTGGTACACGACTTTCGCCGACGCTGGCTGAAAGGCCATGCCGACTTTGCGTCGCGACGACTTCATCCAGCCCTTGAGGTGGCGGCTGGCGTAATGGATGCCGTGCAGACTGGGCATCAGCTCGGCAAGCAGGGTTTCATCAGCGCTGCGATGACTGAAATCCGCGCTGATGGCATCGACCAGCGCCTGCCGCTCGTTGCTGAGCAACTCACGCAACGCCTTGAGCCACTGTTGGCGTTGTTCTGCCGCTGGCATCGGGTTGGCGGCATAGGCGGCGCGTTGTGCTGCGAACCGTCGATCCAGCTCTTCCAGGGGCTGTTGCAGCGTTTGCAGATAAGCAATGTCGGCAGTCATCGTCGGCTCCGGATTTATTGTAGTGATGACTTTCTAGAGTCTATGCTCTAGAAAGTCAAATGACTTCCCGACACAGCTTTGTTTTATCAAGTTCCGCTTAGGTCGTAAGATGCCCCTCACCGCACTCTGAATTAAAGCTCAAGCCATGGCCCCACGAATAAAAACCAGCGAGCGCATCGTGCAGAACAGCCTCGAACTGTTCAATCAGCAGGGCGAGCGCAGCATCAGCACCAATCACATTGCCGCGCACATGGAGATTTCTCCGGGCAACCTGTACTACCACTTCCCCAACAAGCAGGCGATCATCGCCGTGCTGTTCAGTGAGTACGAGAGCCTTGTGGACAGCTTTCTGCGCCCGCCGCAGGGGCGCGCCGCCACGGTCGAAGACAAGCGCTATTACCTCAAGGAGTTGCTGTCGGCGATGTGGGGCTACCGCTTTCTGCATCGCGATCTCGAGCACCTGCTCGACAGCGACCCGGACCTGGCCGCGCGCTACCGGCGTTTCTCCCAGCGCTGCGTGATCCAGGGCATGGCGATCTACGAGGGCTTCGTCGCCGCCGGCATCCTCAAGATGGACCGGGTGCAGATCGAATCCCTGACGATCAATGCCTGGATCATCCTCACCTCGTGGGTGCGTTTTCTGTGCACCACCCGGGAAAACTCCAACCACCTCAGCGAACAGGCCATCAAGCGTGGCGTGTATCAGGTGCTGGTGCTGGAAGCCGGATTCGTCACCGATCAGGCCCGCGAAGAGGTGAATGCCTTGTTCGACGAGTTCTACGTGCCGCTGGCCCAGGCCCTCGAGGAAGGGCGGTAAACCATTTCGAAGTCGCTCACAGGAGTCCGTTATGCCGATTGCGCAACTGCTCAGCCCGAATGCACTGGATGCCCGCAAGGAGCAGCCGGGGCTGGTGATTCTCGATTGTCGTTTTGCCCTCGAAGACCCGGACTACGGGCAGCGCAGCTATGCCGAAGGACACATCGCCGGTTCCAGCTTCGCCGACCTTGAGCGCGATCTCAGCGGCAAGGTGATCAAAGGCGTCACCGGACGTCACCCGCTGCCTGAGCCGGCGGCGTTGATCGAGCGTCTGCAGGCCTGGGGCATCAATGCCGACAGCGATGTGGTTTTGTACGACGACGGCCCCGGTGCCTATGCGGCCCGGGCCTGGTGGCTGCTGGCGTGGCTGGGCAAGCGCGATGGCGTGTTCATTCTCGACGGTGGGCTCAAGGCCTGGCACGCGGCGGGTCTGCCGCTGAGCCTGGATGCACCGTCGGTCAGCCGGGGCAATTTCAGTGGTCAGCCGGACATGAAACTGCTGCTGAGCGCCGAACAATTGCACAAGCGCCTTGCTCAGCCGTCGCTGACGTTGCTCGACGCCCGGGCCTTGCCGCGCTTCAAGGGTGAGGTCGAGCCGATCGATCCGATCGGCGGGCACATTCCCGGTGCACAATGCGCAGCGTTTACCGAAAACCTCGACAGCGACGGACGCTTCCTGCCGGCGGAGCAGCTCAAGCAGCGCTTTGCCGCGAAACTAGGTGATCGTTCGCCAACGGAACTGGTGGCTTATTGCGGCTCCGGGGTGACGGCGTGTCACAACCTGTTTGCGTTGTGCCTGGCGGGGTATCCGCTGGGTTCGCTGTATGCCGGGTCGTGGAGTGAGTGGATCAACGAGCCTTCCCGGGGCATAGCCACGGGCGAGTAATCCCGACTGTAGGAGTGAGCCTGCTCGCGTTAGCGTTGTGTCTGTCGACATCAATGTTGCCTGATCAGCCGCCATCGCGAGCAGGCTCACTCCTACAAGGGTTATTCGGTGTTTGAAGGGGGTCGTCGGGCACTGCGGTACGCCGCTGGCCCAACCCCGTAAACCTGCTTGAACTGCCGGCTCAGATGACTCTGATCGGCAAAGCCCAACTGCATGGCGACTTCCACCGGCAGACAACCACCCTGCAATAAACCCCGGGCGGTGGCGATGCGTTGCTGCATCAGCCAGGTGTGCGGCGGCATGCCGGTGGCGCGGCGGAATACCCGGGCGAAGTGGAAGGGCGACAGATTCACCGCGGCCGCAAGTTCTTCCAGCGATGGCGGCGCCGCGAGTTGCGCGTGCAGCAGCTCCCTGGCCATCACCACCGCGCGGTGCTCCTTGCCCGGTTTGCCATTGATCTGCACCGCCGCATGGCGCTGCAACAGCAGCAGCATCATTTCGCGCCACATCGTCTGCTGTTGCAGGGCGGTGGCCGGGCTTTCCAGCAAACGATGCAACTGACAGAAACCGTTGACCAGATCCGGGTCGCGGTACAGCGTCGCGCCAAACGCCGGCATCGGTGCGGTAGGCAGTTCCAGTTCTTCGAGCAGGGAAACGATCTGTCCGGTATCGGGATAAAACGCCCGGTACAGCCAGCCGTCTTCGGTGCCCTTGTGGCCGGTGTGCAATTCGTCCGGGTTGATCAGCACCAGGGTGCCGCTGCCGGCCAGGTGTTCGGCGCCGCGATAGCGATAACGCTGCGCGCCGGCCATGATCATGCCGATCACATAACCGTCGTGAACGTGTGGGGCGAAGCGATGCTCGATGTAGCGCGCCGACAGCAACTCGACCCCGGCCAGCGGCGCGGTTTGCCAGAAGCGGATCGACTCGCCCTGATCGCTCATGACGTCACACGGGCCAGCCATTGCGGGATGCGCCGTTCCAGGTAGTAACCGGGTTGGCGGAATGTGCCATCGACAAACCCGACATGCCCACCCTTGGCCTGCAACTCGAACTGGGTGCTGGTGGACAGTTCCTCGGCGGTCGGCAGGCTGTGGGGAAACACGAACGGATCGTCCGCTGCCTGAATGATCAGGGTCGGGGTACGAATCTCGCCGAGAAAATAGCGACTCGACGCCCGCCGATAGTAATCCTCGGCATCGGTAAAACCGTGCAGCGGCGCGGTGATCCGGCCATCGAAGTCCCAGAAAGTGCGCATATTCTCCAGCGAACCGAGCGCCGCCAGAGCCGCCAGGCCATCCTCTCGTCCGTCGTGCTGGAACTGGCGTTGCTTGTTCTTGATGTAGGCGACCATCTCGCGCATGAAGTGCGCCTGATAGACCTTGGAGAAACCCTGGCCGATCCGATCGGCACACTGATCAAGGCGAAACGGCACCGACACCACCACGGCCCCGAGCACGCCGCTTTCGCTGCCGGTCTCGCCCAGATGCTTGAGCAACACATTGCCGCCCAGGGAATAGCCCACCGCATACAGCGGCGCCAGTGGCCGCTTGGCGCGCAGGTGTCTGATGGCTTCGGCGAGGTCTTCGCTGGCGCCGGAGTGGTAACTGCGCGGCAACAGATTGGGTTCGCCGGAGCAGCCGCGCCAGTTCAGCGCGACACTGGCCCAGCCTTGCGCGGCGAGTGCTGCCTGAATTCCGGCGACGTAGGGCGAATTGGAAGAACCGGTCAGCCCGTGCAATACCAGCACTAGCGGCGCCTCGGCGCTGTGCGGGCCGTGCCAGTCGAGGTCGAGGAAATCCCCGTCGTCCAGCCACAGGCGTTCGCGCTCGCGATCAAGGTGGACGGTTTTGCGCCACAGTGGCCCCCACAAGGTTTGCAGGTGCGGATTGCCGAGGCCGAAGGCGGGGGTGAAGCGTTCTGATGAAGCGGGCACGATGGTTCTCGATGCAGCTTTGTGGGCAGAGTACATACGCTTTTGTGGCGAGGGAGCTTGCTCCCGCTTGACTGCGCAGCAGGCCTCACTTTTGAAACAGGGGCCGCTACGCGACCCAGCGGGAGCAAGCTCCCTCGCCACAGGGTTGTTCAATACGTTCAGTTAACGGCCATACGTTGCCACAACGCGTAGTACACCCGCCCGGATTTCTGTTCGCGGTGCAGGCGCCAGTTGCCCGGCAGGCCCAGCGTCGAGGGCGCGGTCTCGCTTTCAGTGTAGATCCACGAATCCGGCGCGAGCCATTGGCGCTCTTCCAGCAGCGTGCAAACGGCCGGCAACAGGTTCTGGTTGAACGGCGGATCGAGGAACACCAGGTCGTACGGCGTGGCGACCTGGGTTTCCAGATAGCGCAGCGCGTCAGCGGTCTGCACCTGACCATTGGTGCAGCGCAGGGTACCCAGGTGTTCTTTCAGGCTCGACACCGCAACGTGGCTGGCATCCAGCGCCTGACCCATGGCCGCGCCACGCGACAGTGCCTCGAGAAACAGCGCGCCACTGCCGGCGAACGGGTCCAGCACCTTGGCCCCGGCCACATACGGCGCGAGCCAGTTGAACAGGGTTTCGCGCACGCGATCCGGCGTCGGGCGCAGGCCCGGTGCATCGGGGAAGCTCAGTTTGCGGCTGCGCCATTCGCCGCCGATGATGCGCAACTGGTTCACACCGTTGTGAACGTTCTGCGCAGGTTTTTTAGGACGAGTAGCCATTAATGCTCCGGAACCCCGAGCGGTTGCTCGGCAGGTTTATCAGATGGGGCCGGTAACGGCTTTTGCGGCACGGTCGGGCCAGCGCTGACGATGACCAGTTTGTCCGTGCTCAGGTGTTTGTTCATCGCGTCTTTGACCTGCTCGACAGTCAGGCTCTGGGACTGACGCATGAAGTCATCCAGATAGCTCAGCGGCAGATTATAGAAGCCCATGGCGCCCAGTTGACCGACGATATCGGCGTTGCTCGCGGTGGACAGCGGGAAGCTGCCGGCCAGCTCGCGTTTGGCGTCGTCGAGTTCTTTCTGGGTCGGGCCGGTCTTCAGATAATCGGCGAGCACGTCCTGCACCAGTTTCAGGGTGCCTTCGCTCATTTCCGCGCGGGTCTGCAGGTTGATCATGAACGGGCCGCGGGCCTGCATCGGGCTGAACCCCGAATACACCCCGTAGGTCAGGCCGCGCTTTTCGCGCACTTCGCTCATCAGACGCGTGCCGAAACCGCCGCCACCGAGGATCTGGTTGCCCATCGACAGCGCCGCGTAATCCGGGTCGTCACGGTCGATGCCCAGTTGCGCGAGCAACAGGTTGGTCTGCTTCGACGGGAACTCGATGTGATTGACGCTGGCCTTCGGTTCCTGCGGCTGGGCGATCTTCGCCAGCGCCGGGCCTTTAGGCAGGGCGCCGGAGACCTGATTGGCAATCGCCTCGGCTTCGGCGCGAGACAAGTCACCGACCAGCGCGATCACCACGTTGCCCGCGGCGTAGGCCTTGGCGTGGAATTCACGTAGTTGCGCCAGTGTGATCTTCGGCACGCTCTGCGGGTTGCCGTCGCTGGAATGCGCATACGGGTGGTCGCCGTACAAACGCTTCATCAGCTCGAGGCTGGCGAGTTTGCCGGGGTTCTGTTTCTGGTATTCGAAACCGGCGAGCATCTGGTTCTTGATGCGCGCAAAGGAATCGGCCGGGAAGGTCGGTTTGCCCACCACTTCGGAGAACAGCTTCAGCGCCGGCTCACGTTGCTCGGCGGCACTCAGGCTGCGCAGCGAAGCCAGCGCCATGTCCTTGTAGGCACCGTTGCCGAAATCTGCACCGAGGCCTTCGAAGCCTTGGGCGATGGCGCCGACGTCCTTGCCGGCCACGCCTTCGTTGAGCATGGCGTTGGTCAGGACTGCCAGACCCGGTGCATTGCCGTCCTGGCTGCTGCCGGCGGCGAAGATCAGACGCATGTCGAACATCGGCAGCTCATGGGCTTCGACGAACAGCACCTTGGCGCCTTCGGCAGTGTTCCAGGTCTGCACGTCGAGCTTGCGGCTGGCCGGGGCCTTGCCGTCGAGTTCGGCCAGCGATTGCAGTTTCTGGCTGGTCTTGGCGTTATCCAGCGCTTCGCTGGCGTCGGTTTTGACACCGGGCATCAGGTAGAACGCGGCGGAGCCGATGACCGCCACGGCGATCAGGCCGAGCAACAGGCGTGGGGATTTGCGCTCACTCATGAGTCGTCTCCAGTGGCAGGACATGGGCGACGCTGAGACGTTCGCGGGTGAAATACAGCTTGGCGGCGTTCTGGATGTCTTGCGGGGTGACGCTTTCCAGATCGGCGAGTTCGGTGTCCATCAACTTCCACGACAGCCCGACCGTTTCCAGTTGGCCGATGGCGGTGGCCTGGCTGGTGATCGAATCACGTTCGAACACCAGGCCGGCGATCACTTGTGCCCGCACGCGCGCCAGTTCTTCGGCGGACGGTGCGGTGGTTTTCAACTGTTCCAGCAGTTTCCACAGACCGGCCTCGGCTTGCGCCATGGTCTTTTTCTTCTGGGTGTTCGGCGTCGCCGACAGGGTGAACAGGCTGTCGCCCCGGGTGTAAGCGTCGTAGCTCGACGAACCGCCCGAGACCAGCTCTTCGCCGCGTTCCAGTTGCGTCGGGATACGCCCGCTGTAGCCGCCGTCGAGCAACGCCGAGATCAGGCGCAGGGCGTTGACCGAGCGCTTGTCTTCAGCAGTGGCGATGCTGGGCACGTTGAAACCGAGCATCAGGCTGGGCAGCTGGGTCTGCACGTGCAGGGTGATCTGGCGCTCACCCGGCTCGGCCAGCTCCAGCGGTTTCTTCGCCGGTGGCACGTCGCGTTTGGCAATCGGCCCGAAGTAGCGCTGGGCGAGGGTCTTCACTTCGTCCGGGGTGACGTCGCCGACCACCACCAGCGTGGCGTTATTCGGCACATACCAGGACTGATACCAGTGACGCAGCTCTTCGACTTTCATCCGGTCCAGGTCAGCCATCCAGCCGATGGTCGGCGTGTGGTAGCCGCTGGCCGGGTAAGCCATCGCCTTGTAACGCTCGTAAGCCTTGGACATCGGCTTATCGTCAGTGCGCAGGCGACGCTCTTCCTTGATGACTTCGATTTCCTTGGCGAACTCGTCAGCCGGCAGGCGCAGGTTGGCCATGCGGTCGGCTTCCAGTTCGAAGGCCACGCCCAGACGGTCGCGGGCCAGCACCTGGTAATAGGCGGTGAAGTCGTCGCTGGTGAAGGCGTTCTCTTCGGCGCCCAGGTCGCGCAGGATCAGTGAGGCTTCGCCGGGGCCGACTTTCTCGCTGCCCTTGAACATCATGTGCTCGAGCGCGTGGGACAGACCGGTCTGGCCCGGGGTTTCGTAGCTGGAGCCGACCTTGTACCAGACCTGCGACACCACGACTGGCGCGCGGTGGTCTTCGCGCACGACGACCTTCAGGCCGTTGTCGAGGGTGAATTCGTGGGTCGGTTGCGGGTCGGCCGCCAGGGCCGAAAGGGGCAGGCAGACTGTGCTGAGCAGCAGGCCTGCAGCGCGGCGGGCTAGAGCATTCATTCGTTTTTTAACCTGTTGGGCTGCCCGCTTGGTCTTAGCGTCGGCGGGCGAGAGGGTGCTAGGATACTGATCCGTTTTACCGGCGACCACGCCTATCAGGTTTTCAGGCCTGATGCGGTTGTATAGGTTGGCGGCAGAAAGCTGCGGTTTATCGACTAGACTTCGCTTTTTCGCCGATTTTGCCGGTTTAGTCCTTCGTTAATACGAATCTTTGGGGTGCCGCTGGCGCCTCGACAAAATGTTGCGCGTGAACAAGCTGGATGAAACACAGTCTGTTCTGCATCGAATATTTATTTGCCGGGGCGCCCTTATGGCGCGTCGCTACCGTGAGATAGCCGTCCTCCATGTTTGGTTCCAACGACGACAAGAAGACCCCAGCTGCGGCTGGCGAGAAGAAAAGCCTGTTCGGATGGCTGCGTAAGAAACCGCAGGAACCCGTCGTCGAACAGCCGCCCGCGATTCCTGAACCGGCTCCGACGCCAGCGCCTGCCATAGAAGAAGAGCCGGCGCCGATCGTGCTGCCGATTGCCGAGCCGGTGCTGCAACCGGTCGAGCCCGAGCCAGAACCTGAAACCCCGGTGGCGGCCGAGCTGCCACTGACTCCGGCGGCCGAGCCATGGCTCACCCTGCCAGTGGCAGAGGAGCCGGTGGCCTTGGTCGAAGAGGCCGCGCCGCATGTGACACCGCCGATTCCGGCGCCTGCCGCGTTCGTCCCTGAAGTCGCTCCGGCGCCAGTGGTTGAGCCGGTTGTCGAGCCTGCGCCAGTTGTTCCCGAGCCAGTGACCCCGGTGGTCGTCGCCCCTGTTGCGCCGGTCGTGCAGCAGCCCGAGCCTGCACCTGCACCTGCACCTGCACCTGCACCTGCACCGGTCGTCGCTGCTCCGGTGGTGCCGGTAGAAGTGGTTGCTGAAACGCCAGTGGAAGCCCCGCGCAGCGAAGAAACCAAAGTCGGCTTCTTCGCCCGCCTCAAGCAAGGCCTGTCGAAAACCAGCGCCAGCATCGGCGAGGGCATGGCCAGCCTGTTTCTCGGCCGTAAAACCATTGATGACGATTTGCTCGATGAGCTGGAAACCCGTCTGCTGACCGCCGACGTCGGTGTCGAAGCCACCACGCAGATCATCCAGCGCCTGACCCAGAAGGTCGCCCGCAAGGAACTGGCCGACGCCGACGCGCTGTACAAGTCGTTGCAGGCCGAGCTGGCGGCGATGCTCAAACCGGTCGAGCAACCGCTGAAAATCACCTCGCAGAACAAACCGTTCGTGATTCTGGTGGTCGGCGTCAACGGCGCCGGCAAGACCACCACCATCGGCAAGCTGGCGAAGAAGCTGCAACTGGAAGGCAAGAAAGTCATGCTCGCCGCCGGCGACACCTTCCGCGCCGCTGCCGTTGAGCAGTTGCAGGTCTGGGGCGAGCGCAACAAGATCCCGGTGATCGCCCAGCACACTGGTGCCGACTCCGCGTCGGTGATCTTCGACGCCGTGCAGGCCGCCAAGGCCCGTGGCATCGACGTGCTGATCGCCGATACCGCCGGTCGTCTGCACACCAAAGACAACCTGATGGAAGAACTGAAGAAGGTTCGCCGGGTGATCGGCAAGCTCGACGCCGACGCGCCGCACGAAGTGCTGCTGGTGCTCGACGCCGGTACTGGTCAGAACGCCATCAACCAGGCCAAGCAATTCAACCAGACCGTCGAACTGACCGGCCTGGCGCTGACCAAGCTCGACGGCACCGCCAAGGGCGGGGTGATTTTCGCCCTGGCCAAGCAGTTTGGTCTGCCGATCCGCTACATCGGCGTCGGTGAGGGCATCGACGACCTGCGTACCTTTGAAGCCGAACCCTTTGTCCAGGCACTGTTTGCCGAGCGGGAGCGTTCATGATTCGTTTCGAACAGGTCGGTAAACGCTACCCGAACGGTCACGTCGGCTTGCATGAGCTGAGCTTTCGAGTCCGTCGTGGCGAATTTCTGTTTGTCACCGGCCACTCCGGTGCCGGTAAGTCCACGCTGTTGCGCCTGTTGCTGGCGATGGAGCGTCCGACCAGCGGCAAACTGCTGCTGGCCGGGCAGGATCTGAGCACCATCAGCAATGCGCAGATTCCGTTCCTGCGTCGGCAGATCGGCGTGGTGTTCCAGAATCACCAGTTGCTGTTCGATCGCACGGTGTTCAACAACGTCGCGCTGCCGCTGCAGATTCTCGGCCTGTCCAAGGCCGAGATCGCCAAGCGCGTCGATTCGGCGCTGGAGCGCGTGGCGCTGTCGGATAAAACCGATCTGTACCCCGGCGACCTGTCCACCGGTCAGCAACAGCGCGTCGGCATCGCCCGCGCCATCGTCCACCGTCCGGCCCTGCTGCTGGCGGACGAGCCGACCGGTAACCTCGACCCGCGTCTGGCGGCCGAGATCATGGGCGTGTTCGAAGACATCAACCGGCTGGGCACCAGCGTGCTGATCGCCAGTCACGACCTGGCCCTGATTGCGCGTATGCGGCACCGTATGCTGACCCTGCAACGCGGCCGACTGATCGGCGACGGGGAGGCCGGCGTATGAGTGCGACACGCAGTCCGAAGGTATCCGAGCGCGTGGCCCCGAAAGCCGCCGACCCGCAACCGCCAAAGAAGAAAAAACACGACGATGACGACGGCCCGGACTTTTCCACGCTGTTGCGTTCGTGGATCGAAAGTCACCGCGCCAGCCTGCTCGACAGCCTGCGGCGCCTCGGCAAGCAGCCAATCGGCAGCTTCTTCACCTGCATGGTGATGGCCGTGGCGCTGAGCCTGCCGATGGGCCTGTCGCTGCTGATCAACAACGTCGAGCGTCTCGGCGGTTCGTGGCAGCGTGCGGCGCAGATTTCGCTGTACCTGCAACTGGACGCCACGCCCGCGCAGGGCGAATCGTTGCGCGAGCAGATCAAAGGCATGCCCGGCGTTGCTGATGCCGAATATGTCGGCCGTGATCAGGCGCTGGAAGAGTTTCAGCAGCAGTCCGGTCTGGGCGAAGCCCTGCGCGAGCTGCCGGAGAACCCGCTGCCGGGCGTGGTGCTGGTGACCCCGAACGAGGTCGACAAGCCGACTCTGGAAGCATTAAGACAAAAACTTTCCGAGCTGCCGAAGGTACAACAGGCGCAACTTGATCTAGTCTGGGTCGAGCGTCTGGCCGCCATCCTCAAGCTCGGTGACCGTTTTGTCTTCGGTCTGACGGTGCTGCTGGTTTCTGCATTACTTTTGGTGATAGGCAATACCATTCGTCTTCATATTGAAAACCGCCGCACAGAGATAGAAGTGATTAAACTCGTCGGCGGCACCGACAGCTATGTGCGTCGTCCCTTTCTGTATATGGGCGCGTTGTATGGGTTCGGTGCGGGGGTTCTGTCCTGGGGTGTGCTGGCGTTCGGCCTGAACTGGCTGAACGACGCGGTGGTTGGACTGGCCGGCTTGTACGGCAGTGATTTCGCGCTGGCCGGAGTGCCAGTTGCCGACGGTCTGTCGCTCTTGCTTGGCGCGGTGCTGTTGGGTTATATCGGTGCATGGATTGCAGTCGCACGTCATCTCAGGGAGCTGGCGCCGAAGTAGAATCTTTTTTGCGCGTGATTGACCTTGCGGTTTTTTTGGGAACTTGTACTTGAATTCCCGGTCAATTTTTCGCAGTGCCGAGAGGCACGAGTATGTAAGTGGGAGGTTTTTTCGCATGACCAATTCTTTGCAACCTGCGTACGCGTTGGTTCCGGGTGCGAACCTGGAAGCCTATGTGCACACCGTCAACAGCATTCCATTGCTGACGCCGGAGCAGGAGCGTGAACTGGCCGAGAGTCTCTACTATGAGCAGGATCTGGGGGCGGCTCGGCAGATGGTGCTCGCCCACCTGCGATTTGTCGTACACATTGCCCGTAGCTATTCCGGCTACGGTCTGGCTCAGGCTGACCTGATCCAGGAAGGTAACGTCGGCCTGATGAAGGCGGTAAAACGCTTCAACCCGGAAATGGGTGTGCGTCTGGTGTCGTTCGCCGTGCACTGGATCAAGGCGGAAATTCACGAGTTCATCCTGCGCAACTGGCGCATTGTGAAAGTCGCGACCACCAAGGCCCAGCGCAAGCTGTTCTTCAACCTGCGCAGCCAGAAGAAACGTCTGGCGTGGCTGAACAACGAGGAAGTCCACCGTGTGGCGGAAAGCCTCGGCGTTGAACCACGTGAAGTGCGCGAGATGGAAAGTCGCCTGACTGGCCATGACATGGCCTTCGATCCGGCTGCAGAGGCCGATGACGACAGTGCTTTCCAGTCGCCGGCCAACTACCTGGAAGACCACCGGTACGACCCGGCGCGTCAGCTGGAAGATGCCGACTGGAGCGACAACTCCAACCACAACCTGCACGAAGCGCTGGAAGTGCTGGACGAACGTAGCCGCGACATCCTCTACCAGCGCTGGCTGGCAGAAGAAAAAGCCACGCTGCACGACCTGGCGCAGAAGTACAACGTATCGGCCGAGCGGATCCGTCAGCTCGAGAAGAGCGCGATGAACAAGCTCAAGTTGTCGATCGCCGCCTAACTGGCGCCTCGGCAAACAAAAACGCCCCGATCAGTGATGATCGGGGCGTTTTCATTTCTGTTTCAACACAAATCCCTGTAGGAGTGAGCCTGCTCGCGATAGCGGTCTTCCGCCACATTTATTGTGACTGACATGACGCTATCGCGAGCAGGCTCACTCCTACAGGGGGCTTGAGCGTTATTCAGCCCAAGGCGCCCGACGCGAATCATCCAGCCCCAGCAAATAACTGGTCCCGCCCAACTGGCTCATCTGCTGCCGAATCCAACCGGCCCGGCGCGATACATAGGCCGTTGGATGGCTGGCACTCCAAACTCGCGGGTTAGGCAGCACCGCCGCCAGATAACTCGCCTGCTGCCGGGACAACGACTTGGCGCTCACGCCAAAGTGATGCCGTGCCGCCGCTTCGGCACCAAACACTCCGTCATCCCACTCGACGCTGTTCAGGTACACCTCAAGAATCCGCTGCTTGGGCCACAGCACCTCGATCAGTGTGGTAAACCAGGCTTCCAGGCCTTTGCGCAGATAACTGCGCCCCGACCACAGAAACAGGTTCTTCGACACTTGCTGACTCAAGGTGCTGGCGCCACGAATCGAACCGCCCAATTCGTTGTGGGCCAATGCCGCCTGGATCGCGCCGAAGTCAAAGCCCCAGTGCTCGGGAAACTTCTGGTCTTCGCCCGCCATGACCGCGACCTTGAGATCGTCGGAGATTTCGTCCCACGGTTTCCAGGTGCGCTGCAGGTCAATCGGCTCGCCGTCGATCCAGGATTCGACCTTGCGCTCGACCATCAGCGCCGTGCCCGGCGGTGGCACGAAGCGAAACAGCAACACCAGCAATACACTGCCGCCCGCGAACCAGAGCAGGGCCTTCGTGAGACGACGCAAAAGTGAACGCAGCATAGAGATGGCTTGGCCGAACCGATAGAGCGGGCCATTATACAGACCCTGCCGAACGAGTCTGACTGGAGTTCCACATGCTGCGTGGCTTTTTGATGCTGGCCGCTTTCTTTGGTTTTACCGGTGTCGCCCTCGGCGCATTCGCCGCCCATGGCCTGAAAAATCGCCTCACGCCTGAGTATCTGGCGATCTTCCACACTGGCGTGACCTATCAACTGGTGCACACCCTGGCGCTGTTCGGTGTGGCGCTGCTCGCCACGCAGATTCAGGGGCGGCTGGTGACCTGGGCGGGTATTTCGTTCACTGTCGGCATTCTGCTGTTCTCCGGGAGCCTGTATGTGCTGACCACCACCGGCATCAGCAAGCTCGGCATCATCACCCCGTTCGGTGGTCTGGCGTTTCTGGTCGGCTGGCTGTGCCTGGGCCTCGCCGCCTGGCGCCTGCAACTGACCTGACCGATCCCTGTAGGAGCTGCCGCAGGCTGCGATCTTTTGATTTGGCTTTTAAAGATCAAGAGATCGCAGCCTGCGGCAGCTCCTACAGTGGGATGACCATTTCACGGGGCGGCGCCTTTCAAGACGAATGGCTTGGGTCACCCCGTGTGATCGGGCTAGAATGCCAGCCCCTAAAAATGATGGCGGCCTGGCGCATGCGCATTCAGTTGAACGGCGAATCCCTTGAACTGCCCGACGGTGAAACCGTTGCGGCCCTGATTGCCCGTATGGACCTGACCGGTCGCCGGGTAGCAGTCGAACTCAATCTGGATATCGTCCCGCGCAGCCAGCATGCCGACACCGTTCTCAACGACGGCGATAACGTCGAGGTGGTGCACGCCATCGGCGGCGGCTAGCCGCCCGGCCCACAAGGGCACAGAATTCTGCAAGACCCTCACCCCTAAAGAGGATTCCCCATGAGCATCGTTCGTAGCGACAAGCCTTTCGTCCTGGCCGGTCGTACTTACCAGTCGCGTTTGCTGGTCGGTACCGGCAAGTACCGTGACATGGAAGAAACCCGCCAGGCCATCGAAGCCTCGGGTGCCGAGATCGTCACCTTCGCCGTGCGCCGTACCAACCTCGGACAGATCGAAGGCGAGCCGAACCTGCTCGAAGTGCTGTCGCCGGATCGCTACACCTTCCTGCCGAACACCGCCGGTTGCTACGACGCTATCGAGGCTGTGCGCACTTGCCGCCTGGCCCGTGAGCTGCTCGATGGTCACAACCTGGTGAAGCTGGAAGTGCTGGCCGACCAGAAAACCCTGTTCCCCAACGTGATCGAAACCCTCAAGGCCGCCGAAACGCTGGTCAAGGAAGGCTTCGACGTGATGGTTTACACCAGTGATGACCCGATCATCGCCCGGCAACTGGCGGAAATCGGCTGCATCGCGGTCATGCCGCTGGCCGGTCTGATCGGTTCCGGTCTGGGGATCTGCAACCCGTACAACCTGCAGATCATCCTCGAAGAAGCCAAGATTCCGGTGCTGGTGGATGCCGGTGTCGGTACCGCCTCCGACGCCACCATCGCCATGGAACTGGGCTGTGACGCGGTGCTGATGAACTCGGCCATCGCCCATGCTCAGCAACCGGTGATGATGGCGCAAGCCATGCAACACGCGATCGTCGCAGGCCGTCTGGCCTACCTCGCCGGCCGCATGCCGAAAAAACTCTATGCCAGCGCCTCTTCGCCGCTGGATGGTCTGATCAAGTAAGAGCCATTGATGACTGAATCGAACGACACGCCTATCCAGACGGAAGAGGGCGACGAGCGCCAACACCGCCGCATCAAGAGCTTCGTGATGCGCGCCGGGCGCATGACCGAAGGCCAGCAACGCGGTCTGGATCAGGGCGCGCCGCTGTACGTGCTGCCGCTGGCCGACGCGCCGGTGGATTACGATCAAGTGTTCGGCCGTTCGGCTCCGCGCTCGCTGGAGATCGGTTTCGGCATGGGCCACTCGCTGCTGGAAATGGCCGCGGCGGCACCGGATCAGGACTTCATCGGTGTTGAAGTGCACCGTCCGGGTGTTGGCGCGCTGCTCAACGGTGTGCTGACTCAGGGCCTGACCAACCTGCGGGTCTACGATTGCGACGCGATCGAAGTGCTCAACCGCTGCATCGCCGACAACAGCCTCGATCGCCTGATGCTGTTCTTCCCGGATCCATGGCACAAGAGCCGTCACCACAAGCGTCGCATCGTTCAGGCGTCCTTCGCCGAGCTGGTGCGCAGCAAGCTGAAGGTTGGCGGCATCCTGCACATGGCCACCGACTGGGAACCGTACGCCGAGTACATGCTGGAAGTGATGAACGTCGCTCCGGGCTACCGCAACCTCGCCGAAGACGGCAAATGCGTACCGCGCCCGGCCGAACGCCCGATCACCAAGTTCGAACGCCGCGGCGAACGTCTTGGGCATGGCGTGTGGGATCTGAAGTTCGAAAAACTGTCCTGAGCCCCGCGCAATATCCAATGTAGGAGCTGCGGCACGCTGCGATCTTTTGATCTTGATTTGAAGATCAAAAGATCGCAGCGTGCCGCAGCTCCTACAGTTGTTTTGGGGGTGGCGAAAGATCAGCGGCGGTCAGCGACGACGCCGATAAGGACGAGCACCACCAACAACACCGGTGCCAGGCTGTAGTTGTTGAACTGGCTCAGGCCCTTGACCACCCACGGCGTCGCATAGATCAGTGCGGCGCCGCTGCCGATCACGCACAGCAGGGCCATCAACGGTACGCGCAGGGCGCCGGCGATGCTGCCCAGGCGTTGCTCGACCCAGCCTTTGAAGTCGGCGCCGAACAGCACCAGCAGGCAGCCCACCAGGGCCAGGGCGATTTCCGAGAGGTTGCTGCGGCTCCAGCGGGACACGGTGGCGAGCAGATCGAGTATCAAATCCATGCGGTTTTCCTTGGGGCGGCCGTCAGGCTCAGCTCAGAAATTTCTGCAGCAAGTCGTTGAGGAACAGTTGTCCGCGCTCGGTGGCCGCCAGACGTGACGGTTCGACCTGCATCAGGCCGCTTTGTTCGGCCTCGCGGCGGTGTTCGGCGAGACTTTCCAGCGGCAGGCCGGTGCGCTCGGGATACAGGCGGGATTCCACGCCTGCCGTCAGACGCAAAGCGTTCATCAGGAACTCGAACGGCATCTCGTCGTTGGTCAGGGCTTTCTCGCCGGCCTGGAAACTCTTGGCTGGGTTGAGATAGTCCTTCGGCAGGCGTGTCTTCCAGGTGCGGACGATGCGCCCGTCCGGATGACTGAGCTTGCCGTGGGCGCCGGCGCCGATGCCGATGAAGTCGCCGAAACTCCAGTAATTGAGGTTATGCCGTGCCGGGCGCCCGGGCTGGGCATAGGCCGAGACTTCGTATTGCGCGTAACCATGCGCGGCCAGCAGCGCTTGCCCGGCTTCCTGAATGTCCCACAACGTGTCGTCTTCCGGCAGCACCGGCGGCTGGTTCCAGAACACCGTGTTCGGCTCCAGCGTCAGCTGATACCAGGAGATGTGCGTCGGTTTCAGTTCGATAGCCTGGCGCAGATCGCTCAAGGCATCGTCCAGCGACTGATCGGGCAGGCCGTGCATCAGGTCGAGGTTGAAGTTATCGAACCCGGCCTGACGCGCCATTCCCGCCGCGCGCACCGCTTCGTCGCCGTTATGGATACGCCCGAGGGCTTCGAGTTTCTGCTGCTGGAAGCTCTGGATGCCGATCGACAAGCGATTGATCCCCAGCTTGCGATACGCGACGAACTTCTCTTGCTCGAAGGTGCCGGGGTTGGCTTCCAGGGTGATCTCGATGTCGTGCGCAAACGGGATGCGCTGCTCGACGCCTTTGAGCAAGCGCCCGAGGGCTTCGGCGCTGAACAGGCTCGGCGTACCGCCACCGAAGAAGATCGAACTGATTTCACGGCCATACACCGCGTGCAGGTCCTGATCGAGATCGGCCAGCAACGCGTCGACGTATTCCTCTTCTGGCAGCACCGGGCTGGCGGTGTGCGAGTTGAAATCGCAATACGGACATTTGCGCACACACCACGGAATGTGGATGTACAGCGCCAGAGGCGGCAGCGTAGGCAGCGGCGCCCGAGGCGAAGAGGCGGCGCCGCCGATGATCAGCGACGACGCGAGGTGGCTGTCGGTCATTTCAGGCCCAGACGCTGGCGCAGCAGATCCATTGCACGGGCGCGGTGGCTGATCTGGTTCTTGTCGGCCGGGCTCAGTTCGGCGCTGGACACGTCACGCTCCGGCACCCAGAACAGCGGGTCGTAGCCGAAACCGTGCTCGCCACTGGCGGCGGTCAGGATGCGCCCGTGCCACAGGCCTTCGCAGAGAATCGGCAGCGGATCATCGGCATGCCGCACCAGTGCCAGCACGCAGACGAACTGCGCGCCGCGCTCGGCTTCAGGCACGTCTTTGAGGGCGTCGAGCAGTTTGGCGTTGTTCGCCGCATCGCCCTTGCCATCGGCATAACGCGCCGAGTAGATGCCCGGCGCACCGCCGAGGAAGTCCACCGCCAGACCGGAATCGTCGGCCAGCGCCGGCAGACCGGAGATTCGCGCGGCATTGCGCGCCTTGAGGATCGCGTTCTCGACGAACGACAGACCGGTTTCCTCCGGTTCGACCTTGCTCCATTCGCCGATCGAGCGCAGTTGCACCGAATCGCCGAGCATGGCCTGGAGTTCTTTGAGTTTGCCGGCGTTATGGCTGGCCAGTACGAGCTGCTTGAGGTTCATCATTCGCCGGGGAAAAGTTCTTGGTTGAAGTTGATGGTGTTGATCTTGTCGCCGTTCTGCACCTTGATTTCAAAGGTGCGGGTTTCCTGCTGCTCCACCGGATACTGGGCGATGTAGTAGATCGCGCCCTGTTCGGTGACCTGTCGGAAGTTCAGCGGCACGCTCTGGCTGGTCAGGTCCTTGACCGTGCCGGTGACATTGGCGCTCAGCGGTTTGCCGTCCTTGATCACCGAGACGTTGATCACGCCCTGGTTCTTGCTGCGGATCAGCTCGGCTGCTTTGGCGATGTCCGGCTGCAAATACGTGGAGTTGAAGGTGTTGTAGTGCACCGTCACGTCGCCGAAGGTTTCCTGGCGCTCGCTTTTGATGACGTCCGCTGCCATGGCGCTGGCGCTTAGGCAGGCGGTCAGTAACAACAGGGCTAGACGAGCCATGATCGTTCTCCTCGAAATGTCGTGGTTCAGACCGCGATCCGGTGATCTGCAAGGCCCGGACTGCTGACGCGGTAGATACCGATCTCACCTAACAGATTAGGCCATAGCTTACTGGCCCACCCGTGGCGGTGCTGTTGATCCACGGCAAGCCGATCAATGACCTTCGCATCACGTTCGCGACAAAGTTCTTCAAAGTCTTCGAAGGTGCAGAAGTGGATGTTCGGTGTGTTGTACCACGTGTACGGCAGGAACTCCGACACCGGCATCCGGCCCTTGCTCGCCAGGTACCAGCGGCAGCGCCAGTGGCCGAAGTTGGGGAAGGTGATGATGCACTGACGACCGACCCGCAGCATTTCGTCGAGGATCTTGTCCGGGTAATGCACGGCTTGCAGGGCCTGGGTCATCACGACGATGTCGAAACTGTTGCTGGCGAAGTTGCCCAGCCCCTTGTCCAAGTCCTGCTCGATGACGTTGATGCCCTTGGCTACGCACTCGGCGATGTTGTCGGCGTCGTTTTCCAAGCCATAACCGGTGACATTCTTGTTGTCGCGCAGCCAGGTCAGCAGTTCGCCGTCGCCGCAACCGAGGTCGAGCACGCGGCTGCCGGCGGGGATCCATTCCTGGATGATTTCCAGATCAGCTCTCATGGCTTGTTCACACCGTAATTCGGTTCATGTAATTGCCGAACGCCTGCAAATAGCGCGGGATCGGAATCAGGAAGGCGTCGTGGCCCTGTGGCGCGTCGATCTCCAGATAGCTCACGTCTTTGCGTGCCGCCATCAGTGCGTCCACCAGTTCTCGCGAGCGGGCCGGGGAGAAGCGCCAGTCGGTGGTGAACGACATCACGCAGAACTTGGCCGTGGCGTTCTCGAAGGTTTTCGCCAGGTTATCGTCGAAGTTCGCCGCCGGATCGAAGTAATCCAGCGCCTTGGTCATCAACAGATAAGTGTTGGCATCGAAACGCCCGGAGAATTCTTCACCCTGATAACGCAGGTAGCTTTCAACCTGGAACTCGACGCTGTGGAAGTCGTAGTTGAGCTTTTCGCTCTTCAGGCCACGACCGAATTTCTCGCCCATCGAGTCGTCGGACAGGTAGGTGATGTGCCCGACCATCCGCGCCAGCATCAGCCCGCGCTTGGGGATCACGCCCGCTTCCTGGAACGAGCCGCCGTGGAATTCCGGGTCGGTGAGGATCGCCTGACGCGCGACTTCGTTGAAGGCGATGTTCTGCGCCGACAGCTTGGGCGCCGAGGCGATGGCCAGGCAGTGACGCACCCTATCCGGATAGGTGATGGTCCATTGCAAGGCCTGCATGCCACCGAGGCTGCCGCCGATCACGGCGGCGAACTGACGAATGCCGAGCAGGTCAGCCAGACGCGCCTGACTGTGCACCCAGTCTTCGACGGTGAGCACCGGGAAATCGGCGCCGAACGGCTTGCCGGTCTCCGGGTTGATACTGCTCGGGCCGGTGGAGCCGTTGCAGCCGCCCAGATTGTTCAGGCTGACCACGAAGAACTTGTTGGTGTCGATCGGTTTGCCGGGGCCGATGCAGCTGTCCCACCAACCGGGCTTGCGGTCGTCGGCGCTGTGATAGCCGGCGGCATGGTGATGCCCTGACAAGGCGTGGCAGATCAGCACGGCGTTACTCGCCTGCGCGTTCAGCGTGCCGTAGGTTTCGTAGATCAGGTCGTAGGCGGGCAGCGAACGGCCACAGGCCAGAGCCAGAGGTTCACTGAAGTGCGCCGTTTGCGGCGTCACCAGACCAACAGAATCGGGGGGAAAGGCAGCTGGCATCGACCCTGCTCTCGTTGAAATGAGGCGTAAGTCTAAAGACCGGGGGGGTTAGCGGCAAGCGGCCCTCACCCTAGCCCTCTCCCAGAGGTAGAGGGGACCGACCGAGGTGTTCTTTTGAGCTACACCGACCTGATCTATCCGGGGTGAACTCAGGTTCTGAAAACACCCTGGATCGGCTCCCTCTCCAAGGGGAGAGGGCTGGGGTGAGGGGTACAGACGCCGCAAAAACTCAAGACAAGCGCCCAACCAACCCAGGCAACTCCGGCAGCTTCTTCGGCGCACAGATCTTCACCCGTTTCTGCCGGTTCAACTCGCCGCTGAGCAAGCTGACCTGGCTCTTGGACACGCCAAACGCCTTGGCCAGAAAGCCCATCAAATAAGCATTGGCCTTGCCCTCGACCGGCGGCGCGGTAAGGCGGATCTTCAGGCGGTCACCGTGCAGCCCGGCGAAATCATCGCTGCGGGCTGCCGGTTGCAGATGACATTCGAGGATCAAGTCGTCCCCGTCCCAGCGAAACCAGCTCACATCAGCAGGCGCAGGATTTCCGGCATCATGGTCATCGCCGCCAGATTATTGATCACCAGCATGTCGATCAGCTTCAGCGCGAGAAAGGCGAAGATTGGCGACAGATCCAGACCGCCGAGGTTCGGCAGAATCCTGCGGAACGGTGCCAGCGCCGGCTCACAGATCTGGTTCACCAGTTCAGCGCCCGGGTTGTGGCTGCCCGGAGCGACCCACGACAGGATCACGCTGATGATCAGGGCGAAGAAGAAGATCTTCAGGAACAGCGCGGTCACGCCTATGATCGACCAGATGAACAGCTGCAGCGGGTTGCCGGTGGTGCCATAGGTCAGCAGCAGGGTCAGGGCCATCAGCGCCAGTTGCACGAGGATCGCCAGCACCAGCGACGACATGTCCAGGCCGAACAGGCTCGGGATGATCCGGCGCAGTGGTTTGAGCAGCGGCTGGGTGGCCTTGACCACGAACTGGCACAGCGGGTTGTAGAAGTTCGCGCGCACCAGTTGCAGGACGAAGCGCAGCAGCACGATCAGCAGGTACAGACTGCCGAGGGTTTGCAGCACGTAAACCGCTGCGGTGTTCAATCCAATCATGTAAGGCTCCTTATTTGCCCAGTTGTTCGGCCATTTCGGCCGAGCGGTGCGCGGCGGCGCCGAGTGCTTTTTCTACCAGGGCTTCGAAGCCATCAGCCTGGAATGATTTGATCGCGGCCTCTGTGGTGCCATTTGGCGAGGTCACGCGGCGGCGCAGTTCGGCGGCGTCGACATCGCTGGATACCGCCATGTGCGCGGCGCCCAAGGCCGTCTGCACAGTCAGTTGCTCGGCGATTTCCTTGGGCAGGCCGAGTTTGACGCCGGCGGCGGTCATCGCTTCGATCAGCAGGAAGAAATACGCCGGGCCGGAGCCGGAGACCGCGGTCACGGCATCGAGTTGCTGTTCTTCGTTCAGCCACAGCGCGATGCCGACGGCGGACAGCAGCTCTTCAGCCTGCTGACGCTGTTTGGCGGTCACTTCGCTGGTGGCGTACAGGCCGCTGACGCCCTGACGCAGCAGCGCCGGGGTGTTCGGCATGCAGCGCACGATCGGCTGCTCGCCAAGCCATGCGGTCATGCTCGCGCAAGTGATGCCGGCGGCGATCGACACCACCAGTTGCTGCGGCTTCAGGCTGGGGCGGATGGCTTCGCACACGGCTTTCATCGCCTGTGGCTTGACCGCCAGCACGATCACGTCGACGCCGTCGATGGCCTGGGCGTTGTCGGCGAAGGTTTCGATGCCGTGTTCGGCGCTGACGCGTTGGCGGGTCTCTTCGCCCGGATCGCTGGCGCGAATCTGGCTGGCTTGCAGACCCTTGGCCCGCAGGCCGCCGATCAGGCTGGCGGCCATGTTGCCGGCACCGATAAAGGCAATGCGTGTGTTGCTCATGTCAGGTCCTTTTTCAGATGGCTGTCGGTCATTGCTGACCGTAATCTCTGGCGCCAAACAGGGCGGTACCGATCCGCACCCAGGTAGCGCCTTGGGCGATGGCCGACTCGAGGTCGTGGCTCATGCCCATGGAAAGTGTGTCGAGCGGCAGATTCAGGCTGGCCTGCAAACGTTGCACGGCAGCAAAAGCGGCATCTTGTTCGGCGCGATCTTCGGTCGGCTCGGGAATCGCCATCAGCCCGCGCAGTTTCAATCGGGGCAGGGCGCTGATGGCCTCGGCCAGCGCCGGCAGGTCGGCCGGGGTGCAGCCGGACTTGCTGGCTTCGCCGCTGACGTTGACCTGAATGCAGATGTTCAGCGGCGGCAGCTCGGCCGGGCGCTGTTCGGACAGGCGTTGGGCGATTTTCAGGCGATCCACGGAGTGCACCCAGTCGAAATGCTCGGCGATGGCGCGAGTCTTGTTCGATTGAATGGGGCCGATGAAGTGCCAGATCAAGGGCAGGTCGGCCAGTTCGAGCTGTTTGCCCAAGGCTTCCTGCAGATAATTCTCGCCAAAGTCACGCAAGCCGGCGGCGTAGGCTTCACGCAGGTCCTGCGCGGGTTTGGTTTTGCTGACCGCCAGCAACTGCACGCTGTTTTCACTGCGCCCGGCCGCTGCGGTGGCAGCCTGGATGCGCGAACTAACCAGTTGGATGTTGTCTGCTATCGTGGACATCAAGAGGCGCCGGCGGTCTGAAGGTTCGCGGCATTCTACTGGAATTGAGGGACGCTATGGATATCACTGAACTGCTGGCGTTCAGCGCCAAACAGGGCGCTTCCGACCTGCACCTGTCGGCCGGTCTGCCGCCGATGATCCGCGTGGATGGCGATGTGCGGCGGATCAATCTGCCGGCGCTGGATCACAAGCAAGTGCACGAATTGATCTACGACATCATGAACGACACCCAGCGCGTCGACTTCGAGAAACACCTGGAAACGGATTTCTCGTTCGAAGTCCCCGGCGTGGCGCGCTTTCGGGTCAACGCCTTCAACCAGAACCGTGGCGCCGGCGCGGTGTTCCGCACCATTCCCTCGAAAGTGCTGAGCATGGAAGACCTCGGCATGGGCGACGTGTTTCGCAAGATCACCGATGCGCCGCGCGGGCTGGTGCTGGTGACCGGGCCGACCGGGTCCGGCAAGTCGACCACGCTGGCGGCGATGATCGATTACCTCAATACCCATCGCCATCACCACATCCTCACCATTGAAGACCCGATCGAATTCGTCCACGAATCGCGCAAATGCCTTATCAATCAGCGCGAAGTCCATCGCGATACCCGCAGCTTCGCCACCGCGCTGCGTTCGGCGCTGCGTGAAGACCCGGACGTGATTCTGGTGGGCGAGATGCGTGATCTGGAAACCATCCGTCTGGCGCTGACCGCTGCCGAGACCGGGCATCTGGTGTTCGGCACGCTGCACACCACATCGGCGGCGAAAACCATCGACCGTGTTGTCGATGTGTTCCCGGGTGACGAGAAGTCCATGGTGCGTTCGATGTTGTCCGAGTCGCTGCTGGCCGTGGTATCGCAGACCCTGATCAAGAAGATCGGCGGCGGGCGGGTCGCGGCGCACGAGATCATGCTGGGAACGTCGGCGATCCGGAACCTGATCCGCGAGGACAAGGTGGCGCAAATGTATTCGGCGATTCAGACCGGTGGGTCGTTGGGGATGCAGACACTCGACATGTGCCTGAAGGAGCTGGTGACCAAGGGCTTGATCAGCCGCGAGCACGCGCGGGAGAAGGCGCGTACGCCGGATAATTTCTAAAGGCTGGAATGCACCTGTGGCGAGGGAGCTTGCTCCCGCTTGAGCGCGTAGCGCTCACAAGATTTTGGGGCTGCTGCGCAGCCCAGCGGGAGCAAGCTCCCTCGCCACAGTTGATCGTGTTTCAGCGTTGAACTACACGCATCTGCTTGCCAGCCGGTTCTTTCGGCAACACACGCTTGGCAACCACGTAATGCTGTTCCCAGTACGGCTTGTTCAGCGTATCGATGCTCACCGCTTTGCCACGGCGCGGGGCATGGATGAAGCGGTCGTTGCCCAGGTAGATGGCAACGTGGTTGACCCGACGGCTCTTGATGTTGAAGAAAATCAGATCGCCCGGCTTCAGATCCTTGCGTTCGACTTTCTCGCCATGCCCGCTGGCCATCGCGTTGGAGGTGCGTGGCAGGTCGAAGGTCGCGTCGTTGAACGCATATTTCACCAGACCACTGCAGTCGAAACCTTTACTTGGGCTGCTGCCGCCCCAACGATAGGGAGTACCGAGGACGTTCACCGCACGGCTCAGGACGTTGCTGCTTTCCTTGTTGGCCATCGGTGGCACCAGCTTGCCGTGACTCTTGCTGGCGAGCGTGGTGTGTTTCGTTTGTTTGCTGCTCTTGCTCGAAGGAGCCGAAGCATGGGATTTAGGGGTGAAACCGTTAACGTTGGGAAGACGTTGCTCACGATTGGTGGCGTGGGCGGCCAGTGGCATTAATAGGCAGATGGTTAGCCATGTCTTGAAAAATGGTCGCATTAGGCGTGGCTCTTATGTGTTAGCGCGCAACTTTATAACAGCTTTTTTGTCCCTTCCGAGGCCGTTGGTCGATTCCATCGGAGGGCAACGGAACCAAACAAGCGGCAAATGGACGCAATTGTCGGACAGAAGTCCGGTGCTACAAGGCTTTGACGGACGACACGGTAACATTTGCCGTACGTCGCCTACATGTAAAAAAGTCACAAAGAATTAAAGAAAATTTATCTATCGTGTGAATCGAGGTCTTCATGAACCGCTATCAGCAGGTCGCTGCACCGCAGGATACACACAGCAAAATCATCGGTTATCTGCTGTGGATTTTTGGTTTCACCGGCGCTCACCGCTTCTATTACGGCAAGCCGGTGACCGGGACGATCTGGTTCTTCACCTTCGGTCTGCTGGGCATTGGCTGGCTGATCGACGTGTTCCTGATCCCGGCAATGGATCGCGAGGCGGATCTGCGTTTCACCGCAGGGCCGATCGAATACAACGTGGCGTGGATTCTGCTGACGTTTCTGGGCGTATTCGGCGTGCACCGGATGTACCAGGGCAAGTGGATCAGCGGCTTGCTGTATCTGCTGACCGGCGGGTTGTTCTTTGTCGGGGTGCTGTATGACTTCTGGACCCTGAATGATCAGGTGTCGGTGCGCAACGCGCAGAATCGCGGCGCCTTCCAGTAAATGAAAAGAGGGGCAGGCCGCGGGCGCAGTTCGTGCGCTGGCAGGCCCCTCGAATTCCGGCATTGCATCTGTGTTATTTCAAATGAGCGAAGGTTTGCATTTGAAAAACGACAAACGTAACAGCAGTGACACCATAAAGTATTGCAATGATGGCGTGATGGGGCATGGACCAGTACACAATCCGGTCCACCAAAATCATCAGCGATACTGTTGCAATCAAGTAGGCTGATATTTTCAATAACAGACTTGCGAATGATTTAGTGTGTGCCCAGCGTAATAAGAGAACCTGCAGTAGGTGTGTTAGCGTCAGCGTAAGAAAAATAATCAGCGTTACACCAATGGGCAGGCCGATCGAGTCCTGATTTACACTATAAATTCCTGTTTCGAGATTCTTTAATAGTATGAGTGCTCCTGCGCCAGATGTAAGTGCGAGAGTGATCAGGTATATGTAGCTTGGTAGCTTGTAAGTTCTGCTCATTCGCTCTCCGTTGTGCAGGTGTCTGTAACAATATTTGTGTTTATGGGGTGGGATTAAACCCAGTTCCACTTAGCCTTATTTTATGGTCACCGAAAATTTCGATTTCATAATGCGTTCCGGAAAATACCCTGCCTGCTGTCGTTAATAACTCAAGGGCGGTTGATCTGTTGCTTGCGTCGAAGTCGTAAGTATCCGTGTAGGCTCTGATGACACCATCGAAAACCCAGGATCCAGTATTGTCCCGGGTAAAATTTCCTTCCATTTTTAACGTTATTCTTCCTAGATAAGCTCCCGTGACGCTGCTGTCATTGATAGTGGCGTAAGGAATCTTTGGGTCGGATAAGTAATAGGTGCCGGCCTGTCGAGTGCTTGCGATAGAGCTTGCCAATAATGGCAGTTCATTGGCCCTGACATTCAGACCGATATTATTGATGTTAACCCTCATCCTTTCACCATTACCCCAAAGATAATGAGCGAAAGCTTTGATCGGGCTAAAGGTGCCTCCTGAGAGCTCTGTTGTGAGTGTTTCGTAATTCAGGTTGTACGGGGCAGTGGCTGAGACTTTGATCAACGCTTCTATGGGGCTTAGTTTTTGCTGTGCCGCGAATGAATCAGCCAGGCTGAAGTTGATGACTTTGTTCTTGAAGTAACCATGGCTGATAATGGTGGAGCTGTTTAGTAAGTAGTTGTCGCTTTCTGTGATTCTCCAAAGTTCTCGAATTCCACCCAAGGTATCGTTATTGATTGCCTTGCTGACCATTTGCAGTTCATAGGTGAAGGCTTTGATTCCGGATTTCATTTCAAGCCAGGCATGAAACATATCCATTTCTGCTGAGGTTATTACGGGTCCAGTGCTCATTGGTAGTGAGTAGGTTTGGCCGTTATTTGTAATGATGGCCTCTCCGGCGCCTTGCCAGTCTGCTACTGCGTAGGTACCCCAGCTGAATCCGGTATCGACTGTAAAACCGCCAGAGTTTCCTGTTGTGCCTCGGGTGACAATAGGGGGAAGCGTAAGTCCATTTTTCATATGTTCATCCTTGTGGGTATTGGTTGTCCTTCTGACGATTTGATATTAATGGCTGTGCGTATATGTCGCCTAAAGTAACTTTGTAGGCTGTTTCTGATTGTGTGGAAGCTGTTTTTACAGGCGGGTAAAGCGTCGGATATTTCTTTACGGCGGGCGGCCGCTTTCCTACGCCACTTGGTGTAGTCCTATCGGCGGGAATGGCGGGAAGGAGATGTCTGTTGCGAGCAATGATTTTGAGTGAAGCTTATTAATAAAAATGTTTGTCGCAAATCAAATGACACTCAAGGGATAGCAGGCCGTTGCAGCCTGCTATCCCTTGTCTTCAGGCCTGGTGGCTGATCCGACCATCCACCAGCGTATAGCGCACCACACCCGGCAGGGTGTGCCCAAGGAACGGACAGTTCTCGCCCTTCGACAGCCAGCGTTCACCGGCCACGGTGGACGCCTTCGGATCGAACAGTACGATATCCGCCGCACCGCCCACCGCCAGTTTGCCCGCCGGCAGACGCAGTGCATCCGCAGGCCCGGCGCTCAGGCGTGCCAGCAGGGTCGGCAGATCCAGCAAGCCGTCTTCAACCAGCGTCATCGCCAGCGGCAGCAGCAATTCCACGCTGCTGATGCCCGGCTCGGTCGCGCCGAACGGCGCCAGTTTGGCGTCGCGTTCGTGCGGCTGGTGATGGCTGGAGATCGCCGAAATCACCCCGGACTTCACCGCTTCACGCAGGCCGTCGCGGTCGGCGCGGGTGCGCAGCGGCGGTTGCACGTGATACAGGCTGCTGAAGTCGATCAGCGCTTCATCGGTGAGAATCAACTGATACAGGGCGACATCCGCCGTGACCTTCAAGCCACGGGCCTGGGCCTGGGCGATCAGAGCCACGCCGCGCGCGCTGGTCAGTTGGCTGAAGTGCGCGCGCACGCCGGTCTGCTCGACCAGCAGTAGATCGCGGGCCAGGGCTACGGTTTCCGCAGTTTCCGGGATGCCCGGCAGACCGAGGAAACTGGCGACCGCGCCCTCATGGGCCAGACCGCCATCGGCCAGATCGTGATCCTGCGAATTGAAGATCACCGTCAGGTCGAAGGTCGCCGCGTATTCCAATGCCCGGCACAGGGTGCGGGTGTTGCGGAAACTCTCCAGACCATTGCCGAACGCCACACACCCGGCGTCGCGCAGCGCCACCAGCTCTGCAAGCTGTTCGCCGTCCAGCCCTTTGCTCAGCGCGCCGATCGGGAACACCTTGGTGTTGCCGGCTTCGCGGGCGCGGTCGAGGATCAGTTCGGCCACGGCCGAGGTGTCGAGTACCGGTTTGGTTTTCGGCGGGCAGCACAGGCTGGTCACGCCGCCAGCCGCCGCGGCGCGGGTTTCGCTGGCGATGCTGCCTTTGCGGCTGTAGCCCGGCTCGCGCAGAGCCACGTTAAGGTCGACCAGCCCGGGCGCGGCAACGAGGCCTTGGGCGTCGATGGTTTCCACAGCGGTGAAACCGGCCGGTGCGGCGCCGAGGGCGACGATCTTGCAGGCTTCAACGTGAATGTTGGTGATTTGATCCAGGCCGCTGCTTGGATCGATGACGCGGGCGCCGAGAATGCTGAGCTTCACTGGGCGTTCTCCTGCTCGAATTGACGTTGCGCTGTTTGCCCGCTCATGGCCATCGACAACACAGCCATGCGGATGGCGATGCCGTAGGTGACTTGATTGAGGATCACCGAGTGCGGGCCGTCGGCCACCGCGGACTCAATCTCTACCCCACGGTTGATCGGCCCTGGGTGCATGACGATGCAATCGGGTTTGGCCCCGGCCAGACGCGCGGTGGTCAGGCCGAACAGGCGGTAGAACTCGCCTTCGCTCGGCAGCAGGCCGCCGGTCATGCGCTCACGCTGCAGGCGCAGCATGATCACCACGTCGACGTCCTTCAGGCCTTCGTTCATGTCGGTGTAGACCTTGACGCCGTACTGCTCGATGCCGATCGGTAGCAGAGTCTTCGGCGCGATCACGCGGATGTCCGGGCAACCGAGAGTCTTCAGGGCGAGCATGTTCGAACGCGCCACCCGCGAGTGCAGGATGTCGCCGACGATCGCCACCGAGAGGTTTTCGAAACCGCCCTTGTGCCGACGGATGGTGAGCATGTCGAGCATGCCCTGAGTCGGGTGCGCGTGACGGCCGTCGCCGCCGTTGATGATCGCCACCTGCGGGCAGACGTGCTCGGCGATGAAGTGCGCAGCGCCGGAGTCACCGTGGCGCACCACGAACATGTCGGCAGCCATGGCTTCGAGGTTGCGCAGGGTGTCGAGCAGGGTTTCACCTTTGCTGGCCGAGGAGGTCGACACGTTCAGGGTGATCACGTCCGCCGACAGCCGCTGGGCCGCCAGTTCGAAGGTGGTGCGGGTGCGGGTGGAGTTTTCGAAGAACACGTTGCACACGGTCTTGCCGCGCAGCAACGGGACCTTCTTCACCGCCCGGGCACCGACTTCGAGGAACGAGTCGGCAGTGTCGAGGATTTCCGTCAGCAACTCGCGGCGCAGGCCGTCGAGCGAGAGGAAGTGGCGCAGCTGGCCCTGATCATTGAGCTGCAGCGGGCGCTTGGTATCTAGAGGCGTCATCGCGAGGGGGACTCTCAATAAGGGCGGATTAGGAATTCAGGTCTTGCAGTTCGAGCGTCAGCGGCTCCGGGCCGGACAGCTTCACGCGCTCATTGGCGGCCAGCGACAGGGTCGCGCCGACCACATTCGGGCGGATCGGCAGCTCGCCGGCGTCCAGGTCGAGCAGGCAGACCAGGGTCACGCTGGCGGGGCGGCCGTAGTCGAACAGTTCGTTCATGGCAGCGCGGATGGTGCGGCCGCTCATCAATACGTCATCGATCAGCACCAAATGCTGGCCTTCGATCTCGAAGGGCAGGGCCGAGGGGCGCACTTGCGGGTGCAGGCCGTTCTGGCTGAAGTCGTCGCGGTAGAAGGAAACATCCAGCGTGCCCAGCGGCGCGTCGCTGCCCAGTTCCTTGAGCAGGGCCTGCGCGACCCAGATGCCGCCAGTGCGGATGCCGATGTAACGCGGTTCGCTGATATCACGCTGTGCAAGGTGCGCCTTGAGGCGGGTCGCCATCTGGCTGATCAGATCGGCGGGATTGGGCAGGCTCATGGTTGCTCCTTCGTGATTCCGAGCCGCGTCCTGCCGGACGTGGCTGGGTTTATAACCAAAAGAAAAGCGCCGAAGCGCTTGTCAGGATTCAAACAATGCAGTGTTTTCATCGAGCCAGCCCTGCAACAGCAGGGCGGCGGCGATGGCGTCCACCGGGTTGTCGCGGTAACTGCCTTTCTGCCCGCCGCGCACCAGTCGTTCACCCTTGGCTTCAAAAGTGGTCAGGCGTTCGTCGTGGGTATAGAAGGGCACATTGAAGCGGCCGTTGAGGCGCCGGGCGAATTTTTCGGCGCGCAGGCACATTTCGCTTGGCGTGCCGTCCATGTTCAGCGGCAGGCCGACCACCACGGCGTCGGGTTTCCATTCCTTGAACAGCGCTTCGACCTGATTCCAGTCGGGTACGCCGTTCTGCGCTTTGAGGGTGCACAGCTCGCGGGCCTGGCCGGTAATCACCTGGCCGACCGCAACGCCGATCTGTTTGGTGCCGTAGTCGAAGCCGAGAATCAGGCGCAGGGCCATCAGGCGTGCCCCGCCTGACTGGTCAGCAGGCTGAGGTTGATCCCCAGGTGCCGGGCCGCTGCTTCCAGACGCAGTTCGCTGCTGGTGTTGAACAGGATGTCGGCGTCGTACGGGCAGGTCAGCCAGGCGTTGTCGGCCAGTTCGGCTTCCAGTTGCCCGGCTTCCCAACCGGCGTAACCAAGGGCGATCACGCTTTTCGCCGGACCTACGCCGTCGGCGATGGCGAACAGCACGTCCTGCGAGGTGGACAGCGCCAGATCACCGTCCAGCTCGACGGTGGCCTGAAAGGTCTTGCCCGACGGGTGCAGGACGAACCCGCGATCGGTCTGCACCGGGCCGCCAATGAAGATCGGCACATGCTGGCACAGCGCTGGCGGATCGATGTCCGGGCGCAATTGCTCGAGAATGTCAGCCAGATTCAGCTCTTGCGGTCGATTGACCACCAGCCCCATGGCGCCATTGGCCGTGTGCTCGACGATGTAGGTCAAGGTGTGGGCAAAGTTCGGGTCGGCCATGTGCGGCATGGCGATCAGGAAGTGATGCTTGAGGTAGCTGGGGCTGACGTTTTTCATGAGCGATAGTGTGGCGTCGTAGGGGCAAACTGACAAGCTGACGATGCGTTGCAAATGGTCTTCACCGGACCTCTGTGGCGAGGGAGCTTGCTCCCGCTCGGCTGCGCAGCAGTCGTAAAACCTGACAACGCGGTGTATCTGGAAAAAGCAGGGGGCCGCTTCGCAGCCCAGCGGGAGCAAGCTCCCTCGCCACAAAAGCTCGCTTGGCGCTGGTCAGTTACTGGAGAGTTTGTCGCCCCGGGCGAATTTCCAGGTGCGGATGATTTCCAGTCGGTCGATATCCGACAGATCGCCGGTAAACGGCGCAAACGGTGCCGCCAGCCGGACGATGCGCTGCGCCGCCTGGTCCAGCAGCGGCTGGCCGGAGGACTCGAGCACCAGCACTTCATACAGCGAGCCGTCACGGTTGATCGAGACCATCAGGCGCAGATTGCCGTAAATCTGCTTGCGCCGCGCTTCCTCCGGGTAATTGAGGTTGCCGATGCGCTCGACCTTCTTGCGCCAGTCGTCCTTGTACCAGGCGCCCTTGTCGCGCATGGTCGAGGCTGCGCTCAAACGGTGGATACGCGGGCGCTTGGCATACAGCTGTTGTTCGTTGGCCAGTTCCGCTTCGAGGCTGGCGATGTCGCTGGACAGCTGCGAGCTGTCGAACGTCGGTGCGTTGACCGCAGGTTTGGTCTCGGTCTTGGTTTCTTCTTTCTTGGTCGGCGCCTTTTGCTGTTTCGGCGCCACAGTGGTCACCGCAGCCTTGGGCGCCGCTTCGCGCACTTCCGGCTTGGCGGCCGGAGGCGGTGTGACCTTCTTGACCTGATTGTCCTGGAACGGCGCGACCTCGGTGGTCTTGGGAATCGCCTTCTTGTCCAGCGTGCCGCTGCCTTCCTGGTTTTCCTGAGCGAGGAAATCAGCCTTTTTCGGCTTGGTTTCGCTCTTGAAGGTAGCGAGGGTGATTTCCAGGGTTTTGCTGATCTGCTTGGGCTCGACCATGGTAAAGCCGACGCCCAGCAGCAGCGCCAAATGAATCAGCGCCGCCAGAAACAGGGTAAATCCGAGGCGATCGGCCGGGCGCACGCCACGATGGGCGAGTTCTGCGGGCAGATCGGACGGGAGGGTCATGACAAGAAAACCAACATCGCGTTTTTCAGAGGCTGCGCATGATAACGCAATGTTGGTTTCACGCCTTGGGCTTCACGCTTCAAGCGACAAGCTGCATGTGACGCACGTCAAGCTTGCGGCTTTTTGCCGGCGGCTTGCAGCTTCTTGTCGATGGCATCCATCAGCATGCCGCCGATGTCGGTACCGAAAGCATTGTCGATTTCGCGGATGCAGGTCGGGCTGGTGACGTTGATTTCGGTGAGGTTTTCACCGATCACGTCCAGACCGACGAACAGCAGGCCTTTCTCACGTAAAGTCGGGCCGACTTGCGCGGCGATCCAGCGATCCTTGTCGGTCAGCGGACGCGCTTCTCCACGACCACCGGCGGCGAGGTTGCCACGGGTTTCGCCCAAAGCCGGGATCCGCGCCAGGCAGTAGTCCACCGGCTCGCCGTCGATCATCAGGATGCGTTTGTCGCCATCGACGATGGCCGGCAGGTAGCCCTGAATCATGATCTGCTGCTTGCCGTGCAGGGTCAGGGTTTCCAGGATCACCGACAGGTTCGGGTGACCGGCGGTGTGGCGGAAGATCGACGAACCGCCCATGCCGTCCAGCGGCTTGAGGATCACGTCGCCATGGTGGTCGGCGAATTCGCGCAGCACATCCGGGCGACGGCTGACAATGGTCGGTGGCGTGCACTGCGGAAACAGCGTGGCGAACAGCTTTTCGTTGCAGTCGCGCAGGCTCTGCGGCTTGTTGACCACCAGCACGCCGGCGGTTTCGGCCTGTTCCAGCAGGTAGGTGGAGTAGACGAACTCCATGTCGAACGGCGGATCCTTGCGCATCAGGATCACGTCGAGGTCGCTCAGCAGGTTGTCCTGCTCGGCGTCCAGTTCAAACCATTTTTCCGGGTTGGCGAAGACTTTCAGCGGCTTCATGCGTGCCCGGGCCTGACCTTCAGCCTGATACAGGTCGCGCTGCTCCATGTAGAACAGTTCCCAGCCCCGTTTCTGCGCGGCCAGCAGCATGGCCAGCGAGCTATCCTTTTTATAGGAAATGCTGGCGATAGGGTCCATGACAATCCCGACGCGAACGCTCATTGGGTTTTCCTCGAAAATTGGCTACCGGATCGGTATTGAAAAAGTGCCGCCAGAGTGGCTCCGGGCGGGTTTTCGGTCAAGGGAAAACCCGTCGATAGATTGGACCGGGAGACTGTGCTAAAAAGGCTGCCATGCGGTGCTGGCCCTTGAGCATCAAGGGTTTCCAGCCATTACTCATCGCAAAACGGACAATTTGATTCGCAAAGGCGACGGTAGAGCCCCCTTATGGAACAGCAGTCCAGCGCCTTGAAGGTCATGGTCATCGACGACTCGAAAACGATTCGTCGCACCGCCGAAACGCTGTTGAAGAATGTGGGCTGCGAAGTCATCACGGCCATCGACGGTTTCGACGCCCTGGCGAAGATCGCCGACCACCACCCCGGGATCATTTTTGTCGACATCATGATGCCGCGTCTGGATGGTTATCAGACCTGCGCTTTAATCAAGAACAACAGTGCGTTCAAGGCCACGCCGGTGATCATGCTGTCGTCGCGTGACGGGCTGTTCGACAAGGCCAAGGGGCGGATTGTCGGTTCTGATCAATTTTTGACCAAGCCTTTCAGCAAGGAAGAGCTGCTTGACGCGATTCAGGCCCACGTTCCGGGCTTCGCCGCCGTTTTGCCGCAGTAAGACACGTACAGTGACGCTCGGCCAGCGGGCCGGATGTCGACAAGAAAAATGGGGAAGACCATGGCACGTATCCTGATCGTCGATGATTCGCCGACTGAAATGTACAAACTCACCGGCATGCTGGAAAAGCACGGCCATGAAGTGCTCAAGGCCGAAAACGGTGCCGACGGCGTGGCCCTCGCCCGTCAGGAAAAGCCCGACGCGGTGTTGATGGACATCGTCATGCCTGGCCTCAACGGCTTTCAGGCTACCCGGCAACTGACCAAGGATGCCGAGACCAGCCACATCCCGGTGATCATCATCACCACCAAGGATCAGGAAACCGACAAGGTTTGGGGCACCCGTCAGGGCGCCAAGGATTACCTGACCAAACCGGTCGAAGAAGACATGCTGATCAAGACTCTGAACAACGTGCTCAAAGGCTGATCGCGTCGCCATGAACGAATCGCTGACCGCGTTCGAACTGCTGTGGCAGATCGACCAGCGCTGCCGCCTGCTGGCGGCGGACCTGCCGTCGCAACCCGGCCGTCAGGACCGCTGGAGCGGCATCGGCTTTCGCTTGGGCGAGCATTGGTACGTGACGCCGATGGGCGAAGTCAGCGAAGTGCTGCACGAACCGCGTTGCACTCAGTTGCCCGGGGTCAAGCCGTGGGTCAAAGGGGTGGCTAATCTGCGTGGGCGCTTGCTGCCGATCATGGATCTGTGCGGATTTTTCGGCCACGAGCTGTCGCCGTTGCGCAAACAGCGCAGGGTATTGGTGGTGGAGCACAACGACGTGTTTGCCGGGTTGCTGGTGGATGAGGTGTTCGGTCTGCAGCACTTCGAGCAGGGCAGCTTCGAGCCGATCTCGATCAGCAAGCGCCAGGGCTCCAAGGCCGAGTTCGTCAAAGGCTATTTCCGGCGCGAGCAGAACTGGCGAGTGTTCAGCCTGTTTGCGCTGGCGAAATCGCCGGTGTTCATGAGCGTCGCGATATAGCCGAAACACCATAAATCCATGGGGTGGGGTTCTGTGGCGAGGGGATTTATCCCCGATGGTTGGCAAAGCCAACCCAAAACCTGCATTCGCGATGCGCCAGATACAACTCAGTTTTGGGGCCGCTGCGCGACCCATCGGGGATAAATCCCCTCACCACAAATCCCACAGTGGACCGTGGCAGGTTTCATAGGCGAGGACCGATGACAAAAGCAAAAACAGGCAAATCGGCAGAAGGGTCGCGCAGTCGCTCGCAGATCATCGTGCTGTTCATCGCACTGATCGTGTTCATCATGCTGCTGTTCGCCAACTTCGCCTACCTCAACACCCAGGCCAACTACGACAAGCAGTACATCGGCCACGCCGGTGAGCTGCGCGTGCTGTCGCAACGCATCGCCAAGAACGCCACCGAGGCGGCTGCCGGGAAGGCTGCCGCGTTCAAGCTGCTGAGCGATGCGCGCAATGATTTTGCCCAGCGCTGGGGTTACCTGAAGAAGGGTGACCCGTCCACCGGCCTGCCGCCCGCGCCGGCCACCGTGCGCCCGGAAATGCGCGCGGTGCAGCTGGATTGGGAACGCCTGCTGAAAAACACCGACGCGATTCTCTCCAGCGAGCAGACCGTGCTCTCGCTGCATCAGGTCGCCGCGACGCTGGCCGAAACCGTGCCGCAGTTGCAGATCGAATACGAAAAAGTCGTCGAGATCCTTCTGCAGCGCGGCGCCCCGGCAGCGCAGGTGGCGATGGCCCAGCGCCAATCGCTGCTGGCCGAACGCATTCTCGGCGCGGTCAACACCGTGCTCGCTGGCGACGAAAACTCGCAGCAGGCTGCCGATGCGTTTGGCCGCGACGCCACCCGTTTCGGCCAGGTCCTCAACGGCATGTTGCAGGGCAACCCGACCCTGAAAATCAGCCAGGTCGAAGACCGTGATGCCCGTGCGCGGCTGAGTGAAATTTCCGAGCTGTTCCAGTTCGTCTCCGGCTCCGTGGATGAAATCCTCGAAACCTCGCCGGAGCTGTTCAAGGTTCGCGAGTCGGCGAGCAATATCTTCAGCCTGTCGCAGACCCTGCTCGACGAAGCCTCGCACCTCGCCAGCGGTTTCGAAAACCTTGCCGGCGGGCGCAACACCGACACCATTGGCGGCTACGTGCTGGGCTTGCTGGCGCTGGCTTCGATCATCCTGATCGGCATGGTCATGGTCCGCGAAACCAACCGCCAGTTGCGCGAGACCGCCGAGAAGAACGAGCGCAACCAGAACGCGATCATGCGCCTGCTCGACGAAATCGAAGACCTTGCCGACGGCGACCTGACGGTGACCGCCTCGGTGACCGAAGACTTCACCGGGACCATCGCCGATTCGATCAACTACTCGGTCGATCAACTGCGCGATCTGGTCGCCACCATCAACCTCACCGCCGGCCAGGTGGCCGCCGCCGTGCAGGAAACCCAGGCCACCGCCATGCACCTGGCCCAGGCCTCGGAGCATCAGGCGCAGCAGATCTCCGAAGCCTCGACGGCGATCAGCGACATGGCCCAGTCGATTGATCAGGTGTCGGCCAACGCCGCCGAATCCTCAGCGGTGGCCGAGCGTTCGGTGGAGATCGCCAACAAGGGCAACGAGGTGGTGCACAACACCATCCACGGCATGGACAACATCCGCGAACAGATTCAGGACACCGCCAAGCGCATCAAGCGTCTGGGCGAGTCGTCGCAGGAAATCGGCGATATCGTCAGCCTGATCGACGACATTGCCGACCAGACCAACATCCTCGCCCTCAACGCGGCGATTCAGGCGTCGATGGCCGGGGATGCCGGACGCGGTTTTGCCGTGGTCGCCGACGAAGTGCAGCGACTGGCCGAACGTTCGTCCGCCGCCACCCGGCAGATTGAAACCCTGGTGCGGGCGATTCAAACCGACACCAACGAAGCGGTGATTTCCATGGAGCAGACCACCACCGAAGTGGTGCGCGGCGCGCGACTGGCGCAGGATGCCGGTGTGGCACTGGAAGAAATCGAAGGCGTTTCGAAAACCCTCGCCGCGTTGATTCAAAGCATTTCCAACGCGGCGCAGCAGCAGACCTCGTCGGCCGGGCAGATTTCCCTGACGATGAACGTGATCCAGCAGATCACCTCGCAGACCTCGTCCGGCTCGACCGCCACCGCCGAGAGCATCGGCAATCTGGCGAAGATGGCCAGTCAGCTGCGCCGTTCGGTATCCGGTTTCACCTTGCCGTCGGCGTCCGCGACGGACAAGGCGTGAGTGGAGTGGTTATGGGTGACCGGCACGACTACGTGGCCCTCGAATGGGTCAAGGGTGAAATTGCCGAAACGCTGAGGCAGGCGCATCAGGCGATTGAAGCCGTGCTCGATGACCCGCAGGCCGCGCCGGGGCTGGATGAATGCCTGGCGTACATTCATCAGGTGCACGGCAGTTTGCAGATGGTCGAGTTCTACGGCGCGGCGTTGCTCGCCGAAGAAATGGAGCATCTGGTCGAAGCCTTGCAGCAGGGGCGCATTGCCCATCGCGACGAAGCGCTGCACTTACTGCTGCAAGCCTTCGGGCAATTGCCGATCTATCTCGATCGGGTGCAGAGTGCCCGCCGCGATCTGCCGCTGGTGGTGCTGCCGCTGATCAATGACCTGCGCAGTGCGCGCGGCGACAGCCTGCTCTCGGAAACCAGCCTGTTCAGCCCGCCACTGCCGGATTTGCCGCCGTTGAGCGCAGAAGCCCTGGCCGCGCTGGAGCCGGCCGACCTGCCCAACGTATTGCGCAAGTTGCGCCAGATGCTGCAAATGGCGCTGGTCGGGTTGCTGCGCGAGCAGGACGACCAGACCCACCTCGAATACCTGGCGAAAGTCTTCCAGCGCCTCGAAGCGCTGAGCGGCGATGCTCCGTTGAGTCCGCTGTGGCAAGTCGCTTCAGCGCTGGTCGAAGGCATGCGCGAAGGCGCCATCGCCAACAGCCCGGCGTTGCGCAGCCTGTTCAAGGACGCCGACAAGGAGCTCAAGCGCCTGCTCGAACAAGGCCCGCGCGGCCTCAATCAGCCGCCCCCGCCGGAGCTGCTGAAAAGCCTGCTGTTCTATATTGCCAAAGCCGAACATCCCACCGGGCAGATGCTGACCATGAAAGATCGCTACTCCCTGGACGACGCGTTGCCCGACAGCGCGATGGTCGACGAAGAACGTGCGCGTCTGGCCGGCCCCGACCGCGATGCGATGCGCTCGGTACTGGCGGCGCTGTGCGAAGAGCTGGTGCGGGTCAAGGAGCGCCTCGACCTGTTCGTCCGTAGCGACCGTCAGCACACCTCCGACCTGGAGAGTCTGCTGGCGCCGCTGCGGCAGATCGCCGACACCCTCGCGGTGCTCGGTTTCGGCCAGCCGCGCAAAGTCATCATCGACCAACTGGCGGTGGTGCTCAGCCTCGCTCAGGGCCAGCGCGAACCGAATGACGCGACCCTGATGGACGTGGCCGGCGCGCTGCTTTACGTCGAAGCCAACCTCGCCGGAATGGTCGGTACCGTAGAGCCGGAAAGCCCCGAAGACGCGCGCCTGCCGACCACCGACCTGACGCAGATCCATCAGATCGTGATCAAGGAAGCGCGCATCTGCCTGCAACAGGCCAAGGACATGATCGTCGATTACATCGACGCCGATTGGGATCGCCAGCAACTGCAACCGCTGCCGGAGTTGCTGACCCAGGTGCGCGGTGCGCTGGCGATGATTCCGCTGAGCCGCGCGGCGAGTCTGGTCGAGGCCTGCAACAGCTTTATTCGCGAACACCTGCTGCTCGATCCGCACCAGCCGGGCTGGCAGCAACTGGATAATCTGGCCGACGTCATCACCAGCCTCGAGTATTACCTCGAACGCCTGAGTGACGACCCGCAAGCGCCGAATGAACAACTGCTGGATGTCGCGCAAAAGAGCCTTGCCAGTCTGGGGTTCTTTCCACATGAGCCGCACGTGCCGCTGCTCGACGATGTGCTCAGCCCCAGCGAAGCGCTGGTGATGCAGGACCTGCAGGCGCTGGATGACCCCGAGACCGTGCAGTCGCTGGCAGATGTATTGGCCAGCCCGGTGTCGGCGCTCAACCCGCCGGCCTTGATCACCCCCCGCAGCCTGATGCCGCCGCCGGCCGATGAGGAGCCGGTGGACGATGAATTGCGCGAAGTGTTCCTCGAAGAGACCGACGAGGTGCTTGAAGTCCTGCACGAATACCTGCCGCGCTGGACGGCCGACACCCAGAACCGCGCCGCCCTGACCGAACTGCGCCGCGCCTTTCACACCCTGAAGGGCAGCGGGCGCATGGTGCGTGCGCTGATCCTTGGCGAGCTGGCCTGGGCTGTGGAAAACCTGCTCAACCGCGTGCTGGAGCACAGCGTCGAACCCGGCGCGCAGGTGCAGCAGTTGCTCACGGACACGGTGTTGTTGCTGCCGGAACTGATCAGCGAATTCGCCACTCAGCGCCAGCGGCAGCGCAGCGATGTCGATCAACTGGCGGCCCGCGCGCATGCGCTGGCCAAAGGCGTCGAGCCGCTGGCGGCCGAAGACGTCGATGATGTGGCAGCCCTCGACCCGCTGTTGCTGGAGATCTTCCGCAACGAGGCCGAAACCCACCTCGCCAGCCTCAACCGCTTCCTCGATCAGGCCGCCGAGCATGTGCCGCTGCCGGCCAGCGACGAATTGCAGCGCGCCTTGCACACGCTCAAGGGCAGTGCGTCGATGGCCGGCGTGTTGCCGATTGCCGAACTGGCGGCGCCGCTGGATAAACTGGCGCGCGAGTTCAAGGCGCATCAGTTGCCGCTGGATCTCGATGAAGTGGAATTGCTCCTCGAAGCCGAAGGCCTGTTCCGCGTTGGTTTGCGCCAGCTCAAGCACGATCCGCTGGCGCCGATTGTCGGTGCGCAGTCGCTGATCAAACGCACCGAAACGCTGCTGGCCGAACGTCTGGAGGCGATCCTCAGCGCGCCGAGCACCGGCCTGCGGATCAAGCGCGATCCGCAACTGATCAACAACTTCCTCGCCCAGGGCATGGACATCCTGCTCGACGCCGAAAGCCTGTTGCAACGCTGGCAGCAACACCCCGGCGAGCGCCAGGAACTCAGCGCGCTGCTGGACGAACTCACTACTCTGGGCGAAGGCGCACACCTCGCCGATCTGCTGCCGGTGGATGTGCTGTGCGAAGCCTTGCTCGACCTGTATGGCGCCGTCGAAGAAAGCAGCCTGGCGGTCAGCGACAGGTTTTTCCACGAAGCGCAGAACGCCCACGAAGCGCTGATCAACATGCTCGACGAACTGGCTGCCGGCCAGGAAATCACCCCGCAGCCGCAGCGCATCCGCGCCTTGCACGAACTGCTCGATGAAAGCCTCGACCCGACGGCGATGGGGCTGATTCGTAGCGACGGCAGCCGCACCTTGAGCATCCATGAGCTGGGCGCCGCCACCGCCGAACTGTCCCACGCCAATGCCGAGGCGGCGCCGGACGACGAGATCGTCGAGATCTTTCTCGAAGAAGCGGTCGACATTCTCGACAGTGCCGGGCAAGCCCTGCAGCGCTGGTTGAGCGACCCGGACAACGCTGCGCCGCTGTCGTCGTTGCAGCGCGATTTGCACACCCTCAAGGGCGGCGCGCGAATGGCCGAGGTCGATGCCATAGGCGATCTGGCCCATGAGCTGGAAAGTCTTTACGAAGGGCTGGTGGATCGTCGCTACAGTCACAGTGAAACGCTGGGTCGCTTGCTGCACAAGGGCCATGATCGCCTGGCCTTGTTGCTGGAGCAGTTGCAGGCGCATCAACCACTGCGCCCGGCGCAGGATCTGATCGAGACAATCCGCCAGTTCCGCCAGGGCGCCTCCGGCACTGCCGAAACGGCGCAACCGGCCGCCGATCACGACAGCGCCGCACATGACCCGGAACTGCTGGAAATCTTCCTCGAAGAAGGTTTCGACATCATCGAAAATTCCGGCGCGGCACTGCAGCGCTGGCAGGCCGAGCCGGGCAATCGCCAGGAAGTGGAAACCCTGCTGCGCGATCTGCACACCCTCAAGGGCGGTGCGCGGATGGTCGAGATCGGCCCGATCGGCGACCTCGCCCATGAGCTCGAATACCTTTACGAAAGCCTCGCCACCGGCGTGCTGCAACCGTCCGCCGAACTGTTCGCGCTGGTGCAGCGCGGGCATGACCGGTTGGCGCAGATGCTCGATGGCGTGCGCGCCGGGCAGCCATGCCCGCCGGCGGATCGGCTGATCAATGCGATCCAGAATTTCAGCCACCCGGCGACCCCGGACACGCCGCCGTCGTTGCCGCTTCCGGCCAAAACCGAGCCCGCAACACCCGCAGCTGATGCCGGCGCGGACATGGTCAAGGTCTCCGCCGAACTGCTCGATGACTTGGTCAATCTGGCCGGGGAAACCTCGATTTTCCGTGGACGTATCGAGCAGCAAGTCAGCGATGCGCAAACCGCGCTGAACGAGATGGAAACCACCATCGAACGCATGCGCGATCAGTTGCGCCGACTCGACACCGAAACCCAGGGACGGATCCTCAGCCGTCAGCAAGTCGATGCCGAACGCCTTGGTTACGAAGAATTCGACCCGCTGGAAATGGACCGTCATTCGCAGTTGCAGCAACTGTCGCGGGCGCTGTTCGAGTCCGCCTCCGACTTGCTCGATCTCAAGGAAACCCTCGACCGCCGCAATCACGACGCCGAAAACCTGTTGCAACAACAGGGGCGGATCAACACCGAATTGCAGGAAGGCCTGATGCGCACGCGCATGGTGCCATTCGAACGCATGCTGCCGCGCCTCAAACGCATCGTGCGGCAGGTCGCCGAAGAGCTGAACAAAGACGTCGCGTTCATCATCGGCAACGCCGAAGGCGAGATGGATCGCAATGTGCTGGAGCGCATGGCCGCGCCGCTGGAGCACATGCTGCGCAACGCCGTCGACCATGGTCTAGAGTCAGCCGAAGTGCGGCTGGCGGCGGGCAAACCGGCGCAGGGCACGATCACCCTCGACCTGACCCGCGAGGGCGGCGACATCGTTTTCGATATTCGCGACGATGGCGCCGGGGTGCCGCTGGAAGCGGTGCGGCGCAAGGCGATCAAGCGTGGTCTGCTCGCACCGGACGCCGAACTCAGCGACCGCGACGTGCTGCAATTCATCCTGCAGCCGGGGTTTTCCACGGCGGAAAAGATCACCCAGATTTCCGGGCGCGGCGTCGGCATGGACGTGGTTCATGAGGAAGTCCGTCAGCTCGGCGGTACCATGAGCATCGATTCGGTGCCGGGGCAGGGCGTGCATTTCCGCATTCGTCTGCCGTTCACCGTGTCGGTCAACCGTGCGCTGATGGTGCAGTGCGGCGAGGATCAGTACGCGATTCCGCTGAACACCATCGAAGGCATCGTCCGGGTGTTGCCGAATGATCTGGAAGCGCACTACCGCAACGATCCGCCGAGCTACCACTACGCCGGCCAGCGTTACGAACTGTGCTATCTGGGCGAGCTGCTGAAAACCGCGCCGCGGCCCAAACTGCTCGGCCAGAGCCTGCCATTGCCGGTGCTGCTGGTGCAGTGCAATGACCGGCACATCGCGGTGCAGGTCGATGCGATGGCCGGCACCCGCGAGATCGTGGTCAAGAGCCTCGGCCCGCAGTTCGCGGCGGTGCAGGGCGTGTCCGGGGCGACGATTCTCGGCGATGGCCGGGTGGTGCTGATTCTTGACTTGCTCGCGCCGATCCGCGCGATGCAGGCGCGGGTTGCGCAGCGTCCGGCGCAGGCGGAAATCGACAGCGAACCGCAGAAACCGCTGCTGGTGCTGGTGGTCGATGACTCGGTGACCGTGCGCAAGGTCACCAGCCGTTTGCTCGAACGCCACGGCATGAACGTGCTGACCGCCAAGGACGGCGTCGACGCGATGTTGCTGCTGGAAGAACACATGCCCGACCTGATGCTGCTCGACATCGAAATGCCGCGCATGGACGGCTTCGAAGTCGCCACTCAGGTTCGCCAGGACGAACGTCTGCAACACCTGCCGATCATCATGATCACCTCGCGCACCGGGCAGAAACACCGCGACCGCGCGATGGCCATCGGCGTCAACGACTACCTCGGCAAGCCGTATCAGGAATCGGTGCTGCTCGAAAGCATTGCCCACTGGAGCAAGAAACATGCATGAGCGCCGCCACAACGCGCGCACCAGCCAACTCACCGGCCTGCTGCTGCCACTGGCTGATCGCAATCTGATCCTGCCCAACGTCGCCGTGGCCGAGCTGATCGACTACCAGGCCAGCGCCTTCGATCTGGACACGCCACCGTGGTATCTGGGGCGGGTGAGCTGGCGTGAGCGACAGATTCCGCTGCTGAGTTTCGAGTCGGCCTGCGGGCAGAAAATCGTCATCGGCGAACGCGCGCGGATCGTCATCCTCAATGCCCTCGGTGGGTTGCCGCAGCTGAAATTCATTGCGCTGCTGGTGCAGGGGATTCCGCGTTCGTACAAGCTCGACAGTCAGTTGAGTTATGTCGATGTGCCGTTGTGTGCGCTGGAACAGGCAGCGGTGCAGGTCGGGGAGCAGGTGGCGAAAGTCCCGGATTTGTTGGGGTTGGAGCAGTTGTTGGTGGAGGCTGGGCTGGCTCACTGATCCTGCCTTTGTGGTGCTTTGACTGGCCTCATCGCTGGCAAGCCAGCTCCCACAGTGTCCGCGTCGTATTCGGATTTTGTGAATCACCCAAAACCCTGTGGGAGCTGGCTTGCCAGCGATAGGGCCAATTGAATCAGTAAATTCTCACAGGCAAATCCTCAATTCCTGCAGTGCAATAAACACCTTCCAGCACAGCTGTTTAAAGACACTCAGTGTTACGCCTAATCCGCCTACAAATCCTTGCGCCACTGCCTACGCATGCACCAGAATCCGCCGGCTTGTGCGCCCTCGGCGGGCTGCGTAACTTGATTGCGTCACTGATTCCCAGTGATCGGGTTTAGCAGCCCGGCTTCGTTTTATTCCGGTCGTACAAGTCTCATCCGGTCAGGCATTCGCCTGCGCTTGATGGTGGCTGTGTGCATGGCACCTTCGGGTGCGCCGGGTTCCGGAATGACCGGTCTGCTAACTTGCGCACAGCCGCCACCCTACCGTTTAGCAGCGGGATGGTGCGGCCTCACAGAGGTACATTCCGATGTTCAAAGTAACACCTAACCCGCCAGTCACCGACACGGCCTCCCCCTACGAGGCCCCCGAATCAAAGAAATTCCACGAAGCCGCCGAACGCGCCCTCGACCATTACCTCGGCCCGCCAAAACCCGACCTCATGGCCACGGCCTACACCCCCAACACGCTGTACATGGCCAACCCCGACGCCGACAGCGAATCCCTGTTGGCCGACGCCTCCGAATCCCTCGGCTCGGCCACGGTCATGCTCAACAACCATGCGGCGCTGGTGCAAGGCACGCACCGCAAGACACTGCAGGGCATTGCTCAGGTGGTGATGGTGGCGGAGATGGCGGTGAACCGGGTGTTGGATAAGTTGGTGCCGACGGAGTGATTAAAAGCCGACCCTCACCCCAGCCCTCTCCCGGAGGGAGAGGGGGCCGACCGAGGTGTCTGGCGTTGTACATCGACCTGAAAAACCGAGTCGATTATGGATTTGGTAAACCTGGTGAATTCCGGATTCAGTACAACACTCCCAGGTCGGCGTATCCCTTGAGCAACCCCCAATCAGTCCCCTCTCCCTCCGGGAGAGGGCTAGGGTGAGGGCAGCTCTCGATCGTTACCCTGACCGTAACGATCCACCACCGCGCTTGATTGATGCGCCCCGCTCACACGCCTACCTTGGCTCCACGACAGCGAACCCCGTGGAGTGAGCATGACAACAACAATTTCCCCCGACTCGCGCTGGACGCGGCGGCGTGACGAGAAGCAGCGGCGTCTGGACAAGGTGCGCGGGCTGGCCGACGGTGTGGTGTTGCCCAGCGACAAGATCGTCGCCGCGCTTGAAGCGTTGATCCATCCCGGCGACCGCGTGGTGCTGGAGGGCAACAACCAGAAGCAGGCGGATTTCCTTTCCCGTTCGCTGGCCAAAGCCGATCCGGCCAAGCTGCATGATCTGCACATGATCATGCCCAGCGTCGGTCGCTCCGAGCACCTGGACCTGTTCGAACGCGGCATCGCCCGCAAGCTGGATTTCTCCTTCGCCGGCACCCAGAGCCTGCGCATCAGCCAGTTGCTCGAAGACGGCCTGCTGGAAGTCGGTGCGATCCACACTTACATCGAACTCTATGCGCGGCTGGTGGTGGACCTGATCCCCAACGTCGTGCTCTCGGCCGGGTTCATGGCCGACCGCGCCGGCAACATCTACACCGGCCCCAGCACCGAAGACACCCCGGCACTGATCGAACCGGCGGCCTTCAGCGACGGCATCGTCATCGTCCAGGTCAACCAGTTGGTGGACGACGTCAGCGAATTGCCGCGCGTGGATATCCCGGCCTCGTGGGTGGATTTCGTCGTGGTGGCCGACAAGCCGTTCTACATCGAACCGCTGTTCACCCGCGATCCACGGCACATCAAACCGGTGCACGTGCTGATGGCGATGATGGCGATTCGCGGGATCTACGAAAAACACAACGTGCAGTCGCTCAACCACGGCATCGGTTTCAACACCGCCGCCATCGAGCTGATCCTGCCGACCTACGGCGAATCCCTCGGCCTCAAAGGCAAGATCTGCCGTAACTGGACGCTCAACCCGCACCCGACCCTGATCCCGGCGATCGAGAGCGGCTGGGTCGAAAGCGTGCATTGCTTCGGCACCGAACTGGGCATGGAAAACTACATCGCCGCACGCCCCGACGTGTTCTTCACCGGCCGCGACGGCTCGCTGCGCTCCAACCGGATGTTCTGCCAACTCGCCGGGCAATACGCGGTGGATCTGTTCATCGGCGCAACGCTGCAGGTCGATGGCGACGGCCATTCTTCGACCGTCACCCGTGGTCGCCTCGCCGGTTTCGGCGGTGCGCCGAACATGGGCCACGACCCGCGCGGTCGGCGTCACGGCACCCCCGCGTGGCTCGACATGCGCCACGACGACGCGCCGCAACCGATGCTCGAACGCGGCAAGAAACTGGTGGTGCAAATGGTCGAGACCTTCCAGGAGGGCGGCAAACCGACCTTCGTCGAAACCCTCGACGCGGTGGAAGTGGCGAAGAAAAGCGGTATGCCGCTGGCGCCGATCATGATCTACGGCGACGACGTTACCCACCTGCTCACCGAAGAAGGCATCGCCTACCTGTACAAGGCGCGCTCGCTGGAGGAGCGTCAGGCGATGATCGCAGCGGTCGCCGGCGTCACCGCCATCGGTCTGCGCCACAACCCGAAAGATACCGAACGCATGCGCCGCGAAGGCCTGATCGCCTTGCCCGAAGACCTCGGCATCCGCCGCACCGACGCCACCCGTGAACTGCTGGCGGCGAAAAGCGTGGCCGATCTGGTCGAGTGGTCCGGCGGCCTGTACAACCCGCCCGCCAAATTCAGGAGTTGGTAATGCACGCACTCAACCTGCAAGCGAAACCCCTGAGCCTGAGCGAACGCCTGTCGGATCTGGCAGTGGATGCACTGATCGACGAAGCCGATCTGTCGCCGAAACCGGCGCTGGTCGACCGGCGTGGCAATGGCGCGCACACCGATCTGCACTTGGGCCTGATGCACGCTTCGGCGTTGTCGTTATGGCCGGCGTTCAAGGAAATGGCTGAAGCGGCGGTGGACATCGGCGAAGTCGATTCAACGTTGCGCGAAGCGATTGGTCGGATCGGCCGTGAAGGCGAGCAAGCCATGCTCACGACCACCAACGGCGTGAACACCCATCGCGGTGCCATTTGGGCGCTGGGATTATTGGTGACGGCGGCTGCACTGGAACCGAAATCCTCAAGTGCCAACGCCGTCTCTGTTCGCGCCGCACGTCTGGCATTACTCAATGACCGCTACGCACCAAAACCGCTGAGCCACGGCGCACAAGTCGCCCTGCGTTACGGCGCACGCGGTGCCCGTGAGGAAGCGCAACTCGGCTTTCCGTCCGTGCTGCAACGCGGCCTGCCGCAACTCAAGCGCAGCCGCGCCAGCGGCCACGGCGAACAGAACGCCCGGCTCGATGCGCTGCTGGCGATCATGACCGATCTGGCCGACACCTGCGTGCTCTACCGCGCCGGTGAACCAGGCCTGCAGGCCATGCAACACGGCGCGCAAGCAGTGCTCGACGCTGGCGGCAGCGCCAGCCTCACCGGGCGTCGTCGCCTGCACGAACTGGATCAACAACTCATCGCATTGAATGCCTCGCCCGGTGGCGCCGCCGACTTGCTCGCCGCCACGCTGCTGCTCGACCGAATCGAGCGCGACGGCATCCTTCAGGGAGCGTTTTGATGGAAACCTTATCCTTTGAATTCCCCGCCGGGCAGCCGCCACGCGGGCGGGCGCTGGTCGGTTGTGTCGGCTCGGGCGATCTGGAAGTGCTGATCGAACCGGGGCTGGCCGGCAAGCTGACGATCAATGTGCAGACCTCGGTCAACGGTGCGCAGCAGCGCTGGCAGCATCTGTTTGCGCGGATGTTCGACGGCACCACCCCACCGGCGATGGCCATCGATATCCACGATTTCGGCGCCACGCCGGGTGTGGTGCGGCTGCGTCTGGAACAAGGTTTCGAGGAGATCGACCATGACTGACAGCACAGCGCTGTTGCACAAGCACAGCTTCGTCGAACTCGGGGCGCGGCAACGGGCGAAAGCCTTGCCCGACGCCGGGACCTTCCGTGAATTGCTCGACCCGTTTCAACGGGTCATGTCGCCGTGGCTCGAGCGCCAGGGCGTGGTGCCGCAAGCCGATGACGGCGTGGTGATCGCCAAGGGCAGCCTCGACGGTTTGCCGGTGGTGATCGCCGCCATCGAGGGCGCGTTCCAGGGCGGCAGCCTCGGCGAAGTCGGCGGGGCGAAGATTGCCGGCGCGCTGGAACTGGCCGCCGAAGACAACCGCAAGGGCATCCCGACTCGCGCCATTCTGCTGCTGGAAACCGGTGGCGTGCGTTTGCAGGAAGCCAACCTCGGGCTGGCGGCGATTGCCGATATTCACGCGGCGATTGTCGATTTGCAGCAGTACCAACCGGTGGTCGGTGTGGTCGCGGGCAGCGTCGGTTGCTTCGGCGGCATGTCGATTGCCGCTGCTTTGTGCAGCTATTTGCTGGTGACCCAGGAAGCACGCATCGGTTTGAACGGCCCGCAGGTGATCGAGCAGGAAGCCGGGATCGAAGAATACGACTCCCGCGACCGGCCCTTCATCTGGAGCCTGACCGGTGGCGAGCAGCGATTCGCCAGTGGCTTGGTGGATCGTTATGTCGCCGATGATGTGGCGCAGATCCGCCAGCAAATCGGTGAACTGTTGCAGCAAGGTTTGCCAGCACAACCGCGCAGTCAGCGTGCCGAATGGTTCCTGCAACGCCTGAACCGTTTGGAAACTGCCAGGCAAATCGAACCGTCGGTGGTTCGCGATCTGTATCAAGGAGAGCGCTCATGAGTGGTTATTCCGTGCGCGGTTTGAACTGGTTCAACGCCCTGACCGGTGGGGCGAAAGCGGTCGAAGGTTTGCCGCCATCGTTGAAGGTCGCCGATGGCGAACTCGGGCGGTTTATCGCTGTGGTCGCTGACCCGGACAACCGCTTTCCACGCGCTCGCAATGGCGAAGTCGGTTTGCTCGAAGGCTGGGGTCTGGCGAAGGCTGTGGATGACGCGATCACGGCAGATCGCGACAAAGCGCAGAAGCGCCCGATCATCGCCATCGTCGACGTCCCGAGCCAGGCTTACGGTCGTCGCGAAGAAGCCCTCGGCATTCATCAGGCCCTGGCCGGTGCGGCGGACAGTTATGCCCGCGCCCGTCTGGCCGGGCATCCGGTGATTGCGCTGCTGGTGGGCAAGGCCATGTCCGGGGCGTTTCTCGCCCACGGTTATCAGGCCAACCGCTTGATTGCCCTGCGCGATCCCGGGGTGATGGTGCATGCGATGGGCAAGGCCTCGGCGGCGCGAGTGACGCTGCGCAGTGTCGAGGAACTGGAAGCACTGGCCGCCAGCGTGCCGCCGATGGCCTATGACATCGACAGCTACGCCAGCCTCGGATTGCTCTGGGAAACCCTGTCGGTGCAGCAGATCGAGCAGCCGACAGCGGAGGATCTGGCGCGGGTGACCGAGTGCCTGAAACAGGCTATCGACGATATCTCCGGCACTGACTTGCGCAAGCGTCTCGGCGCGAAAAATCGTGAGGCCTCCAGCCGCGTGCGTGAACTGCTGAGGGCGCAGTGGTGAACCTGCCATTGGCCCACGACCTGCTGTGGGGCATGACCCCGGCGCAGCTGCCGGCGGATGCGCCGCAGTGGGCGATCGAGTCGCTGGCTGCCGGGCAACCGGTGGTGGTGCGGCGAGCTGTTAGCGCTGAAGGTTTGGTCGCGGTGGGTATTCGCGGTGTGTTGCGTGAGCAGCGGCTGGCGGCGTTCATGGCGCTTGAGGCGATTGTGCGTCGGGTCAGTCCGGAGGCGCTGTGTCATGTCGGTTGCGAGCGCGATTTGCCAGTGATGCAGGCACTCAATCAACTGCGACCAATGCTCGATGATTGCGGTTGGGTCTGGGGTGTCAGCGGCAGTGTCGGGTTTGAATTGGCCAGTGGTTTTAGAGCGATGCACGCGGCCAGCGATCTCGATCTGATTCTGCGGACACCGCAACTGATCACGCGTAATCAGGCACGCAAACTGGTCGAGCGTTTCGATCAGGCTGTGTGCCGGGTCGACATGCAATTGCAGACGCCGTTCGGTGCAGTCGCCTTGCGCGAATGGGCCAGCGGTTCGGCTCGAGTGCTGCTGAAAAACGCCCATCAAGCGTGTCTGGTCGCTGATCCGTGGAACCCGCAGGAGCAGGCAGCGTGAGCAGCTTGTTGGTGTTCCCCGGCCAGGGTGCGCAACAACCGGGCATGCTCCAGCGTTTGCCTCGGGAAACCTTGACCGAGGCCAGCGACGTACTCGGTGAAGATGTTTCGCTGCTCGATTCTGCCGACGCGTTGCGCAGCACCCGGGCGGTTCAGCTGTGTCTGTTGATCGCTGGGGTCGCTGCCTCGCGGCAGTTGCTGCAGGACGGACTCACGGCGGATTACGTCGCCGGCCTGTCCATCGGTGCGTACCCGGCAGCGGTGGGCGCCGGGGCCTTGAGTTTCAGCGATGCGCTGCATCTGGTCAGTCTGCGTGGCGAGTTGATGCAGCAAGCTTATCCACAGGGCTATGGCATGACCGCAATCATCGGTCTGCAATTATCCACCGTCGAAACGCTGCTGGCGCAGGTGCACAGCGTGGAGTCGCCGGTGTATCTGGCCAACATCAATTCCGATAACCAGGTGGTGATTGCCGGCAGCGACGCGGCGATGCAAGCGGTGGCGGAGCTGGCGCGCAGTCAGGGCGCCGGTCTGGCCAAACGCCTGGCGGTGAGTGTGCCATCGCACTGTCCGTTGCTGGAGGCACCGGCGCAAACCCTCGCCGAAGCCTTTGCCAAGGTTGCACTGAAGACCCCGAAAATCGCTTACCTGAGTGGCAGTCGCGCGCGTCCGCTGATCAAGACTGACGCCCTGCGCGACGATCTCGCGTTCAACATGTGCCGCGTGGTGGACTGGCGCGGCACCGTGCAAAGCGCTTACGAGCGCGGCGTACGTTTACAAATCGAACTGCCGCCCGGTGCGGTGCTGACCGGGCTGGCGCGCCGGGCGTTCGAATCGGGCACGGTCACTGCCTTTGACGGTGCGCGTCTGGACACCTTGCAGGCGCTGTTGCGTGAGGAGGAAAACCGCCGACCCTAAACCGCCGCGACTCAGGCTTCGAACAACAAAAACAACATTCGACGATGCACTTTGAGGACTACAACAATGATTATTTACGGTGTGGCGCTGTTGGCGATCTGTACGCTGGCAGGGGTGATCATGGGTGACATGCTCGGCGTGTTGCTGGGCGTCAAATCCAACGTCGGCGGGGTCGGCATCGCCATGATCCTGTTGATCTGCGCGCGGTTGTGGATGCAGAAACGCGGCGGCATGACCAAGGATTGTGAGATGGGCGTCGGCTTCTGGGGCGCGATGTACATTCCGGTGGTGGTGGCGATGGCCGCGCAACAGAACGTTGTCACCGCCCTGCACGGCGGCCCGGTGGCGGTGCTGGCGGCCATCGGTTCGGTGCTGGTGTGTGGCTGCACGATTGCCTTGATCAGCCGCACCCATAAGGGTGAACCATTGCCCGACGAACCGGTGGAAGTCACTCCGGTCGGCACCCCGGTAGGAGGTCGCTGACATGTGGGCACTCATTGAAAACGGTCTGGAACACAATGGCCTGATCACCGCGTTCGCTTTCGTCGGCGTGATCATGTGGGTCTCGGTGATTCTCTCGAAACGCCTGACCTTCGGGCGCATTCACGGCTCGGCCATTGCCATCGTCATCGGTCTGGTGCTGGCCTGGGTCGGCGGCACCCTGACCGGCGGCCAGAAAGGCCTGGCGGATCTGACGCTGTTCTCCGGCATCGGTCTGATGGGCGGGGCGATGCTGCGGGATTTCGCGATCGTCGCCACGGCGTTCGAAGTGCAGGCGACCGAAGCGAAGAAGGCCGGGTTGATCGGCGTGATTGCGCTGTTGCTTGGTACGATCCTGCCGTTCATTGTCGGCGCGTGCATGGCCTGGGCCTTCGGCTATCGCGATGCGGTGAGCATGACCACCATCGGCGCCGGTGCGGTGACTTACATCGTCGGCCCGGTGACTGGTGCGGCGATTGGCGCGACTTCGGATGTGATGGCGCTGTCGATTGCTACCGGGTTGATCAAGGCGATTCTGGTGATGGTCGGCACGCCGGTCGCGGCGCGCTGGATGGGCCTGGATAACCCGCGTTCGGCGATGGTATTCGGCGGCCTGGCCGGGACGGTGAGCGGGGTGACCGCGGGGCTGGCAGCGACGGATAGGCGGTTGGTGCCTTATGGGGCGTTGACGGCGACGTTCCACACCGGGCTTGGGTGCTTGCTGGGGCCTTCGTTGTTGTTCTTCATTGTTCGCGGGATTGTGGGCTGAAGTTCAAAAGCCCCTCACCCTAGCCCTCTCCCGGAGGGAGAGGGGACTGACCGAGGTGGATGTTGGAGGTACGCCGACCTGAAATTCCTGAGTCGAACTCAGGTTTTGAAAAGCCCCCGATCTGCTCCCTTTCCCCCTCTACCCCTTGGGGGAGAGGGCTGGGGTGAGGGGGTTGCTCTTGTTCTAAACCCCAGCCTGCCGATTCGCATACATCCGACACTCCGCCAGCAACGCCAGCAAATTCGGATCACGCTCCTTGGCCTTCAAGAACACCACGCCAATGTGCTGCTGCAAGCGGTACTTCTCCTGCAACGGAATCAGCTTCACCCGGTTCTCGTACACCGCCGCAATCCGCCCCGGCAGCAACGCATAACCCACTCCCGAGCTGACCATGCTCAGCAGGGTGAAGATGTCGTTGACCTGCATCGCCACCTTCGGCTCGAAGCCCGCCTGCTTGAACACCCGGATGCCGTCCTGGTGGGTGGCGAAGCCTTGGGTCAGGGTGATGAAGGTTTCGTCGCGCACCTCCGCCAGATCGACTTCCTGACGCTGGGCGAATCTTGAATCTGCCGGCGTGGCGAGGAAAATGTCATCGGAGAACAGCGGGATCTGCTCGCAGTCCGGATCGCTGACTGTGTCGTCCAGCGACACCAGGATCGCGTCGACTTCCATGTTCTTCAGCTTGTAGAGCAAGTCGATGTTCGAGCCGAGGATCAGGTCGATGTTGAGTTCGCTGCGGCGGATCTTCAGGCCCATGATCAGTTGCGGTACGGTTTTCACCGTCAGCGAATACAGCGAGCCGAGCTTGAAGCGTTCAGCGGAGAATCCGGCAGCCTCGCGGGTCAGGCGCACGCTTTCGACCACGTCTTGAATCAGCTTCTGCGCGCGTTCTTCGAGGACGTAGGCGCTTTCCAGTGGCGTCAGGTTGCGCCCTTCGTGCTTGAACAGCGGGCAGCGCAGGGCGCTTTCCAGCGAATGGATCGCCCGGTGCACGCTGACATTGCTGGTCTGCAACTCGGCCGCGGCGCGCGCCAGATTGCCGGTGCGCATGAAGGCGAGGAACACCTCGAGTTTTTTCAGGGTCAATTCTTCGTCGATCAGCATGGCGCGGACTCTTTTTCGAATGCGTCGATTGTGCCTTGAAGATCAAAAGATCGCAGCCTTCGGCAGCTCCTACCTGTGGAATGCGATCTTCCTGTAGGAGCTGCCGCAGGCTGCGATCTTTTGATCCTGGCTTTGAACAGAAACATTGCGCTTTTACGCTCAAGGCCCGAGCCTTGCGCGCTGCGGTAACGAATAACGAGGTGAGCGACACATGTATCACGGGGAAAAACTCAACGCCTGGACGCATCTTGTCGGGGCAGTGGCCGCATTTATCGGCGGGGTGTGGATGCTGGTGATTGCCAGCCTCGACGGCAGTCCGTGGAAGATTGTCAGTGTGGCGATCTACGCCTTTACCTTGCTGGTGCTCTACAGCGCCTCGACCGTGTACCACAGCGTGCGCGGGCGCAAGAAAGCGATCATGAAGAAGGTCGATCACTTTTCGATCTACCTGCTGATCGCCGGCAGCTACACGCCGTTCTGTCTGGTGACGCTGCGCGGACCGTGGGGCTGGACGCTGTTCGGGATTGTCTGGGGGCTGGCGCTGATCGGCATCTTGCAAGAGATCAAGCCACGCTCGGAGGCGCGGATCCTGTCGATCGTGATCTATGCGGTGATGGGCTGGATTGTGCTGGTGGCGGTCAAGCCGTTGATTGCGGCGTTGGGCACGGCAGGCTTTGCCTGGCTGGCGTCGGGCGGGTTGCTGTACACCGTGGGCATTATCTTTTTTGCCCTGGATCACCGGTTGCGCCATGCGCACGGGATCTGGCATCTGTTCGTGATCGCCGGGAGCCTGCTGCACTTTGTGGCGATTCTGTTTTATGTCTTGTAGACCGAGTTGCTGCCAATCGCTGGCAAGCCAGCTCCCACAGGTTTTTATGTTGAACACATCAGCGTGTTCCAACCTCATTCCTGTGGGAGCTGGCTTGCCAGCGATGGGGCCCTAGAAGTCACCCCAAAGCTGCTGGGCCACCGCCAGTGCAACCACCGGCGCGGTTTCGGTGCGCAGCACCCGCGGCCCAAGGCGTGCGGCATGGAAGCCGTTGCCCTTGGCCTGCTCGACCTCGGCATCTGACAAACCACCCTCCGGCCCGATCAGAAACGCCAGCGTCGCCGGTCTGGCATGGCTGACCAACGGCTCGGCCACCGGGTGCAGCACCAGTTTCAGTTCGGCTTCGGTCTGCTTGATCCAGTCCGCCAACAACACCGGCGGATGAATCACCGGTACCCGCGAACGACCGCACTGCTCACAGGCGCTGATCGCCACCTGACGCCAGTGCAGCAGGCGTTTGTCGGCGCGTTCGTCCTTCAGGCGCACTTCGCAGCGGTCGCTGAAGATCGGGGTGATTTCCGTCACGCCCAGCTCGGTGGCTTTCTGGATCGCCCAGTCCATCCGTTCGCCCCGGGACAGGCCTTGGCCGAGGTGGATCTGCAGCGGCGATTCAATCTGTCCGGCGAACTGCTCGTCGATCTGCACGACGACGCGTTTCTTGCCGACTTCCACCAGCGCGCCGCGAAATTCATGGCCGGAGCCGTCGAACAACTGCACCGCATCGCCCTCGGCCATGCGCAGCACGCGGCTGATGTAATGCGCCTGGGCTTCCGGCAGTTCGTGTTCGCCGGTGCTCAGGGGGGCGTCGATAAAGAAGCGGGACAGTCTCATGGTGGGTCTCTAAAAAGATGTGAATCAGTTGGATCGGTGTCGACTTCATTCGCGAGCAAGCTCGCTCCCACATTTGGAATGCATTTCCCTGTGGGAGCGAGCTTGCTCGCGAAAGCGGCAGTTCAGGCGCCACAAATTTTCAATCAGCCCGGATCGCGGAACCCCGGGTGGAAATCTTTTGGCACCGCCACGCTGACGCTGTCACGGGTGGCGATGTCGATGCCTTCGCTGGCGACTTCGGCGAGGAAGTCGATCTGCTCCGGGGTGATCACGTACGGCGGCAGGAAATACACCACGCTGCCCAGCGGCCGCAGCAACGCGCCGCGCTCCAGCGCATGCTGGAACACCTTCAGGCCACGGCGTTCCTGCCAAGGGTAGGCCTCTTTGGTGGCTTTATCCTTGACCATCTCGATCGCCAGCACCATGCCGGTCTGCCGCACTTCCGAGACATTCGGGTGATCAACCAGATGCGCAGTGGCCGAGGCCATGCGCCGGGCCAAGGCCTGGTTGTTCTCGATGACGTGGTCCTGCTCGAAGATATCCAGCGTCGCCAGCGCCGCCGCACAGGCCAGCGGGTTGCCGGTGTAGCTGTGCGAATGGAGGAAGGCGCGCAGGGTCGGGTAGTCGTCGTAGAACGCGCTGTAGACCTCGTCGGTGGTCAGGCACGCCGCCAGCGGCAGGTAGCCGCCGGTCAGGGCCTTGGACAGGCAGAGGAAGTCCGGGCGGATGCCGGCCTGCTCACAGGCGAACATGGTCCCGGTACGGCCGAAGCCAACGGCGATTTCGTCGTGGATCAGGTGCACGCCATATCGGTCGCAGGCCTCGCGCAGCAGCTTGAGGTACACCGGATGATACATGCGCATGCCGCCGGCGCCCTGAATCAATGGCTCGACGATCACTGCCGCAACGCTGTCATGATGTTCTGCCAAGGTTTGTTCCATGGCGGCGAACAGGTTGCGCGAATGCTCTTCCCAGCTCATGCCTTCGGGGCGCAGGTAGCAATCGGGGCTTGGCACCTTGATGGTGTCCATCAGCAGCGCTTTGTAGGTCTCGGTGAACAGCGGCACGTCGCCGACCGCCATCGCTGCCATGGTTTCGCCGTGGTAGCTGTTGGTCAGGGTGACGAAGCGCTTCTTGTTCGGCTGGCCGCGGTTGAGCCAGTAGTGAAAGCTCATTTTCAGCGCGACTTCGATGCAGGACGAACCGTTATCGGCGTAGAACACCCGGTTCAGGCCTTCCGGGGTCATCTTCACCAGACGTTCGGACAGTTCGATCACCGGTTGATGGCTGAAACCGGCGAGAATCACGTGTTCCAGCTGATCGACCTGATCCTTGATGCGCTGGTTGATGCGCGGGTTGGCGTGGCCGAACACGTTGACCCACCAGGAGCTGACGGCATCGAGGTAGCGCTTGCCTTCGAAGTCTTCGAGCCAGACGCCTTCACCGCGTTTGATCGGGATCAGCGGCAGCTGTTCGTGGTCTTTCATCTGGGTGCAGGGATGCCACAGCACCGCGAGGTCGCGTTGCATCCACTGGTTATTCAGGCCCATTTACAGTCTCCTCGAGGCGGCTCGCGTCAGGCGCGGGCAAACAATCGCGCAAGCCTATGCAATGCATCGCGCCGGGACAACCCATTGCGTCGATTGAGCTACTTTGTATGGGCCGATAGACGTCGCTGGCGGCGTTTTGATGGCTGACGTATTCTTCGCGGTTCTTTGGGTCGTCTGACCCGCAAAACTGCTTTTTCCTACGTGTATTTCCGGAGTTCGCTGAATGTCTGTCGGTTGGCTGCGCGCCTGTGCGCTGGTGATGTTGGGGCTGTTCAGCGTTACGGCGCTGGCCAAGGATAAAACCGCAATCGTGATCGGCGGCGGCCTGTCGGGCCTGACCGCAGCTTACGAGCTGCAAAACAAGGGTTGGCAGGTCACCCTGCTGGAAGCCAAACCGAGCCTGGGCGGACGCTCGGGCATGGCCACCAGCGAGTGGATCGGCAACGACAAGACCCAGCCGGTGCTGAACAAGTACGTCTCGACCTTCAAGCTGAGCACCACGCCAGCCCCTGAATTCGTGCGCACTCCGGGTTATCTGATCGACGGCGAGTATTTTTCCGCTGCCGATCTGGCGACCAAGCAACCGGCCACCGCCGATGCCTTGAAGCGCTACCAGAAAACCCTCGACGATCTGGCACGCTCGATCGACGACCCGCAGAACCCGGCCGCGACCAACACTCTGCATGCACTGGACCAGATCAACGTGTCGAGCTGGCTGGACAAGCAGAACCTGCCGGCCACCGCGCGTCAGTTGATCAACCAGGACATTCGCACCCACTACGACGAGCCTTCGCGGCTGTCGCTGCTGTATTTCGCCCAGCAGAACCGCGTGTATCGCGGCGTTTCTGACCGCGACCTGCGTGCTTCGCGTCTGGTCGGCGGCAGCCAGGTACTGGCCCAGGCCTTCGTCAAACAGATCAAGACCATCAAGACCAACTCGCCGGTTTCTGCGATCACTCAGGACAAGGACGGCGTGACCGTCAAGGTCGGCAGTGTTGGCTACCAGGCTGATTACGTGGTGCTGGCCGTGCCGCTGCGTGCGCTGAACAAGATTGCGCTGACCCCGGCACTGGACGCTCAGCACCTGGCCGCGATCAAGGGCACCAACTACGGCTGGCGCGACCAGATCATGTTGAAGTTCAAGACGCCTGTGTGGGAAAGCAAGGCGCGCATGTCCGGTGAGATCTACAGCAACGCAGGTCTGGGCATGCTTTGGATCGAGCCGGCGCTGAAGGGCGGCGCCAACGTGGTGATCAACCTGTCCGGCGACAACGCCCGTGTGATGCAGGCGTTCGGCGACAAGCAGATGGTCGATCAGGTGCTGATCCGCCTGCACGCGTTTTATCCACAGGCCCGTGGCTCTTTCACCGGCTATGAAATCCGCCGCTACAGCACCGACCCGTCGATGGGCGGCGCCTACCTGGCTTACGGCCCGGGCCAGATCAGCAAGTTCTGGCGCATGTGGGAACGTCCGTTGCAACGCGTAACGTTTGCTGGCGAGCACACTGACACCTTGTACCCGGGCACCCTGGAAGGCGCGCTGCGCACCGGTCAGCGTGCGGCCAGTCAGGTTGAAGACCTGGCCGCCGGCAAGTCGTTTGAACCGGTCAAAGTAGTTCCAGCCGCAGCAGCGGCAGGCGCGGCGGGTGCCGTGGCGGCGAAGAAGGGCAACTTCTTCAGCAACCTGTTTGGCGGTTCGGATGACGAGAAGAAGCCAGAGCCTGTGAAGGCGCCTGAGCCGGCTCCAGCGCCAGCGGCTCCGGCGCCTGTACCGGCTCCAGCCCCTGCGCCAGCTCCGGTGGAAGCGCCGAAACCAGCGACCCCGGTGAAGGCTGAACCGGCGAAGAAAGCGGCGGCCAAGCCTGCAGCGAAGAAGCCGGCGGCGAAAACCGAGGCGAAGAAGCCTGCGGCCAAACCGGCGGCGAAAAAGGCTGAACCGGCGAAGAAGCCTGCGGCCAAGCCGGCTACAACCCCGGCTCCGGCGGCAAACACCGATAGCAAAGCGCAGTAAGGCTTTGCGGTGAATGAAAAGCGCGGCTCAGGCCGCGCTTTTTTATTGCCTGTGAGAACCTCATCGCGGGCAAGCCCGCTCCCACAGGTTTTGCGGTGAACGCAGAGTTTGTGTGCGCTATTGTCCACTGTGGGAGCGGGCTTGCCCGCGATGAGGCCTGTTCAAACAGCACATCATCAAGATCTTCCACCTGACACCCCGCGACACTTTCGCCTTTAATCTTTCCTTAACACGCCACTTACAGACTCTTGATCGTATTTCTCGATCTTTCAAAGCGAAATTTTCCGCTTTAATTCGATAGATAACTCGCTAGTCTTGGTTCGCAGTTCTCACAGGATTTGGGCAATGCAGCTACGTAACTCTGCTTCACGCTATGGTTGGGTCAGCATCTTCATGCACTGGGGCGTGGCGCTGGCGGTCTACGGACTGTTCGCGCTGGGTCTGTGGATGGTGGGGCTGGATTACTACAGCAGCTGGCGCAAAGACGCGCCGGATCTGCACAAGAGCATCGGTCTGGTGCTGCTGGGTGTGATGGTGTTGCGGGTGTTGTGGCGCTTTATCAGCCCACCGCCACCGACGCTGCAAAGCTACAGCCGCATGACCCGCATCGGCGCGAAATTCGGCCACGGGTTTCTGTACGTCGGGCTGTTCGCTGTGATGCTCGCCGGTTACCTGATTTCCACCGCAGACGGTGTCGGGATCCCGGTGTTTGGCCTGTTTGAAGTTCCTGCACTGGTTTCCGGGCTACCGGATCAGGCAGATACCGCTGGGGTGATTCATCTCTGGCTGGCATGGGCGCTGGTAATTTTTTCCGGTCTCCATGCGTTGGCAGCATTGAAGCACCACTTTATCGATCGTGATGCGACCCTGACGCGAATGCTCGGTCGCAAAGCCTGAAATTCAACCTCGACTCAAAGGAAAAGAAAGCATGTTGAAAAAGACTCTGGCCGCTCTGGCAATCGGTTCTGCCGTACTGTCCGCGAACGTGATGGCTGCTGATTACACCGTCGACAAGGAAGGCCAGCACGCTTTCGTCGACTTCAAGATCAGCCACCTGGGCTACAGCTTCATCACCGGTACCTTCAAGGACATCGACGGCAAGTTCAGCTTTGACGCCGCCAAGCCTGAAGACAGCAAAATCGAATTCAACGTGAAAACCGCCAGCGTGTTCACCAACCACGCCGAGCGCGACAAGCACATCTCCAGCAAAGACTTCCTGGACGTGGGCAAATACGCTGACGCCAAATTCGTCTCCACCAGCGTCAAATCCACCGGCAAGAACGCCGCTGGCAAAGACACTGCAGACGTGACCGGCGACCTGACCCTGCACGGCGTGACCAAGCCAATCGTGGTCAAGGCTGTGTTCCTGGGTGAAGGCAAGGATCCATGGGGCGGCTACCGTGCCGGCTTCGAAGGCACCACCAGCATCAAGCGCTCTGATTTCGGCAAGATGATGGACCTGGGTCCACAGTCCGACAACGTCGATCTGTACATCTCGTTTGAAGGTGTGAAAGCGAAGTAATTTTCGCCGCCATACAAAAACGCCCTCGGTCGCAAGGCCGGGGGCGTTTTTTATTGCCCGCCACAATCCGGAGCCCCTGTAGGAGCTGACGAAGGCTGCGATCTTTTGAGGTTGGTTTTTTCAGGATCAAAAGATCGCAGCCTTCGGCAGCTCCTACATAAAGCGGGTTCTGGGACATCCATAAAAAATGCCCCGGCTCTTTCGAGTCGGGGCATTTTTCAGGGCAGCGATAACTCAGCGATTGCGGGTCAGCAAGGCTGGTTTTTCACCGCGCGGGCGGGTCGGCAGTTGATCGAGCTGCTCAGGTGTCGGGAAGCGGTCGGCTTTCGATTCCTTGTGCATGATCTTCGGCCCGGTGCTGCGCGGGTTCTGCACGGCCGGTTCGGCGCGTTGCTGATCGTCGCGAGCCGGGCGGCGGTTGCGTGAGGACTCGTCACGACGGCCCTGGCCATCACGCGGAGCACCGTTGCGCGGGCCGCTGCGTTTGCCCGGTGGGGTGCCGGTGCTCGAACCGTTGCTGTTGCGCGGACCGTTCTGGCGACCCTGCGACTGACCGCCGCGTGGAGCGCCTGCGCCTGCACCTTGTGCCGGAGCACCCGGACGACGGCCACGGCCACCGGCTGGAGCAGCTTTCGGCACGTAATCCACGCGGTTACCGAAGTTATCGATATCGTCGTCGAGGAACTCGTCCGGTGCACGATCAGCCGCCGCACGCGGTGGCTGGCTCGGACGCTGTTCGCGGGCCGGGGTGCCTTCACGTGGTTTCTGCTGACGGGCAGGGCGCTCGCCGCGTTCGCCGGCGGGTTTTTCCTTGCCCTTGTCTTTGCCTTTGTCCTTGCGACCGCCGCCACCGCCACCGCCATTCGGACCATCGCCACGCGGGCCACGGGAGTTGCGCGGGTTGCGCATGTCCGGGCGCTCGCGCACTTCAGGCTTCTCGGCCTCGATGGTGCTGGCATCGAAGCCCATCAGGTCGCCGTCGGCGATTTTCTGCTTGGTCATGCGCTCAATGCTTTTCAGCAGTTTTTCTTCGTCCGGGGCCACCAGCGAGATCGCCTCGCCCGAACGACCGGCACGGCCAGTACGGCCGATACGGTGCACATAGTCTTCATCGACGTTCGGCAGTTCGAAGTTGACCACGTGTGGCAACTGATCGATGTCCAGACCGCGCGCGGCGATGTCGGTCGCGACCAGAATGCGCACTTCACCGGCCTTGAAGTCGGCCAGGGCTTTGGTGCGGGCGTTCTGGCTCTTGTTGCCGTGGATCGCCACAGCCGGCAGGCCGTGTTTGTCCAGGTACTCGGCCAGACGGTTGGCGCCGTGCTTGGTGCGGGTGAACACCAGTACCTGTTCCCAGGCGCCGGCGGTGATCAGGTGCGCCAGCAGGGCACGCTTGTGGCTGGCCGGCAGACGGAACACGCGTTGCTCGATGCGCTCGACCGTGGTGTTCGGCGGCGTGACTTCGATGCGTTCCGGGTTGTGCAGCAGCTTGCCGGCAAGATCGGTGATGTCTTTGGAGAACGTCGCCGAGAACAGCAGGTTCTGACGCTTGGCCGGCAGACGTGCGAGGACTTTCTTCACGTCGTGGACGAAGCCCATGTCGAGCATGCGGTCGGCTTCGTCGAGGACGAGGATTTCGACGTGGGACAGATCGACACTGCCCTGGCCTGCGAGGTCGAGCAGACGGCCCGGGCACGCGACGAGCACGTCAACGCCACGGGACATGGCCTGGACTTGCGGGTTCATGCCGACGCCACCGAAGATGCAGGCGCTGACGAATTTCAGGTCACGGGCGTAGATCTTGAAGCTCTCGTGAACCTGGGCCGCGAGTTCGCGGGTTGGGGTCAGGACCAGTACGCGCGGTTGGCGCGGGCCATGACGCTGGGATTTGTCCGGGTGACCGTTGGGGAACAACCGCTCCAGGATCGGAAGGGCGAAACCGCCGGTTTTACCGGTACCTGTCTGTGCCGCAACCATCAGGTCGCGACCTTGCAACACGGCGGGAATGGCCCGCTGTTGCACCGGAGTAGGCTCGGTATAGCCCGCATCTTCGATGGCACGGACTAAAGCCTCGGAGAGACCGAGGGAAGCAAAGGACATGAGTAATCCTGTTTTAGTTAGGGCTTGGCCCAATGGGAGTCTTGCCTGGCGCGAATCGCGTTTAAGAGGACGCAATCCCGTCCGGTCCTGCTGCGGTTCCGAAGGCACGTCAGGAGCGCTCGCGCGGGCTGAAAGCTGCGCTGTAGCGGGTCGAGAGGCCTGTTACGGTTCCGGGCGTCCGGGCGTGAGCCTGGCGGGAACGCCGGAGTATAACAGAGCAATCACTGCGCGCTGCTTTCCTGCTGCTCAACGGTTTTGCGGCTGGCCGAAGCATTGCCCAGTGGCACTGCATCGACCGGGGCAGCGCCATAGCGTGCGCTGAGCTCGGCGTAGGCCGGTTCACGCTTGAAACGCTTGAGCTCGGCGCCAAAACGCGCCACCAGCAGATCCATGCCGGCATTGCGTCGAACCGCCAGATATTGGCTCTGACGACTGATGACCGTGGGGTTTTCGGTGATTTGATCGCGAATATTCAGTTGATCGAGCAAATGCTGGCCCACGCGGCGATCGGTGATCAGCAAGTCGATGCGTCCGCGCAGCAGTTTGCCGAAGTTGGCTTCGTGGGTCGGTGCCGGCTCGCGGGTGAATAGTGTCGACTGGCTGAAGTCCGGGCTGTACAGATAGCCCGGCGAAGTGCCGATGGTCAGGCCTTTGAGGTCTTCGAGCTGGCGGAACGGATGGGGACGGTCGTTGGCGTAGAACATCACGAACTCGACGTCCGACAGCGGTTCGATGGGGTAGAGCAGGGTGGCATCGCGCTCGTCGCTGTGAAAAATATCCAGCGCGCCGTCAGCCTGACCGGTTTCGAGCATCGACAGGCAACGCTTCCATGGCAGGAACTGCCACTCGACCTCGATCCCCAGACGCTTGAACACAATGGCGGTGGTTTCGTAGTCCAGCCCGAGGTTCTTGCCATCCTCTTCGTACACGTACGGTGCCCAAGGCTCGGTGACAATACGCAGCTTCTCGCCCCGAGCGGCAAAGCTCAGGCAAGCAAAAACCAGCACCGTGAATAATTGCGCGATCAAAGGCATGGCTTGAGATTACGACGAGAAACGCGAAAGAGCCAGAAAGTGCCTGCACAAGCTCTAATTCGGGGATTCAAAAGCAAAAAATCGCAGCAACGACACCCCTGTAGGAGCTGCCGAAGGCTGCGATCTTTTGATCTTTCTTTTAATGCTTAGCGCGGCAACTTCAGGTTATTCCAGATCGCCAGACTAGGCTCAGCCTGGTTCATGGAATAGAAGTGCAGCCCCGGAGCGCCACCTTGCAGCAGACGTTCGCACATTTCGCTGACAACTTGCTCGCCGAAGCGCTGAATGCTCTGGCTGTCATCGCCGTAGGCTTCCAGTTGCTTGCGGATCCAGCGCGGAATTTCCGCACCGCAGGCATCGGAGAAACGCGCCAGCTTGCTGTAGTTGGTGATCGGCATGATCCCCGGCACGACTGGAATATCCACGCCCAGCGCCTGCAAACGGTCGACGAAGTAGAAGTAGCTGTCGGCGTTGAAGAAGTACTGGGTGATCGCGCTGTCGGCGCCGGCGCGGGCCTTGCGCACGAAGTTGGCGAGATCGTCTTCGTAATTGCGCGCCTGCGGATGCATCTCCGGGTAAGCGGCAACTTCGATGTGGAAATGATCACCGGTTTCTTCACGAATGAATTCAACCAGTTCGTTGGCGTGACGCAGCTCGCCGCTGGTCATGCCCATGCCGGACGGCAGGTCGCCGCGCAGGGCCACGATGCGCTTGATGCCGGCAGCCTTGTACTCGTTCAGCAGGCCGCGCAGGTCGTCCTTGCTGTCGCCGACGCACGACAGGTGCGGTGCGGCCGGTACTTTGACTTCGCTTTCCAGCTGCAGGACGGTGTTGAGGGTACGATCACGGGTCGAACCACCAGCGCCATAGGTGCAGGAGAAGAAGTCGGGGTTGTACGTTGCCAACTGACGGGCAACGTTGAGCAGTTTTTCATGCCCAGCATCGGTCTTGGTCGGGAAGAACTCGAAGCTGTAGCGACGGTCTTGGGACATGGTCATACCCTTGGAAACACGAAAGCCTACGGTATGTTTCATCTGTAGGAGCGTGCTTATGTGGCGAGGGAGCTTGCTCCCGCTGGAGCGCGCAGCGCTCCCAAAATCCTGGGGCCGCTTCGCAGCCCAGCGGGAGCAAGCTCCCTCGCCACAACAAGCCAGTCCGACAAATAAAGCAGCCGGTTACTTAGTAGCGGTAAGCGTGCGGCTTGAACGGGCCTTCGACGGTCACGCCGATGTAGTCAGCCTGTTGCTTGGTCAGTTGGGTGACCACGCCGCCGAAGCCGCGAACCATTTCCAGGGCCACTTCTTCGTCGAGTTTCTTCGGCAGTACTTCAACGGTCAGACGCTCGGCTTTCTGGGCCGGCGACAGGTCGGCGTACTTCTGGCCGAACAGGAAGATCTGCGCCAGTACCTGGTTGGCGAACGAACCGTCCATGATGCGGCTCGGGTGACCAGTGGCGTTGCCCAGGTTCACCAGACGGCCTTCGGCCAGCAGGATCAGGTAGTCGTCGTTCTGCGCGTCGAAAGCGCCCGGGCCGGTACGGTGGATCTTGTGTACCTGTGGCTTCACTTCTTCCCATGCCCAGTTCTTGCGCATGAAAGCGGTGTCGATTTCGTTGTCGAAGTGGCCGATGTTGCAGACAACAGCGCGCTTCTTCAGGGCTTTGAGCATGTTCGCGTCGCAAACATTGACGTTACCGGTGGTGGTCACGATCAGGTCGATCTTGCCCAGCAGCGCTTTGTCGATGCTCGCTTCGGTGCCGTCGTTGATACCGTCGATGAACGGCGAAACCAGTTCGAAACCGTCCATGCAGGCTTGCATGGCGCAGATCGGGTCAACTTCGGAAACCTTGACGATCATGCCTTCCTGACGCAGGGACTGCGCGGAGCCCTTGCCCACGTCACCGTAACCGATGACCAGCGCTTGCTTGCCGGACAGCAGGTGGTCGGTACCACGCTTGATCGCATCGTTCAGGCTGTGACGGCAGCCGTACTTGTTGTCGTTCTTGGATTTAGTCACCGAGTCGTTGACGTTGATCGCCGGGATCTTCAGCTCGCCCTTGGCCAGCATGTCCAGCAGACGGTGAACGCCGGTGGTGGTTTCTTCGGTCACGCCGTGAACGCGATCCAGTACTTGTGGGTACTTGTCGTGCAGCAGCTGAGTCAGATCGCCGCCGTCGTCGAGGATCATGTTGGCGTCCCATGGCTGGCCATCCTTCAGGATGGTCTGCTCCAGGCACCACTCGTACTCTTCTTCAGTCTCGCCTTTCCAGGCGAAAACCGGGATGCCGGCGGCAGCGATGGACGCAGCGGCCTGATCCTGAGTCGAGAAAATGTTGCAGGACGACCAGCGTACTTCGGCACCCAGGGCAACCAGGGTTTCGATCAGCACGGCAGTCTGAATGGTCATGTGGATGCAGCCGAGGATTTTCGCGCCCTTGAGCGGCTGCTCGGAGGCGTACTTGCGGCGCAGACCCATCAGGGCAGGCATTTCCGACTCGGCGATGATGGTTTCGCGACGGCCCCAGGCAGCCAGGGACATGTCGGCAACTTTGTAATCGTTAAAATCTGCAGGCGTGATAACAGCGCTCATGAAGAGCCTCCATTCGTAATGTATGCGAATGGGCGCCGTTGTGCGTTTAGTGTCCGGCCGTGGCCAGTCAACGCCCCATCCGAGCCTGACAGGTTGATCCTGCTGCAGCGCCCCTCGGACAGGTGGCGGGAAAACGGTATCAAGTGAAGGTTACCGTTTTGAAACGGGGGCGATTATAGCCGTCTAGACTGATCTTCCAAAGGGTTTCTGTCGGCCAGATGAAGATCGCTAATAGCGACCATAGTAGAAGGCTCATGGAGCCTGACCGCTCGGTCTGCCAAGATGGCGCCATCTTTCGGCAAACGCTCAGGAGTGAACATGAATTTCCACACCCGCAAATGGGTAAAACCCGAAGACCTGAACCCCAACGGCACCCTGTTCGGCGGCAGCCTGCTGCGCTGGATCGACGAAGAGGCGGCGATTTACGCGATCGTCCAGTTGGGCAATCAGCGCGTGGTGACCAAGTACATTTCCGAAATCAACTTCGTCAGCGCCTCGCGCCAGGGCGACATCATCGAACTGGGCATCACCGCCACCGAGTTCGGCCGCACCTCGATCACCCTGACCTGCGAGGTTCGCAACAAGATCACCCGCAAGAGCATCCTCACGGTCGAGAAGATGGTCTTCGTCAACCTCGGCGAAGACGGTTTGCCGGCGCCGCACGGTCGCACCGAGATCAAGTACGTCAAAGACCAGTTCAAGGAAGATGAGCTGGTAACCAAGTAATCGGTGAATTGTGGCGAGGGAGCTTGCTCCCGCTGGACTGCAAAGCAGTCCCAAAACCGGTGAGTGTTGTTTATCTGAAACACGAGACGACTGCTGCGCAGCCGAGCGGGAGCAAGCTCCCTCGCCACAGGTAATAGTTTCGGTTGGGGGGAGTGAACAGCCAGGAACCGCAGGGGTCGTAGCTGAAAGCCCCCCACCGGTTACCACGCCATGACCACCCCGACAGACGGCAAGACCCCCAACCTCTCGACCGATGAACAGCACGAAGTCGAGAAAAACCAGCCGCCCCGCGCGGCGGTTCTGCATGAAATCATCCGCACCCAAGGCGATCAGGAACTGGAGCGCAGCATCGCCGCGCTGTGGTGGTCGGCGCTCGCCGCGGGGTTGACCATGGGCCTGTCATTGATGGGCATGGGCCTGCTCAATTCGCGCCTGCCCGAGGGTGATGAATTCAAGGTCATCGCCAGTTTCGGCTACTGCGCGGGTTTCCTTGCGGTGATCCTCGCCCGCCAGCAGCTGTTCACCGAAAACACCCTGACCGCCGTCTTGCCGGTGATGACCAAACCGACTCTGGCCAACTTCGGGCGGTTGATCCGCTTGTGGGGCGTGGTCCTGTTCGGCAACTTGTGCGGGACGATTCTGGTGGCGTACGTGATGCTCGAGCTGCCAATCTTCGACAGCAAGACTGATCACGCCTTCCTTGAAATCGGCCGCAAGGTCATGGAAAACCACGCCAGTCAGATGTTCGCCAAAGGCATCGTTTCCGGCTGGATGATCGCCACCATGGTCTGGATGATCCCTTCCATGGAGAGCGCGAAGATGTGGATCATCATCCTCATCACCTACCTGATGGCGCTGGGCGACTTCACCCACATCGTGGTGGGTTCGGCGGAAGTGTCGTATCTGGTGTTTGCCGGCGAGCTGCCGTGGAGTGATTTCTGGATGGTGTTTGCCGGGCCCACGCTGGCGGGGAACATCATCGGCGGCAGTTTCATCTTCGCCCTGATCAGCCATGCACAGATCCGCAGCGAGAGCGGCGCGCCAAAGGAAACGGGCAAAGGGAAACAATCTGCGGATCAGGCCGAACAGCCCGATCCGCAGCAGATCAAGAAATGATCAGTGGTGCGCCGGCTCGGCCGCTGTGGCCGGCTCGTCACGGGTAGCGTGCTTGACCAGTTTGCCGATGGTCAGACCCTGCAGCAGGATCGACGACAGAACCACGATGTAGGTGATGCTCAGCAGCAGATCGCGCTCCGGGCCCAATGGCAGGGCCAGCGCCAGTGCCACCGAAACCCCGCCGCGCAAACCGCCCCAGGTCAAAATGCGAATGGTGCCGCGCGGCACCGTGCGCCAGCGCCGCAGCAGAACGATCGCCGGGGCCACGGTGAGCAGGCGCGACAGCAGAATCGCCAGCGCCAGCAAACTGGCCGCCGCCACGTGCGCCCAGTTGAACGGCAGCAGCAACAGCTCCATGCCGATCAGAGCGAACAGCAGCGCATTGAGCATGTCATCGAGCAGCTCCCAGAAGCCGTCGAGGTACTTGCGGGTCATGTCGTTCATCGCCAGGTTGCGCCCCAGGTTGCCGATGATCAGACCAGCCACCACCATCGCAATCGGCGCCGAGACGTGCAGCTCGGTGGCCATCGCCGAACCGCCGATCACCAGCGCCAGGGTCAGCATCACGGTGATCTGATGCTGCTGGACGCTTTTGATCATCCGGTACACCCCATAACCGATCAGCCCGCCGAACAGCACGCCGCCAATGGCTTCGTGCACGAACAGCATGGCCGTGGCGCTGAGGGTCGGCGTCTCGCCCAGCTGAGCGATGCCCAGCAGCACGGTGAACACCACCACCGCAGTGCCGTCGTTGAACAGCGACTCGCCGACGATGGTGGTCTTCAGTGGCTTTGAGGCATTGGCAGTACGCAGTACGCCGAGCACCGCAATCGGGTCGGTCGGCGAAATCAGCGCGCCGAACAGCAGGCAGTAGAGGAAGCTCACGTGCCAGCCAAACAGGGCAAAAATGTAGTAGGCGAGGCTGCCGATCACGGCGGTGGCAATCAGCACACCGAAAGTCGCCAGCAGGCCGATCGGCCAGCGGTAGCTGCGCAGGTCGTTGAGGTTGACGTGCAGGGCGCCGGCGAACAGCAGGAACGACAGCATCCAGTTCATCAGCAGATCGCCGAAGTCGATCTGGCCGATCAGTTGCTGCACGCGTTCTTCGAGGCCGGGATAACCGAGCACGCTCAGGCCTTGCAGCAACAGGGAGAACATCAGCGCGGTGACCATCACGCCGATGGTCGGCGGCAGGCCGATGAAGCGGTAATTGACGAAGGTGAGAAGGGTGGTGAGGCAGATAAAAGCGGCGACAAGTTCTAGCATCCGGGCTCCATTGGATGGGGGTGGAAAGACAGCGCCCCGATTCTTCGGTGCAAAGGTTGGATGGGCTGATTCGGGGTGGGGACACAATCGAGTCCCCTCGGTTGGTCAGCCGCAGACATTGGTGTAGGGTCAGCAAAAAAATCAAGGAGTGGGACGTGGCGGCGACAGTTCTGGTGTTAATGGCGGCGCTGTTGCATGCGACGTGGAATACCCTGATCAAGTTCAGTGCCGAACGGTTGCTGGTGGTGGCGTGCATGGACACGGTGGCGCTGTTGTTCGTGGCGCTGGCATTTCCATTCATCAGCCTGCCGCCGCTGGAGATCTGGCCGTGGATTCTGGCATCGGCAGCATTCGAGCTGCTGTATCGCTATCTGCTGATTCAGGCCTATCGGGTCGGTGACCTCGGGTTGGTTTATCCGCTGATGCGCGGCTTGTCGCCATTGGTGGTGCTGGCGCTGACCCTGATCTTCGCCGGCGAAGTGCTCACCGCGCAGCAGATCTTCGGGATCATGCTGATTCCGCTGGGCATGGTCTGCCTGCTCTGGCAGGGCGGTGGCGGCAAGCATCTGCCGTGGTCGATGCTGCCAGTGGTGGCGCTGATCGGGCTGTGCATCGGCTGCTACACCTACATCGACGGTCAGGCTCTGCGGCGCTGGTCGCATCCACTGGATTACCTGGTCTGGGTCACGCTGCTCAGCGCCTGGCCGTTTCCGTTGCTGGCGTGGGTCGCCAAACGCCCGGCGTTCCTGGTGTTCTGGCGCGAGCAGTGGAAGCTGGGCCTGGCGGTCGGGTTCTGCGTGTTGTTCAGCTACGCTCTGGTGCTGTGGGCGATGCAGTTGGGCTCGATTGCCGAAGCGGCAGCGCTGCGTGAAATCAGCGTGATTCTGGTGGTGCTGTTCGGCATGCGTTACCTCAAAGAACCTTTCGGCAGACCGCGGCTCTTAGCCTGTGGGCTGGTGCTGATCGGCATGCTGGTGATGAAGTTCTGACTGCCCGCCATTTCTATCACTTGAAGAAGGACGGCTCTATGACGGTAGCTCTGTGGTGCGTGTTGATCGCGATTTTCCTGCCCTATATCTGCACGGGCGTGGCCAAGGCAGTGGGCGGCTACCGACTGAGCGACAACCATGATCCCCGGGACTTTCTGGAAAGTCTCAACGGCGTGGCCCGACGGGCGCATGCGGCGCAGTTGAACAGCTTCGAAGTGACCCCGGCGTTTGCCGCGGCGGTGATCGTTGCGCATCTGGTAGGCACCGCGCAGTTGGTGACGGTGAATGTGCTGGCGGTGATGTTTATCACCAGTCGCCTGCTGTACATCATCTGCTACCTGGCGGACTGGGCGATTCTGCGGTCGCTGGTATGGTTTGTCGGGATGGGGCTGATTGCTGCGTTCTTCTTTGTGTCGGTATAGATAAAGCAAGGTCAAAAGATCGCAGCCTGCGGCAGCTCCTACAAGATTGACCCCCTGTAGGAGCTGCCGCAGGCTCGGGCCGCGTTCGGACGATCTTTTGCTTTTCAGGGTTTGTCAGCCACCTGCGGCACTTGCGGCAACGCCGCGCCTTTGGGCCAGAGCATCCAGATCTGCCCCTGCTGCTTCATGTCCCCGGCCAATTGCCCGGCCGCATCGCCAGTACCCCAGAACAGGTCCGCACGCACCTCGCCGGCAATCGCGCCGCCGGTGTCCTGCGCTGCGACCGGACGCACCAGCGCCGTGCCATCGGGGCGGGTGGTCGATAGCCACAGCAGGCTACCCAACGGAATCACCTTGCGGTCCACCGCCGCGCTATAACCCGCCGTCAGCGGTACGTTCAACGAGCCGCGCGGGCCTTCGTTGCTGTCCGGGTTGCGGGTGAAGAACACGTAGCTCGGGTTGCTGCCCAGCAGTTCCGGGATGCGCGACGGGTTGGCCTTGGCCCAGTTGCTGATGGCGCCCATGGTCACATCTTCTTTCTTCAGCTCGCCTTGCTCGACCAGCCAGCGGCCGATCGGTCGATACGGGTGGCCGTTCTGGTCGGCGTAGGCGATGCGCAGTTGTTTGCCGTCCGGTGTCTGGATCCGCCCGGAACCCTGGATCTGCAAAAATTGCAGGTTCATCGGATCGGTCAGGTACGCCACCACCGGGGCTTTGACGCCTTTGGACTCAATGGTCGCCGCGTCGTCGTAAGGCTTGAGTACCCGGCCTTCAAGGCGACCACGCAGGCGTTTGCCCTTGAGCTCCGGGTAAATGCTGTCCAGCGAGACGATGATCATGTCTTCCGGCACGCCGTACACCGGCACGTTTGCCACCTCGGTGGGCGTCAGACTGCCCGGGTAGACCGGTTCGTAGTAACCGGTGATCAGGCCGTTCGGGTTGTCATGCTCGGCGCGTAGCCCGAACACGTCGAGGTTCTGCTTGAGGAAGGCGCGAATCTCGTTGGCGCTCTGCGGCACGTTGGCGGCTGCGGCGCAGGTGCCGCCCCAGACCGGATCAGCCTTGAGCCGGGTGCAGGCACTGCGCCATGAACCGAAACCGGCGACCAGATCGCTGTCGGATACGGTCGGCAGGGCTTCCCAGCTAGCGCTGGAGTAAGTAGCCAAGGCGTGGGTTTTCGGTTTGGCGGTATCGCCGCCCGTGCAACCGGCAAGAATTGCCAGCAGCGGCAGGGTTGCGATCAGTGGGTGACGCCAGGCCTTGAAGCGGCTGTTCATGGAGTGATTCCTGTGCCGGTTGCCCGAGTGCTCCATGCGCTCGGGCAACCCGTATTTTTAATAGGGCTATTGGTGTTTGTCGGCGACGCGAGGATACTGGCCGCCGAATTCCGTGACCTGAAGCCACCATGACTCTTAAAAGAATTGCTGTTGTATTGCTGGCCTGTCTGACCTTGTCCGCCTGTGGCGGCGTCGATCCGAATTCGCCGTTGGGGCAACGCAAGGCGATCTTCAAACAGATGCTCAAGACCGGCGAAGACCTGGGTGGCATGTTGCGCGGACGCATTCCGTTCGACGGGCCGAAATTCGCCGAAGGCGCGGTGAAGCTCGATGCGTTGTCCCATGAACCGTGGAAGCATTTCCCGCAGGTGCGTGAAGAAGATCACACCAGTGCCAAGGACGATGTGTGGCTGCGGCAGGCACGTTTTCAGGAACTGGCCCGCAACCTTGAGGCGGCCACCGGTGAACTGGTGATCGCCAGCAAGGTTCAGCCGTACAAGGCCAGCAACCTCGGGCCGGCGGTGCAGAAGGTTGAAGATGCCTGCAGCGCTTGCCATAAAGAATTTCGCGATCATTGATTGTCGGAGACTGCCGGACGATTGTGGCGAGGGAGCTTGCTCCCGCTCGGCGGCGCAGCCGTCGTAAACCCATTCAACCGAGTTGAGTCTGCTGCAGCGCCATTGAATGGAGTTGGGGCCGCTTCGCGACCCAGCGGGAGCAAGCTCCCTCGCCACAGGAAATCTCATTCAACGCTGGTTACTTGTCGATCTGGTCCAGCGCATCCTGCAGCTCTTTGCGTGACTCGGCGAGCTTGTCCTTGCGCTTGTTGATCTTCTCCGGATCACCTTTCTTCATCGCCTTGTCGAGATCCGCCTGACGCTTGCTCACTTCGTGCTTGGCTTCCAGCACTTTGTTTTCGCGTTCTTTCTTCAGCCCGGCATCGGTGCAGTTCTTTGTCACTTCATCCAGCGCGGTCTGCAGACCGGCCTGCTGGTCGGTGTTGCCACGGGACTTGGCCTGTTCGAGCTGATTGATGATGCCCTGCTTCTTGGCGGCGCAACCGGTCAGGCCCGGTGCATCTTCGTCGGCCATCACAGGCGCGGCCAGGACGCCACAGAGAGTCAGCAAGGCAAGCGGTGCAAGAAATTTCATAAAAGCTCCATGTGCAAAGGCAGTCGGGTCGGGGGCGCTGCGCTGTTTGAGCGTCTGGTGGCCCTTGGGTTCCCGGCTGCCGGGGATTGCGTGATCAGAAACCGTCGATTCCGGCGGCGCGTAATGTGTCACTCAAGGCCAGCACCTGCGGGTCGCGGAAGAATGCGCTCAATTGCGCCGCGCGGCCCGGGCCGATTCCGGCTTCTGCCTGCCATTGTTCGGTGTCGCGTTGTGCCAGCGCCTGCCACGAGTCGGCCAGTTGTGCCTGCCCCGTCGGCGGTAAACCCAATGCTTTGAGCCACTGGGTGAACGGCCGTTGGCGGGCGCTGTGAAAGCTGTTGATCAGACGTGCGCTGCTGCGTTCGCCGAAGCCGGCAATGTTAGCAAGCTCTGGCTCGTCGAGGGTCAACCAATCCAGCAGGTTGTTCAGGCGGCCTGTTTCCAGAAGTTTCTCCCAGGTGCCGCGTCCGACATTCTGCAGCGCCAGCCCTTGCTTGCCACTGAGCCAGGTCAGGCGCGCGAGAAACTGGCTTTCGCAACCGGGTGTCGGTTGCCAGCAGCTCAAGGCGTGAAAGTCGCCACTGGCCGGAATGTCGATGTCTGCGCGCTCGGTGGTTCGTAGCACCACGCTGTCGAGACGCGGAATCGTCAGCCCGGCCAGGCTGATTGCCACCTGATCACCGGGGCGGATGTCCAGGGCCTGCCAGCGCTTGAGTGAACCGGCGCTGACCCGTTTGATCTCGCGGTCATCGAGCCTGACGGGCGACAACTCCAACACCGGCGTGATGCGTCCGCTGCGGCCGATCTTGAAATTCACTTTACGCACCTCGGCCAGCGCTCGGACAAACGGATATTTCCAGGCGATGGCCCAGTAGGGCGCGCTCGCCTGCCAGCGCTCAGCCGGTGGGCGCTGGCTCTGGCGCAAGACAATGCCGTCGGTGGCGAAGGGCAAGGGCGATCGATACCAGTGCTCGCGCCATTTTTGCGCGTCGGGAAGGTTGGCGATGACCTGACTGAATGGCGCTGTCGCGGCGAAGCCCAATGTCGCCAGTGCCGCTGTTCTTTCGGGCAGATTCGCCGGCCCCTGCGGCCAGTCCCAGACGAACAGACCGATCCCGGACGCCTGTTCTGCGCTCAAGGTTTTACGGCTCATCAGCCCGGCAACCGTGGCGCGGGCGTTGACGCTGCCGGCGCTGGCTTGCACATGTTGATCAAGGCGCCAGTAGAGTTCGCCCTGCACCAACAGGTCCAGCGGTTGGGTCAGTTGTTGCGGAATGGCAGCGATCTTTTGCGCCGCTGCCGTCCAGTCCTGACCGCTGATCCCGTCGCCGCGACTGATCGCCTGCTGCAACAGGCCGCGACGGTAAATCAGCGTCACTGCGACGCCATCGACCTTGGGTTGTACCCAGACGTCCTGGCGATCCTTTAGCCATGCTTGAACGGCGGCCGCTTCGTGAAGCTTGTCCAGGCCGGTGTGGGCGATTGGATGCGCGAGGGAGCCAGTCGCAGTGCGCAAAGGTGCAGGCGCCGGGGGCTGCTGGAAGCACTGGCGCCATTCGTTGAGCCGCAGGCGCGATTGGTCATAGAGATCGTCGGCTATGAGGGAGCGGCCTTCGCGGTGGTAGGCGTCGTCCCATTGGTCGATCTGCTGTTGCAGGGCCGAGACTTCAATTTGCGCTTTGCCGGATGGCCAGTCGGGGCAGGCTGTATGGGCGATCAGAGGGGTGAAACTCAGCAAAAGAACTGAAAACAGGCGCAGCGTGACAAGCATTTTGAGCGTCCTTGCTCAGGGGGAATGCTTTAAGGCTAGGCGAGGATTCAGAGAGGCACCGGGTGGGTGTTTTGCATCGTGTTTCCGTGCCCATACAGGGGGCGCATGGGCCGGCCTCTTCGCGGGCAAGCCCGCTCCCACAGGGTTCTTTATTGATATTGGAAGGGTATTTCAGGCATGAAAAAGCCCCGCACGGCGCGAACCGTGCGGGGCTTTTTTGCAGCCAGGGAATTACAGGCCAGCGGCTGAACGCAGTGCGTCGGCGCGGTCGGTTTTTTCCCAGGTGAAGGTGGTGAAGGTGTCTTCGCCAACAGTCTTGGTCTGCGGAGCACGACCGAAGTGGCCGTAGGCTGCAGTTTCCTGGTACATCGGGTGCAGCAGGTCAAGCATGGTGGTGATCGCGTATGGGCGCAGGTCGAACACTTCACGCACCAGTTTGATGATCTTGTCATCGCTGATCTTGCCAGTACCGAAGGTGTTCAGCGAGATCGAAGTCGGCTGGGCCACGCCGATGGCGTAGGACACCTGAATCTCGCAACGCTCGGCCAGGCCGGCAGCGACGATGTTCTTGGCAACATAACGGCCAGCGTAGGCCGCCGAACGGTCAACCTTCGATGGATCCTTGCCGGAGAATGCGCCGCCGCCGTGACGGGCCATGCCGCCGTAGCTGTCGACGATGATCTTGCGACCGGTCAGACCGCAGTCACCTACCGGGCCGCCAATGATGAACTGGCCGGTCGGGTTGATGTGGAACTGGGTGTCCTTGCTCAGCAGTTCGGCAGGCAGCACGTGCTTGACGATCAGTTCCATCACGCCTTCGCGCAGGTCTTTGTACGACACTTCAGGGTTGTGCTGGGTCGACAGAACCACGGCGTCGATACCAACCACCTTGCCGCCTTCGTAACGGCAGGTCACTTGCGATTTGGCGTCCGGACGCAGCCAAGGCAGCAGACCCGATTTGCGGGCTTCGGCCTGACGCTGCACCAGCTGGTGCGAGAAGGTGATCGGTGCTGGCATCAGCACGTCGGTTTCGTTGCTGGCGTAGCCGAACATCAGGCCCTGGTCGCCGGCGCCCTGGTCTT
>NZ_JBIVMY010000017.1:73272-112363 GCF_044753325.1 Pseudomonas sp. NPDC088414 | reverse complement strand
ACGAATCAACACATTATTGCGCTAGCGCCACTGTTGATCACCAGCCTCACCATTATCGTGGTGATGCTGGCAATCGCCTGGCGCCGCAACCACTCGCAGACCTTCCTGATCTCGGTCGCCGGTCTGAACCTGGCCTTGCTGTCGATCCTGCCAGCCCTGAAAGTCGCGCCTCTGGCCGTGACTCCTTTGCTGCAAGTCGACACCTTCGCCTGCCTGTACATGGCGCTGATCCTGGTCGCCACCCTCGCCTGTGTGACTCTGGCCCACGCCTACCTCGGCGATGGCGGTTCGGGTTACCCGGGCAACCGTGAAGAACTGTACCTGCTGATCCTGATGGCCGCCGCCGGTGGTCTGGTTCTGGTCAGCGCGCAGCACCTGGCCGGTTTGTTCATCGGTCTGGAACTGCTGTCGGTACCGGTCTACGGTCTGGTGGCTTATGCCTTCTTCAACAAGCGTTCGCTGGAAGCCGGCATCAAGTACATGGTGCTGTCGGCCGCCGGTTCCGCGTTCCTGTTGTTCGGTATGGCGCTGCTCTACGCTGACGCCGGCACCCTGAGCTTCAACGGTATCGGTCAGGCCCTGGCTACGACCAACCTGCCGAGCTCGCTGGCTCAATTGGGTCTGGGCATGATGCTGATCGGTCTGGCGTTCAAGCTGTCGCTGGTACCGTTCCACCTGTGGACGCCGGACGTGTACGAAGGTGCTCCGGCACCGGTGGCCGCGTTCCTCGCCACGGCGTCTAAGGTTGCCGTGTTCGCGGTGATGGTGCGTCTGTTCCAGATCTCCCCTGCCGCGAGCAGTGGCGTGCTGAGCGACGTACTGAGCGTGATCGCCGTCGCCTCGATCCTGTTCGGTAACCTGCTGGCCCTGACCCAGAGCAACCTCAAGCGTCTGCTCGGTTACTCGTCCATCGCGCACTTCGGCTACCTGCTGATCGCTTTGGTGGCGAGCAAGGGTCTGGCGGTGGAAGCCATCGGCGTGTACCTGGTCACCTACGTGATCACCAGCCTTGGCGCGTTCGGCGTGATCACCCTGATGTCCTCGCCGTACAACGGTCGCGACGCAGATGCGCTGTACGAGTACCGCGGCCTGTTCTGGCGTCGTCCGTACCTGACCGCCGTACTGACCGTGATGATGCTGTCCCTGGCCGGTATCCCGCTGACCGCTGGCTTTATCGGCAAGTTCTACATCATCGCCACCGGTGTCGAGTCGCACCAATGGTGGCTGGTCGGCTCGCTGGTACTGGGCAGCGCCATCGGCGTGTTCTACTACCTGCGCGTGATGGTCACCCTGTACCTGATCGAACCGAACCTGCGTCGCCACGACGCCCAGTTGCACTGGGAACAGAAAGCCGGCGGCGTGATGCTGCTGGCCATCGCCCTGGTCGCGTTCTTCCTGGGTGTGTACCCGCAGCCATTGCTGACTCTGGTTCAGCAGGCGGGTCTGGCGGGCTGATTGCTCGGCTGGCTGGAAACGGAAACGGCACCTTCGGGTGCCGTTTTTGTTTTATGGATTCCATGTAGCAACAAATAACCTGTGGCGAGGGAGCTTGCTCCCGCTGGGACGCGAAGCGGCCCCGCTGTTCAGCCGAGAAGCGGGGCCTGCTCCGCAGTCCAGCGGGAGCAAGCTCCCTCGCCACAATGGCATCACAGTTTCTTCACCATCGGCACGCAGGCCAGTTGCAGACCCGAAGGTGATTGATAAACCGCACTCTCCTCCCCGACATAACCACAACGCCGATAAAAGTCGACCGCATTCAATGTTGCGTCCAGGCACACCTCGGTCAGCCCGAGATCCCGCGCCAAATCTTCGAGAAAGAACAGAACACGCCTGCCCAGCCCACGCTGCATGACATCCGGGCGAATGAAGATCGCGCCGATTTCACGGTGCTCCAGATCGAGCATGCCGGTTGCCACGGGTTCATCCTCGATGCAGCCCAGATAGAAATGCTTTTGCATCAGCGTGTCGTAACCATCCTCAGCGCAACCCTTGGTCCACTCGAGCATCTGTTGCTCGCTATAGGCACCGATGCATTGATGTCGAATGGCCTGTCGCCGAATCTCGAACGCTATCCGGGCATCGTCCGGGGTGGCTCTTCTGATGTCGAACATTTCTCTCTCCATGAGCCATGTGCGGACGGGCAATGAAAAAGCCCCGTCCATTGCTGGCGGGGCTTTGGGTACACGTCAAATGACAAAAACGTATGACCTCATGGCCCGCCGGAAGCGGTCATGGAGGAGCACATCATGGTCATTCGAAGTTGGACAGTCATGGGGTGATAGTGCTGCGGATTGTTCCTACACGTCAATTGCCAAGCCTCCTCGCTACTCAATCGAACGTTCTCACCACACTCGTCGATTCGTCCTACAGGTGTTTTTACGACCGGAGTCTACCGTTCAAAAAGGGACGAAAAGGAGGGCTTGGAGGCCTTGACCGATTCGATTATCGAGACAACACTATACGTAGGTAACGTACAGAACATGGATGCTCTTTTTGTCGAATTACGTATGTTTCAGAAATACCGAGACGATTATCTGGACGACGATCTATTTCGGAGCTTTCAACTGGAGTTGCTGAAAAACCCCGAAGCGGGCGATCTGATCGAGGGTACAGGTGGGCTGCGCAAGATTCGCTTCTGTGATCAGCGACGAGGCAAGGGCAAGCGAAGCGGATTACGGGTGATTTACTACGGGTGGTCAGGTTTCAACCAATTCTGGCTGTTCACTGTGTACGGCAAAGACGAGTACACCGATCTCTCGCCGGCTCAGAAAAAGCTGTTCAAACAAACTCTGGATAAAGAAATCAACACGAGATCCCACTATGAAACGTGACATTTTTTCCGAATTGATGGATGGCCTCGAAGCTCTGGCAGAAGAGCGCCAAGGCAAAATCACGCTGCGCACACACAAGGTTCAGTTACCGAAACTGATGCCCATCACAGCCGAGGAAGTGGTAGCCATCCGCCAACAGCTCAACCTCTCGAGGTCAGTGTTCGCCATGTACCTGCGCACCAACACGCGAACGCTCGAAAACTGGGAGCAAGGACGAGCAACGCCCAATGCTCAGGCCACGACCCTGATCCGTCTGGTCGAGCGATTTCCACAAACCATCGAACAACTCGCAGCCTTGAACTGAACCCACTTGGCACAAACCATTACATGACGAAATTGTAATTCCCCCATCACCTTGGCGTTATCCGCAGCTTGCAACGATGTGACCCGGCGACCAATGCCGACGGGCCCTGCCCCGCCGAACAATAAAACCAAGCCGACGCACGTTCCCGTTCTGCCGAACCCAAGGAGTGTTTGATGGTTAACAATACAAAAATGTCGATGGCCGCTTTAGCGGTGGTGGTCGGCTCAGGGCCGTCCATGGTGTTTGCAGAAGACAAGCCTGAGGGCTTTGTCGAAGGCAGTAGCCTGACGGTGCTCAACCGCAACTTCTACTTCAATCGTGATCATCGCAACGGCCAGTCCAGCCCCACCGGCAACGGTTATTCCGAAGCCTGGGCGCATGCAGTGATCAGCAAGTTCGAATCCGGTTTCACTCAAGGCACCGTTGGGGTCGGTGTCGATGCGTTTGCCCTGCTCGGCTTGAAACTCGACACCGGTGACGGACGCAACGGCGGGCGCAGTTCGTTCGATGTGCTGCCGGTCAACCGTGACGGCCAGGCGCGGGATGAATACACCAAGATCGGTGGCGCCGCAAAAGTGCGGGCCTTCGATACGGTGGTCAAGGTCGGTGATGTGTTCCCGGCCAACCCGGTGGTGGCGGCCGGTGACTCGCGCTTGCTGCCGGAGAGCTTTCGCGGCGTGACGGCGACCAACACCAGCATCGACGGTCTGTCGATCCAGGGCGGCCGTCTGCATGCGATGAGCCAGCCGGTGTCCAGCGACATGCGCGAAAACTTCGCCACGTTCTACGCAGGCCCAGTCAATTCACCGTGGATCGCTTACGGCGGCGGCGATTATGTGCTGAACAAGAACCTCAGTTTCAGCCTGTACTCCAGCCGCCTCAAGGATGCCTGGAACCAGTATTACGCCGGCACCGCATGGACCTATCCACTGTCGGACGAGCTGTCGCTGTTCGGCGGCCTGAACTATTACAAAGCGGTCGACGAAGGCAAACAACTGCTCGGCCAGTTCGACAACAACATCTGGAGCGGCCGCGTCGGCGTGAAACTCGGCGCGCACTCCGTCGCCCTCTCCCACCAGCGCAACAACGGAGACGACGACTTCGATTACCTGCGCCAGTCGGACTCGATCTTTCTCGATAACTCGATCCAGTACAGCGACTTCAACTCGCCGAAAGAACGTTCGTGGATGGTGCGCTACGACCTCGACATGAGCCCTTACGGTGTGCCGGGGCTGTCATTCATGACCCGTTACGCGCGTGGCACCGACGCCGACTATTCCAATGCCAACGCCGTGTATATGCGCCGCGACGCCGAAGGCAATCCGCTGACCGACCAGAAGCGCTGGGAACGTGACATCGAAGTCAAATACGTGGTGCAGAGCGGCTCGATGAAAGACCTGTCGCTGCGTTTGCGCCAGGCCACCACCCGTGCCACGGCGTTCGAGTCCGACCTGGATGAAGTGCGGGTGATCGTCGAATACCCGCTGGCAATTCTCTGAGTTTCCCGAGCAATACCATTCACCTTCAGAAGCTCCTTGCTCCTTTGGTCAGAGGTGAATTTTTTGGCGTCCTTCAGGACGCCTTTTTTATGTCTGCCGATTTCACGCCGCTGCCACAGGTTTGATCAGCGATTGCAGAACGCCGGGCACAAAAAAACCGGAGCCAAGGCTCCGGTTTTTCAGATCAGTGGGTCCTCATTCCCGCTGCATACATCGCCAGTTTCAGCACACTCGCCACCACCGCGAGCGATACCACACTGCCGAACCAGATCAGCAACAACCAGCCCAGACGCTTGTACCAGCGGGAGGATTTGACCTCACGCGAATCAATGGTAGCCATCGCCAATCCTCACTTTGCCGCGGAATACGTAGTAGCTCCAGAAGGTGTACATCAGGATCACCGGCAGGATGAACAGAGCGCCGATCAAGGCGAACAACTGGCTCGACGGCGGTGATGCCGCCGCCCACAGGCTCACCGATGGCGGGATGATGTTCGGCCAGATGCTCAGCGCCAGACCGATGTAACCGAGCAGCATCAGCACCAGAGTGAACACGAACGGCCAGTGGGTGTGACGCTGACGCAAGGTGCGCAACAACCCGAACAACGCCAGCAGCGCCAGCGCCACCAACCCGGCGAATACCATCAGGTGTCCGCTGGTCGACCAGCGAGTGGCCAGCTCCGGGTGCAACTTCAGCGTCCACGCACCAATCACCACCACCATCGCCGTCAGCAACCACGCCAACGGCCGGGTGAACAGACGCATCCGCGACTCGAGCATGCCTTCGGTCTTGACCAGCAGCCAGGTGCTGCCCAGCAGCGCATACGCCACCACCAGACCGACGCCACACACCAGCGGGAACGGCGCCAGCCAGTCCAGGCCGCCACCGGCAAACTGCCGATTCACCACGGGAATGCCCGATACGTACGCGCCGATCGCCACACCCTGGGAGAACGTTGCCAGCAGCGAACCACCGATAAACGCCTTGTCCCACCAGTGACGCTTTTGCGGCGACGACTTGAAGCGAAACTCGAACGCCACGCCACGGAAAATCAGCCCGCAGAGCATCAGGATCAGCGGCAGGTACAACGCCTCCAGAATCACCCCGTAGGCCAGTGGAAAGGCGCCATACAGCGCCGCGCCACCAAGCACCAGCCAGGTTTCGTTGCCATCCCACACCGGGGCGACAGTGTTCATCATCACGTCGCGCTCCTGCTCATCCGGGATCAGCGGAAACAGGATGCCCAGGCCCAGATCGAAGCCGTCCATGATCACGTACATCATCACCCCGAAGGCGATGATCACCCCCCAGATCAACGAGAGATCGATACCTTGAATACCCATGACTCAATGCTCCTTCATCGGGACGGTAGCCGCCGAAATGGGCCGCCGCGGGGTCTGCAACTGATCGCCCTCCGGCGGATGTTCGTGATGCGGCTGCGGGCCCTTGCGCACCAGTTTCATCATGTAGCCGATGCCCACGGTGAACACCGAGCAGTAGATCACCACGAACAGCAGCAGCGAGGTGCTCATCTGCGCCACCGAGTGGTGCGACGCGGCGTCATGGGTGCGCATCAGGCCGTAAACCACCCACGGCTGGCGCCCGACTTCGGTGGTGATCCAGCCGGCCAGCAACGCGATCAACCCGCTCGGCCCCATCAGCAACACCAGACGCTGGAAGCCGCGATGCTGATAGAGCCTGCCGCCACGGCGCAGCGCCAGACCGAGCACACCGACGAAGATCATCAACATGCCCAGCCCGGCCATCACGCGGAAACTCCAGAAGATGATGGTCGAGTTCGGCCGGTCTTCTTTCGGGAAGCTCTTGAGCGCCGGGATCTGCTTGTCGAGGCTGTGGGTCAGGATCAGGCTGCCGAGGTACGGGATTTCCAGCGCGTATTTGGTCTTCTCCGCCTGCATGTCGGGGATGCCGAACAGCACCAGCGGTGTCGGGCCGTTGTCGGCGTTTTCCCAGTGGCCTTCGATGGCGGCGATTTTTACCGGTTGATGCTCCAGGGTGTTCAAACCATGGGCGTCACCGACCACCGCCTGAATCGGCGCCACGATCAGCGCCATCCACAACGCCATGGAAAACATCCTGCGCACCGGCGCGGTATTGTTGCCGCGCAGCAAATGCCAGGCCGCCGACGAACCAACGAAGAAGGCCGTGGCGACGAACGCGGCGATCGCCATGTGCGCCAGACGGAACGGGAACGACGGGTTGAACACAATCGCCAGCCAGTCCAGCGGCATCACCCGCCCGTCGACGATTTCGAAGCCCTGCGGGGTCTGCATCCAGCTGTTGGAGGCGAGAATCCAGAACGTCGAGATCAACGTGCCGATGGCGACCATCACCGTGGCAAAGAAGTGCAGGCCACGGCCGACGCGGTTCCAGCCGAACAGCATGACCCCGAGGAAACCGGCTTCAAGGAAGAACGCCGTCAGCACCTCATAGGTCAGCAACGGCCCGGTGATGCTCCCGGCGAAGTCGGAAAAGCCGCTCCAGTTGGTGCCGAACTGGTACGCCATGACCAGCCCCGAGACCACGCCCATGCCGAAGTTGACGGCAAAGATCTTCGACCAGAAGTGGTAGAGATCGCGGTAAGTGTCGTCACGGGTTTTCAGCCACAGGCCTTCGAGTACCGCGAGGAAACTCGCCAGGCCGATGGTGATCGCCGGGAAGATAATGTGGAACGAAACCGTGAACGCGAATTGAATTCGCGCCAGGTCCAGTGCCTCAATGTTGAGCATGATGATGTCCTCATCCAGGCTGAAAAGCGGCAGCACGTCGCCGGGCCACCGCCAGGCGCGAACGCCTGCAGCCAGTCAAATTGCCAGTATTTTTATAAGTAGCGGGTCAGGCCAGCGACGACGGGATCAGGTTGCTGACCTTGGCCGCTTCGAGGCGAATCGCGACGAATTTCGAGGTCGGCGTGTAGGTCCGGTCGCCGTAGCTTTCCAGCGGCACCAGCGGGTTGGTTTCCGGGTAGTACGCCGCCGCCTGACCGGGCGGAATGTCGTAGGCGATCAGGGTGAAACCGCTGACCCGACGCTCGCGCTCGTCATCCCACAGCGCCACCAGATCGACCTTCTGCCCCGGTTCGAAACCGAGTCGCTGGATATCCTGTTCGTTGGCGAAGATCACGTCGCGCATGCCGTAGACCCCGCGATAACGGTCGTCGAGGCCGTACAGCGTGGTGTTGTACTGATCGTGGGAACGCATGGTCTGCAGGATCAAATCCGGCTTGACCGGCAGGTTGCGCACGCCTTCGCTGATCAGGTGTTCCGGCAGCACGCACGGGGTGAACTGGGCTTTGCCCGACTCAGTGTTCCAGACCCGGTCCGAGGCGTCGTTGCCGAGGTGGAAGCCACCCGGGGTCAGCAGTTTTTCGTTGAAGTTCTCGAAGCCCGGAATCACGTCGCCGATCAGGTTGCGAATGCGCCCGTAGTCGCCCACCACCCACTCCCAATCGATTGGATGTTTGCCTAACGTGGCGGCGGCGATTCCGGCAATGATTGCCGGCTCGGATTTCAAGTGCGCCGACTTCGGCTTCAGTTGACCGAACGACAAATGCACCATGCTGAAGGTGTCTTCCACAGTCACCCCTTGCGGGCCTTCGGCCTGGATGTCGATGTCGGTACGACCGAGGCACGGCAGGATCAATGCGTCGCGTCCGGTGACCAGATGGCTGCGGTTGAGCTTGGTCGAAATGTGCACGGTCAGGTCGAGTTTGCGCATCGCTTCGTGGGTGCGCGGGGTGTCCGGCGTGGCTTGGGCGAAGTTGCCGCCCAGACCGATAAACACTTTGGCTTCGCCCCGCTCCATGGCGCCGATCGCCATCACCGTGTTGTGGCCGTGCATGCGCGGCACTTTGAAGTTGAAGCGTTTTTCCAGCGCGTCCATCAGCTCCTTCGGCGCCAGTTCGTTGATGCCCATGGTGCGGTCGCCCTGCACGTTGCTGTGACCGCGCACCGGCGACAGCCCCGCGCCCGGACGGCCAACGTTGCCGCGCAACAGTTGCAGGTTGATGACTTCCTGCAGGGTCGGCACCGAGTGCACGTGTTGGGTCAGGCCCATGGCCCAGCACATGATCACGCTCTTGGCGCGGCCATACATCCGTGCGGCCAGTTCGATGTCGTGCAACGGCACGCCGGACTGCTCGAGAATGTGCTCCCAGCTCGTGGCGTCGACTTCTGCCAGGTAGCTGTCCAGACCCGAGGTGTGCTCGGCAATGAACGCATGGTCGAACACCGGTTCGCCACCGCTGGCCTGGGCTTCACGCTCCCACTGCAGAAGGAATTTGACCATGCCGCGAATCATCGCCATGTCGCCACCCAGCGCCGGGCGGAAGTACGCGGTGTTGGTCGCTTCCCAGCCGTTGCTGAGCATCTCGATCGGGTTCTGCGGGTTCTGGAAACGTTCCAGGCCACGCTCTTTCAGCGGGTTGATGCACACCACTTGTGCCCCGCGTTTCACCGCTTCGCGCAGCGGTTCGAGCATCCGTGGGTGGTTGGTACCGGGGTTCTGGCCGATGACGAAAATCGCGTCGGCGTGGTGCAGATCCTCGTAGACCACGGTGCCTTTACCGACGCCGAGCGTCTCGCCCATGCTCACCGCACTGGCTTCGTGGCACATGTTCGAACAGTCCGGGAAGTTGTTGGTGCCGTAGGCGCGGACGAACAACTGATAGAGAAACGCCGCTTCGTTGCTGGCCCGGCCCGAGGTATAGAACTCGGCCTCGTGCGGCGATTTCAGGCCCTTGAGGTGTTCGGCGATCAGCGCGAACGCGTCTTCCCAGGTGGTTTCCACATAGCGATCGACCCGCGCGTCGTAACGCATCGGGTGGGTCAGACGGCCCTGATATTCCAGCCAGTAGTCGCTCTGTTCGGCCAGGCTCGATACCGTGTACTTATTGAAGAACGCCGGGTCGACCAAGCGCCCGGTGGCCTCCCAGTTCACCGCTTTGGCGCCGTTCTCGCAGAACTTGAGCATGCTCGCACCGGGCGCTTCACCCCACGCACAGCCCGGGCAGTCGAAGCCGCCATTCTGGTTGGTCTTGAGCATGGCGCGGATGTTTTTCAGGGCGTTTTCACTGCCCAGCCAGCTTTTGGTCAGGCTGATCACAGCCCCCCAACCGGCAGCGGCACCCTTGTAAGGTTTGTAACGGTCGACTTGTGACATGGGACATCTCCATGACGATGCACACAGGCATGAACCTGATCTTGGTTAAACAGCGACGGCCGACTTTGCACAGCAATAAAGTGGTCGTTTCAGTTGCCGGAGCAAGGATATGAACCGTTACAAAACATTGTCTAATCGCTATTTATGACCACATTATCGAAAGCCTCTATCACGGGGAAAAACCCTTTATTTACGGGGCGTTGCGAAACTAAAGCGGCAACTTTCGAGCGAAAATAATTGATCATCGACGCGCTCAATCAAGCGTTCACAAACAGTGATTGGACGTGGTCTGAAGTTGCCCATAACCTGCAGCAACCTGGTCCGTAAATGCGGACTTTTCACTCTTGCGAGGCTGTCATGTCAGAGCGTGTCCTGATCGATGGTTACAACCGCCGCGTCGACTATCTGCGCATGTCGGTCACCGACCGCTGCGACTTCCGCTGCGTGTATTGCATGGCCGAGGACATGCAGTTTCTGCCGCGTCAGCAAGTGCTGACCCTGGAAGAGATCTATCAACTGGCGCAGAGCTTCGTGGCGCTGGGCACGCGCAAGATTCGCCTGACAGGTGGCGAGCCGCTGATCCGTCCGGGCGTAGTCAAGTTGTGCGAGCAGATCGCCGCCCTGCCCGGCCTGCGCGAGCTGTGCATGACCACCAATGGCTCGCAGCTGGGCAAACTCGCCGCGCCGCTGTTCGACGCCGGGGTCAAGCGCCTGAACATCAGCCTCGACAGCCTTGACCCGGAGCGCTTCAGGCAAATGACCCGCACCGGTGATCTGGCACAAGTGATCAACGGCATTGATGCGGCGCGCAAGGCCGGTTTTACTCGAACCAAACTCAACGTGGTGGTGATGCAGGGGCGCAACGATCAGGAGATCAACGATCTGGTTAGCTTTGCCATCGACCGCCAGCTCGACGTCTCCTTCATCGAGGAAATGCCGCTGGGGATCATCAGCGAACACAGCCGCGCCGAGTCGTTTTTCTCCAGTGCCCAGGTGCGCGAGAAGATCGCCGAACGCTTCACCCTGATCGACTCCGCCGAGTCGACCCAAGGCCCATCACGCTACTGGCGGCTGGCCGAAGCGCCGGACATTCGTCTGGGGTTCATCTCGCCGCACAGCCATAATTTCTGCGGCACCTGCAACCGGGTGCGGCTGACTGTCGAAGGGCGCCTGCTACTGTGTCTGGGTAACGAGCATTCGGTGGATCTCAAAGCCGTGCTGCGCGCTCATCCGGGGCAACCGCAGCGGCTGGAAAAAGCCATTGTCGAGGCGATGAAACTCAGGCCGTATCGACACAATTTCGAAGTGAACGACGACGTGCAAGTGGTTCGCTTCATGAATATGACCGGCGGTTGATCCGCCAATTTCCATGCTTAACCGGGATCGCCCAGCATGATCGTCAGACCCAAGGTCAACCAGTTCGCCATCCTCTTCACCCTCAAGGGATCGATCGCCAAACGCATCGCCCTGCGCACGCTGATGGTCACTCTGTTGGCCTCGGCCATCGTGCTGATGGAAATCCTTCACCCGAGCAACTTCACCAAGGTCAACGCCACGCCGTTCACCCTGCTCGGGCTGTCACTGTCGATCTTCATGAATTTTCGCAACAACGCCTGCTACGACCGCTGGTATGAAGCACGCAAGGCCTGGGGCGAGGTGATCGTGCACATTCGTTCGGTGATTCGCGAGACCCATGTCATCCGTGAATCGGTGCAACGCAAGCCGTTGCTGCTCAACCTCTGCGGATTTGCTCATGCACTGAATGCGCGATTGCGCCGGGAAAGCGAAGCGGCGGCCTGCAGCAAGTGGATCACCCCGCAACACGATGCGCGGGTGCCGGACTACAGCGGACGGATTCTGCAACAGGTCGGCCAGCAGTGCTCCGACCTGCATCAAAGCGGTGAACTGACTGAGTGGCGCTACATGCTGCTGGCCAATCACCTGACCAGCCTGACTCAGGCGCAAGCGGTGTGCGAGCGGATCAAAAACACCCCGCTGCCCTTCCCCTACACCTTGCTGCTGCACCGCACGATCTACCTGTTCTGCATCCTGCTGCCGTTCGCCATGGCCGAACCGCTGGGCTGGCTGACGCCGTTGTTCACGGCGATTGTCAGCTACACGTTCTTTGGTCTGGACGCGATTGCCGATGAACTGGAAGACCCGTTCGGCCGCGACGAAAACGATTTGGCGACCGACTCCCTGGTACGCACCATCGAGCGCGATATTCTCAGCGAACTGGGTGAAACCGACCTGCCACCGATGCTGCTGCCGGTGGACTATGTGCTGAGCTGATCACATTTCTCCAAACAACAAAAAAACCTGTGGGAGCTGGCTTGCCAGCGATCGCGCCGGGTCAGCCAACTTCAATGTTGGATGTGCCGGCCTAATCGCTGGCAAGCCAGCTCCCACAGGGATTGCTAGTGTTTATACGTTCTTCTATAAGCATTACAAAAAAGATCGCAGCCTTCGGCAGCTCCTACATTGGAATGCGTTTCCTGTAGGAGCTGCCGAAGGCTGCGATCTTTTGATCTTCGCTTTAAAACAGTTCGCTGAAGGGAATAAAGCGCAGCGGATCGCCAATGCCGTGGGTGCTGTTTTCCGGCACTTCCACCAGCCCATCGGCCCAGGTTGCACCGAGCAAAACACCGGAACTCTGGTTCGGATACAACACCGCACTGCCCGCCTCCAGCCGCACCCGCAGATACTCCCGACGGCTGCCAGCCTTGTTCCAGGCGAACCCGGCATTCACCGTGAAGCTCAATGGCATGACCTCTTCTACGCCCTGAATACGCAGCAGATACGGCCGTGCCAGCAGGCCGAAGGTCACCAGCGCCGAGGTCGGATTGCCCGGCAGGCCAATCACCGGCACCGTGCCGAAATGGCCCACGGTCAACGGTTTGCCTGGCTTGATCGCCAGCTTCCACAGCAGCGGTTTGCCGTCCTCGCGCAGCACCTGCCCGAGGCAATCGGCATCGCCGGCAGACACACCACCGGTGGTGAGAATCAGGTCGGCCGCCACTTGCAATTGCTCAAGTTTGAGCCGCGTCTGTGCCGGGCGATCCGGGAGGATCCCGGCGTCGATCACTTCGCAGCCCAGTTCCTTAAGCCAGTGGCCGAGCAACACGCGGTTGCTGTTGTAGATGCTGCCAGGACGCAGCGGCAGGCCCGGCTCGACCAGTTCGTCACCGGTCGACAGCAGCGCCACGCGCGGGCGACGCACCACGTGCAACTGTGCCAGCCCCTGCCCGGCGGCGACCGCCAGTTCGAACGGCCCGAGGCGTTTGCCGGCACGCAGCAGGATGTCGCCAACACGATTCTCCTGACCTTGCGCGCGAATGTTCTGCCCCGCCTTCAACGGCTGCAGGAAGTCCACGCGACCGTCCTCCAGCACTTCGACGTTCTCCTGCATCTCGACGCAGGTGGCGCCCGGCGGCAGTGGCGCGCCGGTAAAGATCCGCGCACAGGTACCGGGCAATAGCGCGTCCGGCGCCTGGCCGGCGTAGACCTTCTGCGACACCTTCAACGGCTGACGATGCAGATCGGCCAGGTTCAAGGCATAACCGTCCATGGCGCTATTCGGCCATGGCGGCAAGTCGAGCGAGGCGACCAGATCACTGGCCAGCACCCGCCCACGTGCCTCGTCGAGCGGCAGTATTTCGCTGTCGGCCAGACGTTGCTCATTGGCCATGCCAAGCAACTGGTCGAGGGCGTCCTCGACCGGCATCAATCCTGCCTTGCTCATCCGCGCGGCCCACAGGCGGCGACTGATTTGAGGTGCGGCACAAAGTTGCACGGGCGATGGCGGTTATCCAGTTGCTCGGCCAGGATGCCTTCCCACGCGGTGCGGCAGGCACCGGTCGAACCCGGCAGGCAGCACACCAGCGTGCCGTTGGACAGTCCGGCCAGCGCGCGGCTTTGCACGGTCGAGGTGCCGATGTCGAGAATCGAAATGGCGCGGAACAACTCACCAAACCCATCGATCTGCTTGTCGAGCAGACAAGCCACCGCTTCCGGCGTGCTGTCGCGTCCGGTGAAGCCGGTGCCGCCGGTGATCAGCACCACCTGAATGCTGTCGTCGGCAATCCACTGCGCGACCTGGGCGCGGATCTTGTACAGGTCATCCTTGAGCAGGTTGCGTTCGCTCAGGGTATGACCGGCCTCCAGCAATCGGCTGACCAGCAATTGGCCGGACGTGTCGCTTGCGTAATCGCGAGTATCGCTGACGGTCAGTACGGCAATGTTCAGGGGGACAAACAGGGCATCCGCTTTCGCACTCATGGAAATCTCCGACAATAGTTGATCTCATTGCCGGGCAGCCTAAGTGCCACTTATGAGTACTGTCTAATCACTCTGGCCAACCACATTATCGAGCTGCTCTATCGGTGCCGTTGACCTCGGCCGAAGCCTTTGAAACCATGGGCGATAGAGCTGATCGATAGGCTTTTCAATTCTTCCGATTGGACGCAAACACGGTCAGATGAGATCGTCGCACCTCGCGTTTTCCGTGCGCTGCGCGCATCTGCGTCAATACTCAATCCAATTTCTCAACGAGCAGGTGCCTTCGTGGACATCAAACAACTCAAGTTCCTGATCGCACTGGACGAAACCCGACACTTCGGCCAGGCCGCCGCCCGCTGCCACATCACCCAGCCGACCCTGTCGATGCGCCTGCGCAACCTGGAAGATGAGCTGGATCTGGTGCTGGTCAATCGCGGTCAGCGCTTTGAAGGTTTCACTCAGGCCGGCGAACGGGTACTGGCCTGGGCGCGCACCCTGCTGGCCGCGCATGACGGTCTGTTCGCCGAAGCGGCGGCGTGCCGCGGGCAACTGGTCGGTAGCTTGCGCCTGGGTCTGGTGCCGCTGAGCAATTTCAACCCGGTCAATTACATTCAGAGTTTGTCCGGGACCTATCCCGAGCTGAAATTCAGTCTGTCGTCGGGGAGTTCCGACGAGATCATCGCCGGCCTTGGCAACAACCAACTGGACCTGGGCGTGTGCTACCTCGACCACGTCAACCCGAACTATTTCGATTTTTTCGAGATCGGCGAAACCCGCGTCGGGTTGCTCTACGACAACCGTCACTTCCATTTCCAAGGCTCGGAAATGAGCTGGGAAGACGCCGCCGAACTGCCGCTGGGGATGATCACCACCGGCATGCATTACCGCAAATCCATCGACCTCAGCTTCCGCAGTCGCGGGCTCAATCCGCAGCCGATCATGGAAAGTGATTCGACGTATCAGTTGCTGCAGGCGATTCACCAGGGCTTCTGCTGTTCGATCATGCCGCTGGACAGCGGGCTGGAAGAGCCGATCGAACACCTGTCGTTCATGCAATTGCCGGATGCCAGCGTGCTCGCGCCGCTGGGGCTGATCATGCGCAAGACCGAACCGCGTTCGGCGATTGCCGAAAAGTGTTTTGCCGAGGCGCGAAAGATGTTTGGGGTTGAGGCAATTTAAACCAGATACACACCCCTGTAGGAGCTGCCGAAGGCTCGGGCCGCGATCGGACGATCTTTTGATCTTGATTTTTGTTTTTAAGATCAAGATCAAAAGATCGCAGCCTTCGGCAGCTCCTACACGGGAGGCTGTGGTGATAGATCCGCCCGATCACCGCATCAGAACAAGCGATTGGACGCACTTTCACCACGCCCGTAGCCTGAACCCACTTCAGCGCTTCGGGACTTTTCAAGATGCTCTGCCACGTCGAATCCACCACCGAACCCAACGCCCCCGCCCCGCAACCGTCACAGGTGGCGTTTCGCGAATACCTGTCGCACGCCCCGCTCTCGCACGCTGCCCTGGCTGCGGAAATTGCCCTGGCGATCACCTTCAATGGCCTGAGCCAGGCGGTGATGATGGTTTCGCCCGGCAACCTCGAAGACTTCATACGTGGCTTCGCCCTGAGCAACGCGATCATCGACAGCGTCGACGAGATCTACGACATCCGCCTGAGCCATTTCGATCAGGCCTGTCAGGCTGACGTGCAGATTTCCAGCCGCGCGTTCTGGGCGCTGAAAGATCATCGCCGGCAAATGGCCGGCACCAGCGGCTGCGGCATTTGTGGCGTCGAGGCGCTGGAGCAGGCGTTGCCGCAACTGCAGATTCTGCAACCCTGCGCCCTGCCGCCGGCCGCGCATTTCGACGGTATCCGCCAACGCATCGAACAAGCCCAGCAACTGGCTCGCAGCAGCGGTGCCCTGCACGCGGCGCTGTACTTCGATGCCAGCGGTGAAGCGCTGCTGTGCCGCGAAGACATCGGCCGGCACAACGCCCTCGACAAGCTGATTGGCGCGATGCAAATCGCTGACGTCGATGCGCGCCAGGGCTTCGTGGTGGTCACCAGCCGTTGCAGCCTGGAGCTGATCCACAAAGCCGTGCGCGCCCGCCTCGGCACCCTTGTCAGTCTGTCCGCCCCCACCGCGTTGACGGTGCGTTGGGCGCTCAAGCATCGGCTCAATCTGATCCACGTGCCGCACCGCAACGCCCCCCGAATCTACAGCCCGATCCAGGAGCTTTTGCCATGAGTAACACCCTCACCCACCTCGACGATCAGGGCCGCGCCAACATGGTCGACGTCAGCGACAAAGCCGCGACCCGCCGCGAAGCCACGGCTCAAGCCTGGGTGCAGATGCAACCGCAAACGCTGCAGATGATCCAGGCCAACGGTCACCCCAAGGGCGACGTTTTCGCCGTGGCGCGCATCGCCGGGATTCAGGCAGCCAAGCGCACCCACGAGCTGATCCCACTGTGTCACGCGCTGCTGCTCAGCTCGATTCACGTTGAACTCAAGGCCTGCGAACCGGACCGCGTGCAGATCACCAGCACCTGCCGCCTCACCGGCCAGACCGGCGTCGAACTCGAAGCCCTGACTGCCGCCAGCGTCGCGGCGCTGACGATCTATGACATGTGCAAAGCGGTGGACCGGGCGATGGTCATCGGCGACATCCGCCTGCTGAGCAAACAGGGCGGACGCTCCGGGCATTTTCAATGGGAGGACGCGCAATGATCCTGATCAACTACTTCGCCAGCTACCGTGATCGCCTGAATCTGGGCGGGGAAAAAATCCCCCTGAGCGACAACCTGCGCAGCATCGAGGACGTGCGGCAGATGCTCATGGCTCGCGGCGAGGAATGGCGCGAAGTGCTCGGTGCCGGCAACTTGATGTGCGCGTTGAATCAGGAGCTGTGCCAACCTGGCGCGGCCATCGAAGACTTCGACGAGATTGCGTTTTTCCCACCGGTCACCGGGGGCTGAGCATGACGGTTCGAGTGCAGTACAAAAGCTTCGACGTCGGCCAGTTGACCGCCGACCTGCATGCGCGCAATCCACGGGTCGGCGCGGTGGTGAATTTCATCGGCTATGTGCGCGATCTGAACATCGGGCAGAGCGTGAACGAGCTGTTTCTCGAGCACTATCCGGGCATGACCGAAAAAGCCCTCGAACAGATCGCCGAAGAAGCGCGCCAGCGCTGGCCGCTGCTGGGGGTCGAGATTGTGCATCGGGTCGGTGCGCTGGCGGTCAGCGAGCCGATCGTGTTCGTCGGTGTCAGCAGCAAGCACCGGCACATGGCGTTCGAAGCCTGCGCGTTCATCATGGACGTGCTCAAGACCCGTGCGCCGTTCTGGAAACGCGAGAGCACGGCGCAGGGTTCGCATTGGGTCGAGGCGCGGGAGAGTGACCAGAATGCGGCGCTGCGCTGGAGTCTGGCGCATACCTGAAGAGCAAAAGCCCCTCACCCTAGCCCTCTCCCCGAGGGAGAGGGGACTGATTGGGGGATATTGAAGAAATTCACCGAATTGAAAGATTGGCCCTGAATCCATAATCGACTCGATCTTTCAGATCGATGGATAACGCCAGACACCCCGGTCGGCCCCATTCTCGTAAAGGCGTTTGGCTGAAAACCAAATCCATAATCGACTCGATCTTTCAGGTCGATGGATAACGCCAGACACCTCGGTCGGCCCCCTCTCCCTCTGGGAGAGGGCTGGGGTGAGGGTTGAAAGTCTGATTAGATAGCCACTCCGCCAGGATTAAACTCCGGAGTCTCGTTTGAGCACAGCGCCCAACAACCTGCCCCGCCCCGCTCCCGTCACGCTGCGCCAGGCCTGGCGCTTCTGGCTGAAACTCGGCTGCATCGGTTTCGGTGGCCCGGCCGGGCAGATCGCGATCATGCATCAGGAACTGGTCGAGCGCCGGCGCTGGATCTCCGAGCGGCGCTTTCTGCACGCGCTCAACTACTGCATGTTGCTACCCGGCCCCGAGGCCCAGCAACTGGCGACCTATATTGGCTGGCTGTTGCATCGCACTTGGGGCGGGGTGATCGCCGGGGCGCTGTTCGTGCTGCCGTCGCTGTTCATCCTGATTGCGCTGTCGTGGCTGTACATCGCGTTCGGCGATGTACCGGTGGTGGCCGGAATTTTCTATGGAATCAAACCGGCGGTGACCGCGATCGTCTTGCACGCCGCGCACCGTATCGGTTCGCGGGCGCTGAAAAACAGTTGGTTGTGGGCGATCGCCGGGGCGTCATTCGTGGCGATTTTTGCCTTGAATATGCCGTTCCCGCTGATCGTCCTCGGCGCGGCATTGCTCGGCTATTTTGGTGGACGCTTGGCGCCACAGCGCTTCAACAATGGCGGGCAGCGCAGCAGTGCCAAATCCTTCGGCCCGGCGCTGATCGATGACGACACGCCGACACCCGACCATGCGCGATTCAGCTTGCCGAAGCTGTGGCGTCTGCTGCTGGTTGGCGCAGCGCTGTGGTGTTTACCGATGGGCCTGCTGACCGCTCTGTTCGGCTGGGATGGCACCTTCACGCAAATGGGCTGGTTCTTCACCAAGGCCGCGTTGCTGACGTTTGGTGGCGCTTACGCGGTGTTGCCCTACGTCTATCAGGGCGCGGTCGGGCACTACGGCTGGCTGACGCCGACGCAGATGATCGACGGCCTCGCCCTCGGCGAAACCACGCCCGGGCCGTTGATCATGGTGGTGGCGTTTGTCGGTTTCATCGGCGGTTATGTGCAACCGACGTTCGGTGCGGAACATGCATTCGCCGCTGGCGCACTGGCGGCGACGCTGGTGACCTGGTTCACCTTCCTGCCCTCATTCCTGTTCATCCTCGCCGGCGGGCCGCTGGTGGAATCAACGCACAACGAATTGAAGTTCACTGCACCGCTGACCGCGATCACTGCGGCAGTGGTCGGGGTGATTCTCAACCTGGCGTGTTTCTTCGCTTATCACGTGTTCTGGCCCAACGGATTTGCCGGGCACCCGGATCTGTTTTCGATCGGGCTGGCGCTGCTGGCCGCGTTGGCGCTGTTCATTTTCAAACGCGGGGTGATCGAAGTGTTGATCGTTTGCGCCCTTGCCGGGCTGGGCTTGCACCTGCTGCGCTGAGCGGCGGCCAAAGAAGCAGGGGCACAATCAGCGGTTTACACGCCCGCAGATTGCCCCTTACTATCCGGGCACACCGGTCGGCGGGCCTGCCCCGCCACCGACGTTTTCCGCCAACGGAAACACGCGTTATGAGCACGTCACCACAACAACCAGAAAGGTTGAACGTCTCCGCTGTGTGCGCCCTCTGTCACAGGGGCCGCGCATGAATCGCATCGTCAATCTCCCCATGGCCCTGCGCCGTTCCAAGCTGCGTCACTCCGCACGCCCGCCGGATATCGCCTGCTGATTTCTGTCAGCCAGAAAAGATCCATTGTGGTGAGGGGATTCATCCCCGATGGACTGCGCAGCAGTCCTATTTTTTGGGGCCGCTTCGCGTCCCATCGGGGATAAATCCCCTCACCACAGGTTCTGGGTCACGTCTGACTGATCTCCATTTGATTCCTGCCGAGACGCTATAGCTGCGCCCGGCCCGATTCTGCGCGCCCATGCGGCGCCATCGTGAGTGATTGACCATGAAATTCGCAGCCATCGAAGACGCACGCCTGTTCCTTGAACAGAACCCCGATATCGACATGATCGAGCTGTTCATCCTCGACGCCAACGGCGTGCCACGGGGAAAGCTGTTGCACCGCGAGGAACTGCTCGCCTTATACGAAAGCGGTCGCCCGCTGCCCAGCACCATCCTTGGCCTGACCGTGCAGGGCGAAGACGTGGAAAACTCCGGGCTGGTGTGGGACGTCGGCGACATCGACTGCCGCGCCTACCCGCTCGAAGGCAGTCTGGTGCGCCTGCCGTGGCGGCAGATTCCGTCCGCTGCAGTGCAGGTCAGCATGCACCCGACCGAGGGCCTGCCAGCGAGCATCGCCGACCCGCGTCATCTGTTGATCAAGGTGATCGACGGCCTCAAGGCCGAGGGTTATCACCCGGTCATGGCCTGCGAGCTGGAGTTCTATTTGCTCGACGCCAAACGCGACCACAACGGTCGTCCGCAACCGGCGCTGGATGCCGACGGAGGCCGACCGCGACACACGCAGGTCTACGGTTTGCGTGAACTGGAGCAGATCGAACCGTTCCTCGCCGACCTCTACAGCGCCTGCAAACTGCACGGCATTCCGGCACGCACGGCGATCTCGGAATACGCCCCGGGCCAGGTGGAAATCACCCTCGAACACGGCGACGCATTGCTCGCGATGGATCAGGCGGTGCGCTACAAACGTCTGGTCAAAGCCGTGGCGCACAAGCACGGCATGCGGGCGACGTTCATGGCCAAGCCGTTCGATGATCTGGCTGGCACCGGGATGCACATGCACGTCAGCCTTGCTGATGGCGAGGGGCGCAATCTGTTCGCCGCCGAGGATCCGGCGGGCACCCCGCTGCTGCGTACGGCGATTGGCGGCATGCTCGCCTCGCTGCTCGATACGCTGCTGCTGTTCTGCCCCAACGCCAACTCCTACCGCCGCTTCCAGGCCAACAGCTACGCGCCGTTGGCGCCGACCTGGGGCGTCGACAACCGTACCGTCAGCCTGCGCGTACCGGGCGGCCCGGCCAACACCCGGCACATCGAACACCGGATCTGCGGCGCCGATGCCAACCCATATCTGGCGGCGGCAGCGATCCTTGCCGGCATCCATCGCGGGATTCGCGAAAAGCTTGATCCGGGCGCACCGGTCGAGGGCAATGGCTACGCGCAAGCCAAGACGTTGCTGCCGACTGATTGGCTGACCTCGCTGCAGGCGCTGGAAAACTCGGTGTGGGCGCGGGATGCCCTGAGCCAGGAATTTCTCGGGGTGTATCTGGCGGTGAAGCGTGCCGAGTACCGGCAGTTCATGGCCGAGGTGGGTGAGCAGGATTGGCGCTGGTATCTGACCGAAGCCTGACATACACCCTAAATCCTGTGGGAGCTGGCTTGCCAGCGATGGGGCCGGCAAATTCAGCATCTCTGGTGACTGATACTCCGCTATCGCTGGCAAGCCAGCTCCCACAGGGTCCTCGATCTGACTTGCGAATTTTGTGTGGACACTGACATGACCCAACGCTGCAATTCCTACTACACCGCCACCCTCAACCAGGACACCGACTACCCGACCCTGCAAGGCCGGCACCAGGTCGATGTGGTGATCATCGGCGGCGGTTTCACTGGCGTCGCCACCGCCGTCGAACTCGCCGAAAAAGGCCTGAAAGTCGCCATCGTCGAGAGCCACAAAATCGGCTGGGGCGCCACCGGGCGCAATGGTGGACAAGTCACCGGCAGCCTCTCCGGCGACGGTGCGATGCGTAAACAGATGCGCCCGAAACTCGGTGCTGAAGTCGACGATTTCATCTGGCACCTGCGCTGGCGCGGGCATGAAATCATCCGGCAGCGGGTCAAGAAGTACGGCATCCAGTGCGACCTCAAACACGGCCATCTGCACGCCGCCTACAAGCCGAGCCACATGGACGGTTTGCGCAACGATTACGCAGAGGCCGTGCGTCGCGGCCTGGGTGATGAGGTCAGCCTGCTCGACCGCAGTCAGGTGCGCGACCTGCTGCAAAGCGACCTCTACCACGGCGCGATCAAGAACACCCGCAACATGCATCTGCACCCGCTCAACCTGTGCATCGGCGAAGCGCGGGCGGCGGAAAGTCTTGGCGCCTTGATCTTCGAAAACAGTGAAGTGCTGGAAATCATTCACGGCAAAACCCCAAGCGTGCGCACCGCCCATGGCCAGATCGACGCCAATCAGGTGATGCTCGCCGGCGACGTCTATCACAAGCTCGAACCGGGCCAGCTCAAGGGCAAGATTTTCCCGGCCATGGGCGGCATCGTCACTACCGCGCCGCTGGGTGATCTGGCGCGGCAGATCAACCCCGAAGACCTCGCGGTGTACGACTGCCGTTTCGTCCTCGACTACTACCGCCTCACGGCCGACGGGCGCCTGCTGTTCGGCGGCGGCGCCAACTACAGCGGCAAGGATTCACGGGACATCGCCGCCGAACTGCGCCCGTGCATCGAGCAGACGTTCCCGGCGCTCAAAGGGGTGCAGATCGACTACCAGTGGAGCTGCGCGATGGGCATCGTGATCAACCGCATCCCGCAACTGGGCAAGCTTTCGGATAACGTCTGGTATTGCCAGGGCTACTCGGGACACGGCATCGCGACGACGCACATCATGGGCGAAATCATGAGCCGCGCGATCACCGGGCAGATGGAACAATTCGACACCTTTGCGCAGTGCCAACACATTCGCGTGCCGATGGGGGATCTGCTGGGCAACCCGTTGCTGGCGGCGGGTATGTGGTATTACCAGATGCTTGAAAAGTTGCGTTGATCGCACCGGCCCTATCGCGAGCAGGCTCACTCCTACAAGGGAAACGCGGTCCAACTGTAGAAGTGAGCCTGCTCGCGATGAGGCCGTCAGCCGCAACGCAAAATCTCAATCAGGTAACTGCTCCACCACTATCCCCAACCGCCGATAATCCTCGACACTCCCCGACGCCACATGACGCTCGGTAATCAGCGTATGCAGGCGCGTGCACGAAGCCACCACGAACGGCTCCACTGCCCCCAGCTTGTCCGCCGTGGTCACCGCAATCACCCGCGCCGCGCTGTCGAGCAAGGCCTGCTTCACCGGCACTTCATCGAAATGCAGCGAGGTGATGCCCACCTCCGGGTGAATCGCACAGACACCGGTAAACGCCAGATCCGCCTTGATCCCGGCCAGCATGCGCACCGCCTCGTGCCCACCGGCCGACATCGTGCGCGGGTTCAGTTGTCCCCCGGCCAGAATCACTTTCACGCCCTTGTACTCGGACAGGGCGATGGCCGTCATCGGCGCGGCGGTCACTGCAGTGATCTGAATATCCGCGCGCAACGAACGCGCCACCTGCAACGCGGTCGAGCCGGAATCGAACAGCACAATCTGCCCGTCCTCGACCTTTTGCGCCGCCAACTGCGCCAGACGCACCTTCACCTCATCAGTTTCTTCCAGCCGGGTGAAGTAATCCTTGCCACTGTCCTTGGGCCTTGGCAGCGCCCCGCCATGCACGCGCTGCACCAGGCCGGCGTGGTCCAGTTCGGCGAGGTCGCGGCGGATGGTGTCCTCGGAGACGGCGAAGTGCTGGCTCAACTCGGAGGCCATGACCTTGCCGTCGCGTTCGAGGATCAGGAGGATTTTCTGCCGACGCAGGGACGGCAGTTCAGTGACTGAATGATCGTGCATGGTTTTGCCTGTTTATGCTTGTAGTTGCAGGTTTTGCCGAGACTAGCGAAAGCCTCGGGCAAACACAAACCGGCCGGTATCAATTGTTTCGATCATTGGAATCAACATGCCGAATTTTTTCTTTGCAGTGCGCCTGTTCAGAATGGCCTCACTTTAAAAAGGCTCAGGATGAACAGCTGATGAATCTCAATTTTGCGTTTGCGTGCATGATCGTGGTGTCTTTTGCGATTGCCCTGGGCCACGCCTGACGCCCTACACCGACGCCGCCAGATGCTCACGCAACCATTTGTGTGCCGGATCGCGATGCGCGCGCTCTCCCCAGAACATCGCCATCTCGTAGCCCGGCACCGGCAATGGCGCATCGACTACCTGCAACACCGTGTTGCCGCGCACCAGCCGTGACGGCAGCATCGCCACCAGATCGGTACTGGCGAGTACCGACATCACCATCAGAAAGTGCGGCACCGACAGCACCACCTTGCGTGACAAGCCAACCTCGGCCAGCGCCTTGTCGGTCACCCCGAAAAATCCCCCGCCCTCACGCGACACCATCACGTGTTCCAGCGCGCAGAACTGTTCGCGAGTCGGCTTACGCTTCAACCCCGGATGCCCGACGCGACCGGCCAACACGTAATGCTCGGTGAACAGCACCCGTTGATGCAGATCCAGCGGCGCCCCTTCGGTGATGTGCAGCGCCAGGTCAAACACGCCCTGCTCCGCCTGCTTCACTAACTGCGCCGGCATCAGGTCGAGCACCGCCAGCCGGGTGTTGGGCGCCTGAGTGCGCAAACCGCTGAGCGCGGGCAGCACCACCGTCGATTCACCGTAATCGGTCGCCGCGACTTTCCAGATGTGGCGGGCCTGCACCGGATCGAAAGCACTGGCCGGCGCGACTGCCCGCTCCAGTGCTTCCAGCGCCTCGCGCAACGGCTCGCGCAATTCATCGGCCCGCGCCGTCGGGCGCATCCCGCGTGGCCCGGGCAGCAACAGCGGGTCGCCGAAGATCTCACGCAGCTTGGCCAGGTGCACACTCACCGACGGCTGCGACAGGCTCAAGCGCTCTGCGGCGCGGGTTACGTTGTGTTCTGCCAACAACACGTCTAGGGTCAACAGCAAGTTGATATCCAGACGTCGTAAATTATTCATGGCTATACCTGACATATCAGACATTCATTTCCAATATACCGATCAAGGATTGATCCTGCCTGCATTCAACCAAGGAGTTGCAACATGAATGTGCTACTGGTCTACGCCCACCCCGAACCCACTTCGCTCAACGGCTCGCTCAGGGACTTTACCGTCCAGCGTCTGCAAGCCGCCGGCCACACCGTGCAAGTCTCCGACCTGTATGCGATGAACTGGAAGACCACGATCGACGCCGATGACGCCCCCGGTCGCGATGAAAGCCGCCCCTTCCACGCCTCGATCGATTCAAAACTGGCTTACCAACAAGGCCGGCAGTCCGCCGACATCGCCCGCGAGCAGGAAAAACTGCTGTGGGCCGACGCACTGATCCTGCAGTTTCCGCTGTGGTGGTTCACCATGCCGGCAATCCTCAAGGGCTGGGTCGAGCGCGTGTACGCCTACGGGTTTGCCTACGGTGTCGGCGAACACTCCGATGCGCGCTGGGGTGAGCGTTACGGCGAGGGCAAGATGAAGGGTAAACGCGCGATGCTGCTGGTCACCACCGGGGGCTGGGATTCGCACTACAGCCCACGCGGAATCAATGGGCCGATTGATGATTTGCTGTTTCCGATTCAGCACGGCGTGTTGTTCTACCCCGGTTTCGACGTGGTGCCGCCCTTCCTGGTGTACCGCGCCAGCCGCATGGATCAAGCGCGGTTTGCCGAGACCTGCGAGGCGCTCGGCACGCGTCTGGATGAGTTGTGGAGCACGCGGCCGATCGCGTATCGGCAGCAGAATGCCGGGGATTACGAGATTCCGGCGTTGACGCTCAAGGATGATGTCGCTCCGGGTGAGGAAGGCTTCGCCGCGCACACTCGGTAAGGATCACTGAACCTTTGTGGCGAGGGAGCTTGCTCCCGCTCGGCGACGCAGTCGTCGCAAAACCTGCGATTTCGGTGCACCTGAAACACTGCGGCGTCGGGGTTTGGGGCCGCTTCGCAGCCCAGCGGGAGCAAGCTCCCTCGCCACAGGGGGATGTGTTTCAGACTTCCTCCCGCGCCCGCCGCACCTGCACCAGCAACGCCGGCGCAAAGTGCAGTAACACCATCCGCGCCAGGTGGTGCGTGAGGATGAACACCACATTCAATCCGCCAGCAAACGCGACAATCGCAATCGTCTCGATCGCGCCCGGCATGTACGCCAGCCACAGCGACAGCGGATCACTGCCCAGCCATCGCGCCGCCACTTCCGCAAACGCCGCTGCCACCACAATCATCAGCCCCACCGACACCAGCGCCGTGCGGCCATGCCGCCCCAGCTCCGCAAGGCCAAGCCCCTGAAAACGCGAGCCGATCCGCACGCCAAGAATCAGCGCCGCCAGGTTCAGGCTCCAGTCCGGCATGTGGAAGCCGTGCAGCCATCCCGATTTCACAAACACCGCCGTCAGCAGAATCGCCGTCAACATGAACGGCGCGGGCACGCCGATCGCCAGCAACAGGCGCCCGAGCACCACGCTCGCGCCGATCAGCGCCAACACGGTCAATGCCATGCCCGTGCTCAACGGAGCGCTTTCAATCACCGCCACCGAGGCCTGCCCGGGAATCAAAAAGCTCACCAGCACCGTGATCAACAGCAAGCGCATCAGATGCACGATAATGACTTTGCTCGAGGCCTTTTCCGACTCCAGCAAATCGAACACCGCCGCCAATGCGCCGGGATACACCGCCAACAACGCATCGGTACGGTTCCAGCCAGCGCCCCGGGTCAGCCACCATCCGGCCAGGGCGATCTGTACGGTCAGGCATAGCAGCAGAACGCCCAGGCTTGGCAACATCGCCGAGGCCGTCGCACTGTCCCACGCTTCGAACATCAGCCCGGTGGCGATGCCCAACGTGACCTGGATGTAGCCCAGGCCATAAGGGGTTGCCGGGGCGAAACCGGTTCGCGTGGTGACCAATGCGGTGACGAGGATCGCCCCCAGCAACAGGCCATGAGGAACACCGCTGACCTGCACTGCAGCGCCAACGGCGGCCGCGATCAACAAACACAGAATGGATTTCATATTCGCCTTCCTGGCTATATCCCTGAGGTTTTCCACTCCCCTGTAGGAGGCCGTGGTGATTTACGCGCGCAACCGTCCGATTGCCCGCCGATACTTCTCGACCCGCTCCAAATCCTCCCAACTCGGCGAGGCGATCCGCGACAGGTCGCTGTTCTCTTCCAGATCCGCCAGTTTCACCACCCGGCCAATCGGGTTCTGCGCCGCGCGCTCGACGAAATCCTCGTAGGATTCGCCGGGCATTTTGGTCACTGATTCAATCGCGCTCAGCACGTCTTCGCTGAAGCCTTCCTTGCGCAGGTCATCAAGGCTGATGCCGCAATCCTCAACCACATCGTGCAGCACGGCGACGATGCGTTCTTCCAGCGAATTCATACGCAACATGACTTTCAGCGGATGCAGAATGTACGGCGCACCGCCCTTGTCCACCTGCCCGGTGTGGGCGGTGGCGGCGATGGCGATAGCGCGTTCGAGGGTTTGAGTCATGCGAGTCTCCGTGGTTTAAACGCCGTAACGGCCGCCGACATGAATGTTGCGTTTGAGCCAGTTGCCGATTGTTTTCAAGCGCCCCACAGGCTGGGAATGCTGTTCAAGAATCACGGAAACCAATATCGCCTGATCCGCCCCCGGATGCGCATCGATAACCTGCGCCACCCACGCACAATCGGCTTTCTGCAGATGTTCACGCCACTCGCCGGGCCACGCGTCCAGCGCATCCAGCGCCAGCCACCGCGCCCCGCCCTGATTGGCATGCCCGCCGCCAATCGATTGCTCGAAACAGAACGGCGTCGCCGGTCGGGACAAGTCGATGCTGAAGATGTAGATGTCTTGAGTGAGGTGCTGCGGCGTGGGGGCGTTGTTGCAGCTGCCGATTTCGATCATGCGCGGTTCCGTCCGTGGGTGAGGCGTTACAACTTGTTTCGCAGTCTACGACGTGGTGCCGATGCGGGGAACCATTGGCGATGAGATGTAGACGGACAACTGAAATGGTTCAACCCACCCTCTTTTGTGTAACATTTCCAAACCAACGTATTTACAAGGATGTTCACCGTGTCAGGAAAACCTGCTGCTCGAGTTACTGATCCAACCTCCTGTCCGCTCCCTGGGCATGGAGTCAATCCAATTGCCGTCGGCTCACCCGACGTTTTTATGGATGGCTTACCTGCAGCCCGCCAGAACGATAAGAGCGCTTGTGGCAGCCCAATCGTAGGAGACGTTGCTTCCACCGTGCTAATCAACGGCATGCCTGCTGCAACCGTGGGAAGTGTCGGAGGTCACGGCAATAAAGTAATCGCCGGCTCATCAACTGTAATTATCGGAAATTCGCACACGCCAGCGGAATTCGTCCCTCTATCAGCCATGCCTCTCTGGGCCATGAAATTTGACGAAAAATTTCGCATCGTCGGAAGTGATGGCCAGCCCCTCGCCAATGTGCCATACCACATCAAGGACGAAGCAGGCAGGGTCTATACAGGCTTCTCTGATGAATCTGGTCACACGCCTCGTATTTCAACTAGCAAGCAAGAAACTCTTGAAGTTACAACCGGTGTAGCCGCGCTGGAAAAATGGGAGGAAGCATGACGGAGTTCTCTTGCAAAGTGCCAACAAACAAGCAGGCAAATTCCGTTAGCAACGTACCCGGCTATTTGATGCCGGCGAATATTCATTTATTTGTTGTAGTAGATGAAATCGGCAAGGACGGTTTTTTAGTCAGAAAAATTTATTCTTCGCCCGACAACCCTCATCTGATCGCCAAGAACCTTTCTGAACTTCAGATCAAAAACGAAATCTGGCCAGAAAAGTATGGGATGCGTTCTGTTGCGCCGGATTCTGGCGCCACAGTGGCCCAACATGTTTACAGTAGTCGAAAGTACCCATCAGGCTATATTTCCACGAGCTCTGAATTCCCGAATGGATCACCAAGATTCGAAGGAAAAACTGTTTATATTGATATTGAAAAAGCCAAAGCTGCAGGCGCCAAGCTGGTAACAACTGAAGAAATCCTAAAAGCACTAGAAGACTACAAAAAGCACGCACCAAAAAATGTAGCAAAAATCGATGAAATTGCCGGCTGGGTAAAGAACATCGACAAAGAAGTATTGGTTCAAGCAGATAAAGTACCAGCAAGAGCGATCTTTACACCAACCTCACACCAAGTCACAAGTGCCTTTATAAAAGGAGCAAGAATTGTGCGGGTGTTCGGGATTGCATTTACTGCATACGATCTCAAAGTCGCGACTGAAGAATCAATTAAACAAAACAGTATCAAGCCTATTTCCGTTGAGGTCGTCAAACAGGCGGGAGGCTGGGGCGCGGCGATAGCTGGCGCCAGGATTGGCGTGGTGGCCGGAGCAGCAGTAGGAATCGAGACAGGCCCCGGTGCAATTGTCAGCGGCGCTATCGGAGGCGTTATATTTGGCACTGCCGGGTATTTAGGTGCTACTTGGTTAACTGAATATATGCAAGAGTGAGAGCCGCATGAGATTCATCAAAAAAATAATGGCACTGATAAAGCCAGAACCTAGGAAAGAGCAAATAGCCGGATACAGCAAACAGGAGCTTAAAAGCTTGTTTGCTCGACCTCTAGCTCAGACCAACCTACCGGTTCAGCCTCCCACTACTTCATTGGAAAGCGCTGATATCTGCGCATTTTTTTCGCAGTTCCTAATCGACCCTAAAGATTTGGTGGAATTTGAATCACTCGTCGAATCTCACTTCAGAAAAAACACTGAAAGAACCTTCAATGATCTTCCGGTATTTGAATACGAAAGCGCATTGAGCGGAGACCGACTGATATTCTTCGCATCTACTAGAGAATTCAACTCCGTCACGATTCGTTTGATAACTAACAACTTTGAATTTTTAACGATGCTTAGCCGCAAAAAATTTGCGGTTCCTCCACCATGGGTTGCTTTTGAAGGCTACGAGCCTTCTTGGTGGGGGGGGAGCATGCAAGGTGCTCAAGAGTATTACGACAACAATTACTTTTTCAGTTTTTTCACTCAATTGAGTGACATTGAAAAGCAATCTTATTATTCGAGGTTTGGCGCAACTGATGAGTGGATCGAAAGGTTAGAATTAATGTACGACACAGAGTGATTTGAACAGGAGCACCTTCGCGTACTCTCACCGGAATGGTTGATGGAACCTTCCGAGACGAACCTATCTCGAAACCATAAGCGCCCCGCTCACGATCAAAAACGGGGCCATGGGAGAGTTCCGCGATGAACATCCGAATGTTGCTCCTGATCGCCACCTTCGCCGTCATCCCCACCTGCGTCATGGCCGAAGGCTGCGATGTTCAGACCCAATCCTCCAGCGCTTCTGTGCCAGCCGTGGAAACCCACAGCTGCTACGAATACGAAGGCATGCCCGTCAGTTCCATCGACTGGTCGTGCAGCAATGAAAGCAAAGACATGCTCAGCAGTAAGAAAACCAAGGTCGAGCACTGTGCCGATCACTATCAGGCTACGTGTATCGCCACGATCACCCAGGAATCCCTGGCCAACCCGCACTCCACCAGCAAAGACAAAAACGCCAAGGCGCTGAACATCCCCGATAACGCCCAAGTGACCACGTATTACTACGACGCGGAGCATTTGGCCCAGGCGCGAATTGATTGTGAGAATGGTGGCGGGCAATGGAAGGCAAAGTAAGCGTTTGATATCTGTGTTTGCTATAGACAAAGAAAAGCCCGGCTCTAAAGACCGGGCTCTTGTGCGCGATATCCGTTAACCACCGCCGTTACCCCCACTGCTGCTACCGGTCGGTTGACCCGCAGGGCTGGGCTTGGAGGCAGAAGGCACCGGCCCATTGTCGGTCTTGCCACCATCACCACCCTTAGGCAGCGAATTGGCATCCGGATCGGCGTTGGTGGCAGGAGACGCCGGGTCGCGAGTCTGGCTGTTGCCGTCGTTCGCCGTCGGGGTCGGCGTCTCGCCGGCCGCGATCGCGTACAGCGAACTGCCGGACAGCAACGCCGCGAGGGTAAACACCGCGATTTTATGGTTCAGCATGGTGGCTCTTCCTTTGCTGGTGAGTTACAGCATTGGAAGAAGGTGCGCGGCGAAGGTGCGGTGTGTCGGACGAATGGTAATCGCCCAGTCATTCCGCGCAGTTTCGATATCTGAAAACTTCGTAGGAAAACGCTTCATGTGGCGAGGGAGCTTGCTCCCGCTGGGCTGCGAAGCGGCCCCATAACCGGATAATCCGTTTCTCCTATATACCCCGGACGCCACGAATTACGCCGACTGCGTCGCCGAGCGGGAGCAAGCTCCCTCGCCACAGGGTCGGATTCATTTACAACGTACACCTAATCCAAACAGCGATCAGAAGTTCGCCGGCGTATTCGCACTGATAATCTCAGCCTCATCCGCCCCGATATTCCGAAATTTATGCGGCAACGTCGTCGGAAAATAATACCCATCCCCGGCATTCAACACGCTCACCTGCCCGTCCACCGTCAACTCCACCGTGCCCCGCGTCACCAGCCCACACTCCTCGCCCTCAGCATGCACGATCGGCTCTTCCCCGGAACTCGCACCCGGCGCGTATTGCTCGCGAAGCAGGCGCATCTGGCGGCTGGGCACTGAGGCGCCGATCAGCAGCAGGCGCAAGCCGTGGCGGCCGAGGTCGGGTTGTTCGTTGGCGCGGAACACGTATTGGTGTTCGCGCGGGGGCTGGTCGAAGGTGAAGAAGTCGGCCAGGGACATCGGGATGCCTTCGAGCAGCTTTTTCAGCGAGCTGACGGAAGGACTGACGCGATTCTGTTCGATCAGGGAGATGGTGGCATTGGTCACGCCGCTACGCCGGGCCAGCTCGCGCTGGGAGAGTTTGTAGCTTTCGCGTACTAGTTTGAGTCGAGAACCCGTATCCATGACAGCCTTATGTGAGAACGACTTAAGGGCGATGGGGGTGGGTGGCGGGTGACGCGCCGAGGGCGCGGATCACGTTGCTCCCGTGTCCCGGAACCGTGAAAGGCGGCTATTAAATCACGTTTGCCGGTGTTGCTCAGCAGGTTCGATGGACGGTGCAGCAAAAGTCCTTGTTGCCTTGGTAATACAGTCACTGTGGGAGCGAGCCTGCTCGCGAAAGCGGTGTGTCAGACGACAGGGAGGTTGGCTGATATGGCCTCTTCGCGAGCAGGCTCGCTCCCACAGTTGGATCTCTTTTGTATCAGTTGGCTTTGTGGCGGTTGTCAGGGAGTCATCGCTGGCAAGCCAGCTCCCACAGGGTTTGCAGTGTTTCTGAGGGAGTGTTGGTGCCTGTGCTGGCGCCATCGCGAGCAGGCTCACTCCTACATTTGGATCTTTAGTGTTTCAGTCGGGTTGATGCTGCCTTTGCTGGCCTCTTCGCCAGCAGGCTGGCTCCCACAGTTGGACATCCGAGTGTCAGTGACATCGGCGGCGTTGCTACAGCATTAAAAAACCGGCGGGGTCTTGGGGGCCGCCGCCGGGGAGGTAACTTAGATGCCGAAACGGTCGCGCAACGAGTAATAGACGGCGCCGAGGGCGGTCAATGGGGCGGAGAAGGTGCGGCCGCCGATCATTGGCATGTGTGGCAGGGAGGCGAAGGCGTCGAAGCGTTCGGCGTCGCCGCGGATCATTTCCGAGATCAGTTTGCCGGCCAGGTGCGAGCAGGTGACGCCGTGGCCGCTGTAGCCCTGCATGTAGTAGGCGTTTTTCTCGATGCGGCCGAATTGCGGCATGCGTGACATGGTCAGCAGGAAGTTGCCGGTCCAGCGGTAGTCGATTTTCACGTCCTTGAGCTGCGGGAAGGTCTTGAGGATCTTCGGCCGGATCAGCTGTTCGATGTCGTCCGGTTCCCGCGCGCCGTAGACCACGCCGCCGCCGTACAGCAGACGGTTGTCGGCCGTCAGGCGGTAGTAATCCAGCAGATAGTTGCAGTCTTCGACGCAGTAGTTGTTGGTTATCAGGCTGCGCGCCTGCTTCTCGGTCAGCGGTTCGGTAACGACAATCTGCGAGCCGCACGGCATGCTTTTCGCGGTCACGCGGTTGTCCAGACCTTGCGGCAGGTAAGCGTTGCCGGCGATCAGCAGGTACTTGGCGCGCACCTGGCCTTTGGCGGTGCGCACCACGTTCGGCTCACCGTATTTGATTTCCACGGCAGCGGACTGCTCGTAGATCTTGCCGCCCAGACGCACGATGGCCGCGGCTTCACCGAGGGCCAGGTTCAGCGGGTGAACGTGGCCGCCCTGCAGGTCCAGCAGGCCGCCAACGTAGGCGTCGGAGCCGACTTCGCGACGGATGTCGGCGGCGTCGAGCATCTGCAGGTTTTTGTTGCCGTAACGTTCCCAACTGCGCTTTTGTTCCGCCAGGCCGTTGAGCTGTTTCTTGTTCATCGCTGCGAAAATGCCGCCCGGGCGGTAGTCGCATTTGATGTCGTATTCCTTGATCCGCGAACGGATGATGTCGGCGCCCTCGAAGATCATGCTGCCGAGGATTTCCGCCGTCTTGTCGCCGTAGCGTTCTTCGATCACATCGACGTCGCGGCTGTAGGAGTTGACCAGTTGCCCGCCGTTGCGACCGCTGGCGCCGTAGCCGACTTTCGCCGCTTCCAGCACCGTGACTTTATAGCCCGCTTCGGTGAGGAACAGCGCCGAGGACAGGCCGGTGTAGCCCGCGCCGATGATGCAGACGTCGCACTCGACCGACTCTTCAAGGGTCGGGAAGTCGATGACTTCGTTGCGGGTGGCGGCGTAGTAGCTGTTGACGTGTTGTTGCTTCATTTTATTGTTCTCCGAGGGTCGCTTATCAAGCGACCACCGCTGTAGAAAATCAGAGCTTGATCCAGGTCGCTTTCAGCTCGGTGTACTTGTCGAACGCGTGCAGCGATTTGTCGCGACCGTTGCCCGACTGTTTGAAGCCACCGAACGGTGCGGTCATGTCGCCGCCGTCGTACTGGTTGACCCAGACGCTGCCGGCCCGCAGGCCACGGGCGAAGGTGTGCGCCTTGCTCAGGTTGCTGGTCCAGACACCGGCGGCGAGGCCGAAGATGCTGTCGTTGGCGATCTGCAGCGCTTCTTCAACGGTGTCGAAGGTGATCAGCGACAGCACCGGGCCGAAGATTTCTTCCTTGGCGATGGTCATGGCGTTGGTCACGCCGTCGAAAATCGTCGGCTCGATGTAAGTGCCGCCGGTCTCTTCGAGGGTGCGTCGACCACCGGCGATCAGCTCGGCGCCCTGCTCCCGGCCGATGCTGATGTAGCGCAGCACGTTGTCCAGTTGCCGCTGATCGACCACCGCGCCGACGGTGGTGGCCGGGTCAAGCGCGTGCCCCGGTTTCCACGCTTGCAGCGCTTCCACCAGCAGCGGAATGAACTGCTCGCGAATCGAACGTTCCACCAGCAGGCGCGAACCGGCGGTGCACACTTCGCCCTGGTTGAAGGCAATGGCGCCGGCTGCTGCCTGAGCTGCCACACGCAAGTCCGGGGCGTCGGCAAACACCACGTTCGGGCTCTTGCCCCCAGCTTCGAGCCAGACGCGTTTCATGTTGCTTTGGCCGGCATAAATCATCAGTTGCTTGGCAATCGCCGTGGAGCCGGTGAAGGCCAGCACGTCGACGTCCATGTGCAGCGCCAGCGCCTTGCCGACGGTATGGCCGAAGCCCGGCAGCACGTTGAACACGCCTTTCGGAATGCCCGCGTCCAGCGCCAGCTGGGCGATGCGAATTGCAGTCAGCGGCGACTTTTCCGAAGGCTTGAGGATGAACGAGTTGCCCGCCGCCAGTGCCGGGGCGAATTTCCAGCTGGCCATGATCAGCGGGAAGTTCCACGGCACGATCGCAGCGACTACGCCGGATGGCTCGCGGGTCACCAGACCGAGCTGGTCGTGCGGCGTGGCGGCAACTTCATCGTAGATCTTGTCGATCGCTTCGGCGCTCCAGCGGATCGCGTTGGCGGTCGCCGGGATGTCGATGCTCATCGAGTCGCTGATCGGTTTGCCCATGTCGAGGGTTTCCAGCAGCGCCAGTTCTTCCTGGTGTTGCAGGATCAGATCGGCGAAGCGGATCAGGATGCGTTTGCGCTCGGCCGGGGCTTTGTTGGCCCACACGCCGGAGTTGAACGATTGGCGCGCGACTTCGACGGCGAGGTTGGCGTCGGCTTCATCGGTGCTGGCCACGGAGGCGAGGAAACGGCCATCGACGGGGCTCAGGCACTCGAAGGTATCGCCACTGATCGCCGGGCGGTATTCACCGTTGATGAACGCGCGGGATTCGATGCTCAGGGACTGGAAGCGTTGTTCCCAGTCGTTGCGTGTGGTTGTCATTGTTGTGGCTCGACAAGGGGGAATTGGGGGTGTCGTGTCTGGCTTGAGATGGCTGCCCTCACCCTGGCCCTCTCCCGGAGGTAGAGGGGACCGACCGAGTTGTCTCGGGAGTTGCGCCGACCTGAATGACCGAGTCGATTATGGATTCGGTAAAGCAGGTTCAGGTCGCAGGATTTCCCAAGCATCGCCGGGTCAGTCCCCTCTCCCTCCGGGAGAGGGTTAGGGTGAGGGGCTCTTGGCTTTTGAGGGCCGAAACCATCACACCGTATGCAGATACCAGTTGTACTCAAGGTCGGAGATCGAGTTCTCGAACTCGGCCAGCTCGCTTTCCTTGCACGCGACGAACACGTCGATGTACATCGGGTCGATGTACTTGGCCATGACTTCGCTGTCGTCCAGCTCGCGCAACGCATCGCGCAGGTTGTTCGGCAGGCTCTGTTCGTTCTGCTCGTAGCTGTTGCCTTCAACCGGCGCGCCCGGCTCGATCTGGTTGGTCAGGCCGTGGTGGATACCGGCCAGCACCGAGGCCATCAGCAGATACGGGTTGGCGTCGGCGCCAGCCACGCGATGCTCGATGCGCACGGCGTCGGCCGAACCGGTCGGTACACGGACTGCAACGGTGCGGTTGTCGATGCCCCAGCTCGGCGAGTTCGGCACGTAGAACTGTGCACCGAAGCGACGGTACGAGTTGACGTTCGGGCAGAGGAACGCCATTTGCGCAGGCAGGGTCTCCAGCACACCGCCGATCGCGTGTCGCAGCGCGGCGTTCTGCTCGGGATCCTCGCTGGCGAAGATGTTGTTGCCTTCTTTGTCCAGGATCGAAATGTGTACGTGCAGACCGTTGCCCGCCTGGCCCGGATACGGCTTGGCCATGAAGGTGGTGTCCATCTCGTGGTCGTAGGCGATGTTCTTCACCAGACGCTTGAGCAGCACCGCGTAATCGCAGGCCTTGATCGGGTCGGAGACGTGATGCAGGTTGACTTCGAACTGCGCCGGGGCGCTTTCCTTGACGATCGCGTCCGCCGGGATGCCCTGCTCTTTCGCGCCTTCGAGGATGTCTTGCAGGCAGTCGACGTATTCGTCGAGATCGTCGATCAGGTACACCTGAGTCGACACCGGACGCTTGCCGGAAACCGGCGAACGTGGCGACTGCGGACGGCCGTTCACGTTGTCCTGGTCGATCAGGTAGAACTCGAGTTCGAACGCGGCGCAGATAGTCAGCCCCAGTTCGTCGAATTTGCGCACCACATTGGCCAGCACCTCACGCGGGTCGGCGAAGAACGGCTCGCCTTCGATCTCGTGCATGGTCATCAGCAGTTGTGCGGTTGGACGCTTCTGCCACGGCTCGATGCTCAGGGTGCCCGGGATCGGGTAGCAGATGCGGTCGGCGTCGCCGATGTCCAGACCCAGGCCGGTGCTTTCCACCGTGGAGCCATTGATGTCGAGAGCGAAGAGCGAGGCCGGCAGGTTGATGCCTTTCTCGTAAACCTTGTGAAGACTGGTGCGCTCGATGCGCTTGCCGCGCACCACACCGTTCATGTCTGCAATCAGAAGGTCGACGTACAAAACCTCAGGATGTTTCTTAAGGAATGCGTTTGCTTCGTTGAGTTGAACGGCACGCAGAGGGACCGACATGATGCACCTATTTAGCTGTTAATTATTATGTTCACCGCTGTTTCGCCGAGCCAGTCAATCCGAAAGGCAAAGTGAAGTCAATAGCGAACACCCGACCGCTCAGCGTTTATTTTTCGGGCTTTTTTTAACACTCTCGTGCCAATGCAGGCGCCGCAAGGCCTGGAATCATGAAGATTGGATGAACGGCGTTTAGAATTTTTTACATGGCAGTTGTTAATTAAAATCAACGAGGCTAAGCTCCGGAAAAGCTCGTTCAAGTGTCAAACTTCGAGGTGAATAAAAATGGCATTCAAGCCATTGATCGGCGTTACTGCGTGCGTCAAACAGATTGGCCTGCACCCCTATCACATCAGCGGCGACAAGTACGTACGTGCTGTCAGCGTTGGCGCTCAGGGTCTTCCAGTGGTCATTCCTTCCCTTGGCAAACTGACTGAAATCGAAGACCTGCTCGGTCAACTCGACGGTCTGTTGCTGACCGGCTCACCCTCGAACGTGGAGCCCTTCCACTATCAAGGTCCGGCCAGCGAACCCGGTACGGATCACGATCCGGCGCGGGACGCCACTACCCTTCCTTTATTGCGTGCAGCCATTGCGGCGGGCGTTCCGGTACTCGGCATCTGCCGTGGCTTCCAGGAGATGAACGTGGCCTTCGGCGGCAGCCTGCACCAGAAGGTGCATGAGCTGCCGGGCATGCTCGATCACCGCGAAGCCGACAGCCCGGACGTGGCCGTGCAATACGCACCGGCGCATGCCGTCACGGTGCTGGCCGGTGGCGTGTTCGAAGCGCTGGAGTTGCCGGGCGAGTTCCAGGTCAACTCGATTCACAGTCAGGGCATCGACCGCCTCGCCCCCGGCCTGCGTGCCGAAGCGGTGGCGCCGGATGGCCTGATCGAGGCGATCTCGGTCGAGCACAGCCCGACCTTTGCCCTTGGCGTGCAATGGCACCCGGAATGGCAAGTGCTGGACAACCCGAACTATCTGAAGATTTTCCAGGCGTTCGGCGCGGCTTGCCGGCAACGGGCGGCGCGACGCAACCAGCGCTGACACCACCCAGGATTCCAAAACTGTTTACTGCCCCCACGGGGTCGGCGGCGGCGCGTGTGCGCATCCGTCATCCGTGAAAACAACAAACCGTAATAACAACAAGTACGACCCAGGCAGCCAGGACGGCGGCGCCGACCAGGTCAGGGTAACCCGCAGCCAATGCGATCCCTGTAGGAGCTGCCGAAGGCTGCGATCTTTTGATTTTGTTTTTCAGGATCAAGATCAAAAGATCGCAGCCTTCGGCAGCTCCTACAGGGGCCATGTGTGGCGAGGATTGTTTCCCCTGGCTTGCAATCCACTTAAGCCCGGCCACGTTGGCCGAGCGAACGAAACCTGTTGGGAGTTTCACATGGCAAACGCCTCCAGCACTTACCGGAAGGCACTTGAAGGCCACCAGCAACCGAAAAAGGTTCTGGTGAAAGTCGATCGTGTCACCAAGAAGTTCGACGAAACCACGGCCGTGGACGATGTGTCCCTGGAGATCCATCAGGGCGAAATCTTTGCCCTGCTCGGCGGCTCCGGTTCGGGCAAATCGACCCTGCTGCGCATGCTCGCCGGTTTCGAGCGCCCGACCGAAGGGCGGATTCTGCTCGACGGTGTGGACATCACCGACATGCCGCCGTACGAGCGGCCGATCAACATGATGTTCCAGTCCTACGCGCTGTTCCCGCACATGACCGTGGCACAGAACATTGCCTTCGGCCTCAAGCAGGACCGTTTGCCGGCCAGCGAAATCGACGCCCGCGTCGAAGAGATGCTGCGCCTGGTGCACATGACCCAATACGCCAAACGCAAACCCCATCAGTTGTCCGGCGGTCAGCGCCAGCGCGTCGCCCTCGCCCGCTCCCTCGCTAAACGTCCAAAGCTGTTGCTGCTCGACGAGCCGATGGGCGCGCTGGATAAAAAGCTGCGCTCGCAGATGCAACTGGAACTGGTGGAGATCATCGAGCGCGTCGGCGTGACCTGCGTGATGGTGACCCACGACCAGGAAGAGGCCATGACCATGGCCGAGCGCATCGCGATCATGCACCTCGGCTGGATCGCCCAGATCGGCAGCCCGGTGGACATCTATGAAGCACCGGTCAGCCGCATGGTCTGCGAATTCATCGGTAACGTGAACGCCTTCGACGGCACCGTGGTGGAAGACCTTGAGGGTCACGCGATCATCCACAGCCCGGACCTGCAGCAGAAGATCTATGTCGGTCACGGCGTCAGCACCTCGGTGCAGGACAAGTCGATCACCTACGCGATCCGTCCGGAAAAAATGCTCGTCAGCACCATCAAACCCGAAGTCCGCTACAACTGGTCCGAAGGCAAGGTGCATGACATCGCCTACCTCGGCGGCCACTCGGTGTTCTACGTCGAGCTGCCCGGCGGCAAGATCGTCCAGTCGTTCATGGCCAACGCCGAACGCCGTGGCGCGCGGCCGACCTGGGACGACAAGGTCTACGTGTGGTGGGAAGACGACAGCGGCGTGGTACTGCGCTCATGAGAACCTTCTATCTTCTATTGCTGCGCCTTGTTCGGAGCGGG
>NZ_JBIVMY010000017.1:0-73262 GCF_044753325.1 Pseudomonas sp. NPDC088414 | reverse complement strand
CACCAAGTCCAGCGCCTGGTGCCCAGCGGGCGAAAGTTCGTCATCGGCATCCCGTTCATCTGGCTGTTCCTGTTCTTCATGTTGCCGTTCTTCCTGGTGATGAAGATCAGTTTCTCGGAAGCCGCGCTGTCGATCCCGCCTTACTCGGAGATCTACACCTACGCCGAACAGAAATTTCAGCTGATGCTCAACATCGGCAACTACACCATGCTCGGCGAAGACGAGCTGTACCTGTCGGCCTACCTCGGTTCGCTGAAAGTCGCGGCACTGAGCACGATGATGTGCCTGGTGATCGGTTTCCCGATGGCGTATGCGATCACCAAAGCGAGCAAGGAAGCGCAAAACGTCCTGCTGCTGTTGATCATGATGCCGACCTGGACCGCGATCCTGATCCGTGTTTACGCGTGGATGGGCATCCTCAGCAACAACGGTCTACTCAACGCGTTTCTGATGTGGACCGGGCTCACCGATCACCCGATCGAGATCCTCAACACGAACACCGCGGTGTATATCGGCGTGGTGTATGCGTACCTGCCATTCATGGTGCTGCCGTTGTACGCCAACCTGGTGAAGCACGATGGCAGCCTGTTGGAAGCGGCGTCGGATCTGGGTTCGAGCAACTTCAACAACTTCTGGAAAATCACCGTGCCGCTGGCCAAGAACGGCGTTATCGCCGGCTGCATGCTGGTGTTCATTCCGGTGGTCGGCGAGTTCGTGATCCCGGAACTGCTGGGTGGCCCGGAGACGCTGATGATCGGTCGCGTGCTGTGGCAAGAGTTCTTCAATAACCGCGACTGGCCGGTGGCGTCTGCGCTGGCGGTGGTGATGCTGTTGATCCTGATTGTGCCGATTCTGCTGTTCAACCGCAGCCAGGCCAAAGAGATGGAGGCACGGGGATGAAACGCTTCGGTTTTTCCAAGTTCATGTTGATCTTCGGCCTGATGTTCATTTATCTGCCGATGCTGATTCTGGTGATCTACTCGTTCAACGCCTCGAAACTGGTGACGGTGTGGGGCGGCTGGTCGGTGAAGTGGTACGTCGGCCTGCTCGACAACACGCAGCTGATGGGCTCGGTGGTGCGCTCGCTGGAAATCGCCTGCTACACCGCGATTGCCGCTGTGGCCTTGGGCACCCTCGCCGCCTTCGTCCTGACTCGGGTGACGCGCTTCAAGGGTCGTACGCTGTTCGGTGGTCTGGTGACGGCGCCGCTGGTAATGCCTGAGGTGATTACCGGCCTGTCGCTGTTGCTGCTGTTCGTGGCGATGGCGCAGTTGATCGGCTGGCCGCAGGAGCGTGGCATCGTCACCATCTGGATCGCCCACACCACGTTTTGTGCAGCCTATGTGGCGGTGGTAGTCTCCGCCCGCCTGCGTGAACTGGATCTGTCGATCGAAGAAGCCGCGATGGATCTGGGGGCCAAGCCGTTCAAGGTGTTTTTCCTGATCACCATTCCGATGATCGCGCCGTCGCTGGCAGCGGGCGGGATGATGTCGTTCGCCCTGTCGCTGGACGACCTGGTGCTGGCGAGCTTCGTTTCCGGCCCGGGTTCGACCACGCTGCCGATGGAAGTGTTCTCGGCGGTGCGTCTGGGCGTCAAGCCTGAGATCAACGCTGTGGCGAGCCTGATTCTGCTGGCGGTGTCGCTGGTGACTTTCCTCGTCTGGTATTTCGGTCGCAAGGCAGAGGCCAATCGCAAGAAGGCGATTCAGGAAGCGATGGATCAGACGGCGAATGAGGCGTGGCAGCCTCAGCGATCCGCAGCGACTGCTTAATGCAAGATTGCTCTTGTGGCGAGGGAGCTTGCTCCCGCTGGGCTGCGCAGCAGCCCCAAAAGCTTGTGAGCGCTGCGCGCTCAAGCGGGAGCAAGCTCCCTCGCCACAGAGATGTGTGTACATCAGGTTTTGTGTTGTGTTTTTGAATAAAAAGAATGGAGTTTCACCGATGAAAATGTTTGGCAGGACTCTGCTGACACTGTCCTTAATGGGCGCAATCGCCACGGGCGTCCAGGCCAACGACAAGGTGCTGCGTGTTTACAACTGGTCCGATTACATCGCGCCGGACACCGTCAAGAAGTTCGAAGACGAGACCGGCATCCGCGTGACCTACGACGTGTTCGACAGCAACGAGACCCTCGAGGCGCGTTTGCTGGCGGGTAAATCCGGCTACGACATCGTCGTGCCGTCCAACAGTTTCCTGGCCAAGCAGATCAAGGCCGGGGTCTATCAGCCGCTCGACAAATCCAAGCTGTCGAACTGGAAGAATCTCAACCCGGTGCTGCTGAAAAACGCCGCCGCCAGTGATCCGGACAACGCCCACGCGTTCCCGTACATGTGGGGCTCGATTGGCATCGGCTACAACCCGGACAAGGTCAAGGAAGTGCTCGGCGCCAAGGCCCCGACCAACTCCTGGGACTTGCTGTTCAAGCCGGAAAACGCCGAGAAGCTGAAAGCCTGCGGCATCAGCTTCCTCGATTCGCCGACCGAAATGATCCCGGCCGCCCTGCACTATCTGGGCTACCCGGTGAACGACAAGGACAAGGCGCATATCCTCGAAGCCGAAGCGCTGTTCATGAAGATCCGCCCGTACGTGGCGTACTTCCATTCCTCGAAGTACATCTCGGACCTGGCCAACGGCAACATCTGCGTGGCGGTCGGTTACTCCGGTGACGTGCTGCAGGCCAAGGCCCGTGCGGTGGAAGCCGGCAACAAGGTGCAGATCGATTACAGCATTCCGAAGGAAGGCGCCGGCAGTTTCTACGACATGGTCGCCATCCCGCGTGATGCCGCCAATGTCGACAATGCGTACCTGTTCATGAATTTCCTGATGCGCCCGGACATCATCGCCGAGATCACCAACAGCAACGGCTACAGCAACGCCAACGCGGCGGCGACGCCACTGGTGGACGAAGCGATCCGCAACGACCCGGGTTCGTATCCGTCGCAGGCAGTTATGGCGACGCTGTACGCGGTGCCGGATCAACCGATTGCCACCCAGCGGATCATGACCCGCGGCTGGACCCGGGTGAAGCTCGGCAAATAATCCGGCTGATTGAAGATTGTGACAAGACTGGAAAACCTGTGGGAGCTGGCTTGCCAGCGATGGCGATGAGTCAGTCAACGACGATGTTGGATGTGCCGCCCCAATCGCTGGCAAGCCAGCTCCCACAGGGTTGAGCGCTCACATTGAAAATTGTGCCGGACACCATTTTTTCGTGAGAGCAGAATTTGCGGTTTCCCGTTCACGCAGCGCCTTACCACCGCTGCACCCTGCAATGAACGGCCTCACCTGGCTCCCTCGGCTCAGGTGAATTTCAGGCGCCCTCGGGCGCCTTTTTTTCTGCGCTCAATTCAGTGGCCAATCCTGCAGAATCCGGTAGCGACCCTTGTGCGATTCGAACAGGGCGAAGCGCTCGGCACGCAGGAAGAATTCCGGCGGCGTGGTGGATTCCGGCTCTTCTGCCCGATAGTCCCGAGCCAGGGTCAGGTGCGGGCGAAACTCGCGTGGTGATTCTTCGAAACCGAACGGCAGCATTGCCTGCTCCAGCGCATACACCAGACGCAACAAGGCCGGCGGGGCCTGCTCCGGCGCCAAAGACAGAATCCCGGCGCGATGCCAGACCTGCAGCCGATCCAGCACAATCCGCAACGGCTCACCCGGCGTGCGCACCTTGCCGGCGGCCTCGCAGACCTCATGGATCCGCGCCAGCGGCACGGCACCAAGGAACAGCAACGTCAGGTGAAAGTTATCCGCCGGCACCGGTTTTCCAGTGCGCAGGCCCAGATCGCCGCGCCATTGGGCTATGGCCTTGCGCTGCGGTGGCGCACAGTCGAGGGCGAAAAACAGTCGCTTGAACGGTTCATCCCTGCGCGCATCATCGGTCATGGCCCTGCTCCTTCGCTCGTCGATCAGCCGATTCTACACAGCCTTTTCTGACGACTCGCGACAGCCGGCTATAGTTCAAGGATTGCCATCGAACCGGAGGCCGCCATGCGCGAGATCCTCAGCAAAGAACCCTGGTGGGCCAAGCCACCCAGCCCCGGGCAGGATGAAACCGAACTGGAATGGGGCTGGCTGGTGCATTACAGCGAGGGTGAACCTCGATTCGAATTCGTGCGCGAACGGCCGACGGAAGAACAAATCCGCAACCGCAAAGGCTGCCGGATCACCCCCTCTGCAGAGTGACCACAATTTCCTGTAGGAGCGAGCTTGCTCGCGATGGCGGTGGGTCAGCCATGAAGATATTGGCTGTGCCGACCTCTTCGCGGGCAAGCCCGCTCCCACAGGGTTTCGCAGGACGACGACAATCGTGCGCACGCCACAACTTCAGGGTGGTAGCGAGCTTGCTCGCGAAAGCGGTGGGTCAGCAAAAGAGATATTGGCTGTACTGACGCCATCGCGAGCAGGCTCACTCCCACAGGGTTTCGCAGGATGACGACAATCGTGGCCACGCCACAGCTCCAGGGTGGGAGTGAGCCTGCTCGCGATGGCGGTGGGTCAGCAATGGAGATATTGGCTGTGCTGGCCTCTTCGCGGGCAAGCCCGCTCCCACAGGGTTCTGCAGGATGACGACAATCGTGCGCACGCCACAACTCCAGGCTCGCCCCACAGTTTTATGGCGTATGGATAATCGCGGCATCTCAGCAGAACCTGTGGGAGCGTGGCTTGCCCGCGAAGAGGCCGGCACATTTTGCAAACCCGTTGACTGAAACTCCGCCATCGCGAGCAGGCTCACTCCTACAGGCCATATCAGGGTTCAAGAAGTTTTTTGAAGCCGCCAAAGATCATGCGCTGACCATCAAACCCCATCGGGTTGACGTCCGGTTGCATGCGCGGGTCTTCCATCATTTTCGCCATGCCGGCATCACGGGTGGCTTTGTCCGGCCAGATCAGCCAGCCGGCCGAAACGGTCTCGCCTTCCTTGAGTTTTACCGCCATCGGGAATGACGTGACTTTGCCCTCCGGCACGTCATCGCCCCAGCACTGAACCACCTCCTTCGCTCCGTATTCCTTGAACAGTTTCTCTGCGATCTCACAATGTTTTTTGTACTGCTCGCGGTTGGCATTCGGCACAGGCGCGACAAAGATATCGATGTAAGACATGTTCATTCTCCTTGTACGTTGGGTTCGATCTGCCGGGTAGTCGATTGCGGCGGTTGCCATTCGACACGATTCACGCCCTGCCCGACCGACGGTTGTTCGCCCCCGCCAAGGCTGCCCTCGACCTGCCCGGCGATATGCAGCGTTCCGGCCATGACCCCGGTGGTCGGGTTCTGCAGCAATTTCGCCCAGGCCTTGTCGAACGTGCTGCCCAGGCTGCTGCGAATCAGCGCTTCGCTGTCAGGCCGGTCGTTGGCCTGGATGATCGCGCGGATGCCCGCCACGCCAATCGAGATCACCCCGCCGACCAACTTGCCCGCCGCAGCCGCCACCGCACTGGCCGCTCCGCGCGGGGCCATTTCCGCTTCCATCCGCTGGCTGGCGCGCTTGGCCACAGGCGCCATGCCGGCGTCGGTCGAGGCGATACCCTTGCTGCCGCCCTCGGTGTGGATCTTGTCGATCAGCGCGGCATACGCCGGCAAGGTGTTCAGCGGCTCGGTGCTGATGACCTGATACAACGAAGCATCACGCGCCGGCGGCGGCCCGAGGGCGATGGCCGGAACCTTCTGCAAGCGTCCGTTGAGTTGCGCAACCGGCACGCCATAGCGCTGGGCGATGAGCGGCATCTGCTGGGCCATCAGTTGCGCATAGAACGCCGTGGCCTGCCCGAGGATCGCATCCGGATCGATCTCCACCGCCACCGGTGCCAGCACTCTTTCCTGATATTGCTCAAGCAGATAGCTCGCCAGGCGCTTGGCCGAAGCGTCCTGTTCGCCGCCGGCACTGATGGTGTACCAGCTGACTTTCATCGACAGCCATTCCTGGGTCCAGTAGCTGCTGAACCACGGAATGAAATTTTCTTCAGTTTGCTGATAGACGCGAGTGCGCCAATGTTCCATCGAACCCCGGGCAAATACTTTCACTTGCTCGGTGGATTGCTGCGAGGCGCTGACGATGTCGCGGTCGATCTGCTGCCAGGTGGCGGGTGACACCACCACGGCCGACGGTGCCACCGGGGACCGGGCCGAGGTGGCGCAGCCAGCCAGCAGACACAGTGCGGCGACGACCAGCGCACGCAGGTTCACGGTGGTGAAGTCCTTGAGTGGAGGGAGACAGCATTGAGTATAGGTGTGTCAGTTTCCGAGGATGTTGGCTGTACCGACGCCATCGCTGGCAAGCCAGCTCCCACAGAGATCTTCAGTGAATATGAATCCAATGAACATCCGAAAACCCGTGGGAGCTGGCTTGGCAGCTCCATGGAGATTTTCAGTGGCCATAAATCCAATGAACAGCCGAAAACCTGTGGGAGCTGGCTTGCCAGCGATGAGGCCAGTCAATCCACCCCACCTCTCAACCATCAACGCCGTCGATATTCACCATCGCCACGATTGCCTTCCGCCCGCCGCCCGGCGAAGGCACGATTCACCCATCCGAGACGCAACGAGGAGTACCCATCATGATTCGCACCATCACCCTCTCCGTGAGCTTCCCGGTGTTCGGCAGCAACTACTACGACCAGCAGGTTGTCTCGCGCAAGACCCAAGCGCTGCTGTTCAACGAAGATTTCGACGATGTGCTGATGCCCGCCGCGAGCAATCATTTCAGCAATGAAGTGGTGGGCATCAACGATCAGTTCCGTTTTCTGAGCGACATACTCGCCACCCATTTGCTGGATCTCGAGGCCACCGCGCCTGCGCAAACCAGCGTCCGGGCGAGCGCTCATTTTTAATCGACGAGGGCGTTCCCGTTGCGGGAACGCCCTTTTGATTCCTACTCAGTCATCGTCGCGATCACGATAGTAACGACGCCCGTCGCGACGACCATCGTCGCGGTCATCCCAACGTCGGTCGTGGTCGTCATAGCGCCCATGATCACGGTCGTAATGTCGTCCGTGGCGATGATCATCATCAAAATCCGCCACACAGCCAGCCAGCAAAACAGCGGCGGATATCGTCAACAGCAAGGTTGTTGCACGCTTCATTCAAACTTCCCTAACACCAAGGTCTTGACCACGGAACGGCTGTCACTGCCCGCGCCTTCAGGACGCAGTGCGCGCAGCCGCTGATACGACCGGACAAAAGGACTTTGATTCACTGCCCGTCCACGACCGTTGATCGGCCCGCCGCCGGCATCCGGGCAGCGGCGAAATGCCACCTATACTGCTGCTTAGCGACTCCCACGCAACGGATCTGCGCCTCGATAACAACAAGCAGAGGTGGACCATGGTCTGGCAGCAAATTTACGACCCGTTCGGCAACCCGTTGATCTCCACGCTCATGGCCGCGGTGCCGGTAGTGGTGATGCTCGCGGCGCTGGCGTTCTTTCACGTCAAGGCGCATCTGGCCGCACTGTTGGCATTGGCTTCGGCCCTGCTCATCTCGATCTTCGCCTTCGGCATGCCGGCGAGCATGGCCGGCTCGGCGGCCTTGTTCGGTGCGGCCAATGGTTTGCTGCCGATCGGCTGGATCGTGCTCAACATCATCTTTCTGCACCGCCTGACCACCGAGAACGGCTCGTTCAAAGTGCTGCAGGATTCTCTGGCGCGGATCACCGATGACCGGCGTTTGCAGTTGCTGTTGATCGCGTTCTGCTTCGGTGCGTTTTTCGAAGGCGCGGCCGGGTTCGGTACGCCGGTGGCGGTGACCGGGGCGATTCTGATCGGCCTCGGTTTTTCGCCATTGGCCGCCTCGGGACTAGCGCTGATTGCCAACACCGCCCCGGTGGCGTTCGGCGCCCTCGGCACGCCGATCATCACCCTGGCCAAAGTCACCGGGCTGGACGAGATGGAGCTGTCGATGATGGTCGGTCGGCAGTTACCGTTTTTCTCGGTGCTGGTGCCGTTCTGGCTGATCTGGGCGTTTGCCGGGTGGCGCAAGATGCTGGAGATCTGGCCGGCGATTCTGGTGGCCGGAGTCAGCTTCGCCGTGCCGCAGTTCCTCGTGTCGAACTACCACGGGCCGATGCTGGTGGACGTGATCGCCGCGCTGATTTCCATGGCCTGCCTGACCCTGTTTCTGCGGGTCTGGAAACCGACGACGGTGTACACCTCGGCCGCCCTGTCCGGGCGGGTCGACAACTCCCGGGTCGAGGAAGAAAAAGTCACCGCCAGCGCCCCCTTCAGCGATCAGGCGCGCCCGGCGGTGATGCGTGCGTGGATGCCGTGGATCATCCTCACCGTGTTCGTGTTTGCCTGGGGCACCCAGGGCTTCAAGAACATCTTCGACGTGCGCCCGGCGCTGGACCCGGTGACGCATTCGGTGAAACTCGATCCGCAAGGCAAACCGTTGAGCGAGGCCAACCCGATTTTCTCGCCGGCGCTGACCTTCACCACCCTGCACCTGCAAGTGCAGAAAGTCCCGCCCGTAGTGGCGGCGCCGAAAGCCGAAGAAGCGATCTACAAGTTCACCTGGTTCACCGCCACCGGCAGCGGCATTCTGCTCGCGGCAATCGTTGGCGGTTTGCTGATGGGCTATTCGATCCCGCAACTGATCAAGCAATACCTGCGCACGTTGTGGGTGGTGCGCTTTTCGCTGATCACCATTGCCGCGATGCTGGCGCTGGGATTTCTCACGCGTTATTCCGGACTGGACGCCACCATGGGTCTGGCATTCGCTGCGACGGGGGTGTTCTACCCGATGTTTGGCACCCTGCTCGGCTGGCTCGGCGTGGCATTGACTGGATCGGACACAGCCTCGAACGTGCTGTTCGGCGGACTGCAACGGGTGACCTCGGAACAGCTCGGCATCAACCCGGTGCTGATGGCGGCGGCCAACAGTTCCGGCGGGGTCATGGGCAAAATGGTCGATGCGCAATCGATCGTGGTCGCCTCCACCGCCACCCGCTGGTATGGGCATGAGGGCGAGATTCTGCGCTACGTGTTCTTCCACTCGATCGTGCTGGCGGTGCTGGTGGGCGGGCTTGTCACCTTGCAGGCGTATGTGGCGCCGTTCACGCACATGGTGGTTGGCGGGCATTAATCACAATCCCTGTGGGAGCGGGCTTGCCCGCGATGGCGGTGTGTCATTCAAGCAATGCTGACTGACACGACCCCATCGCTGGCAAGCCAGCTCCCACAAGGTCAAGCGTCGCCCAGCTCATTAATGAATCCTGCGCATAACTCTATAGCGCAAATCCGCAAAAACCTTTTCCCCTCCGCGCAGGTCATTCCAAGAACGAGACCGGCAAACATGCCGGCGCGCCCGTTTGGGCCCTTCAATCCCTGCCGTCCTGATTAAGCCAGAGAGGAATCGAAGCATGACGATTTCCCGACGAAGATTCCTGATCCTCGGCGCGGTCACCGCCGCCGCGTTTGCAATGCCCCCCTTCATCAGCCTCAAGGCCTATGCGGCCAGTCTGGAGCAGCCCGCCATGGCCAAACTGACGATCAACGTCAACGGTAAACCCCAAGCCCTTGAGGTCGACAACCGCACCACCCTGCTCGACGCCCTGCGCGAGCACCTGCACCTGACCGGCAGCAAAAAAGGCTGCGACCACGGCCAGTGCGGCGCCTGCACCGTCATCGCCGACGGCCGGCGGATCAACGCCTGCCTGACGCTTGCAGTCATGCACGAGGGCAGCGAGATCACCACCATCGAAGGCCTCGGCATGCCCGACAACCTGCACCCGATGCAGGCCGCGTTCATCAAGCACGACGGTTATCAATGCGGCTATTGCACGCCGGGGCAGATCTGTTCGGCGGTGGCGGTGCTCAAGGAAATCCGCGAGGGCATTCCCAGCCACGCCAGCCCGAGCCTGACCGAAGCGCCGCAACTGATCGCCAGCGAATTCCAGGAGCGCATGAGCGGCAACATCTGCCGCTGCGGCGCCTACTCGAACATCATCGAAGCCATCACTGAAGTCGCGCAGGTGCCAGCATGAGAGCGTTCAATTACAGCCGCGCCGACTCCCCCGCCGCAGCCGCAACGCTGGCGGCGCAGGTCGAAGGCGCGAAGTTCATCGCCGGCGGCACCAACCTGCTGGACCTGATGAAACTCGACATCGAAACCCCGCTGCACCTGATCGACGTCAACCACCTGGGCCTCGATCAGATCGAAGCCACGCCTGAAGGCGGATTGCGCATCGGCGCACTGGTGCGCAACACCGATCTGGCCGCCGACAGCCGCGTGCGCAAGGATTACGCTTTGCTCTCCCGCGCCCTGCTCGCCGGGGCCTCGGGCCAATTGCGCAACATGGCGAGCACCGCCGGCAACCTGCTGCAACGCACCCGCTGCCCATACTTTTATGACGTCAATCAGGCCTGCAACAAACGCCAGCCCGGCAGTGGCTGCGCGGCGATTGGCGGGGTCAGCCGGCAACTGGGGCTGATCGGCGTTAGCGATGCCTGCATCGCCACCCACCCGAGTGACATGGCGATTGCGATGCGCGCCCTCGATGCGCAGATAGAAACGGTAAAACCCGATGGCAGTACGCGCAGCATTGCCATCGCCGATTTCCATCAACTCCCCGGCAACACGCCGAACATCGAAACCAGCCTCACACCCGGCGAGTTCATCACTTCGGTAACCCTGCCGGCCCCGGTCGGTGGCACGCACATTTACCACAAGGTGCGCGATCGCTCGTCGTATGCCTTCGCGCTGGTGTCGGTTGGTCTGATCCTGCAAAAGGACGGCAGCGGCCGCGTAGCGGTCGGCGGTATCGCGCCGAAACCGTGGCGGGTCGAAGACGCCGACGCGCTGCTGCCCAAAGGTGCAAAAGCCGTCAGCGAACGCCTGCTCGACGGTGCCACGCCAACCCACGACAACCAATTCAAACTGACCCTGGTCGAGCGCACGCTCGGCTCGGTGTTGGCGCAAGCGAGGGATGAAGCATGAAGTTCGACACGCCCGCCACCACCAACCCGATCGACCAACTCAAGGTCGTCGGCAAACCCACCGACCGCATCGAAGGCCCGCTGAAAACCAGCGGTCAGGCGCCATATGCCTACGAGCAGCACGAGGCCGTGGCGAATCAGGCTTACGGTTTCATGGTCGGTTCGGCCATCGCCAAGGGCCGCATCAGCCACATCGATCTCGACGCTGCGCAAGCGGCGCCCGGCGTGCTCGCGATCGTTACTGCCGCCAATGCCGGCAAACTCGGCAAGGGCCAATACAACTCGGCACCGCTGCTGGCCGGGCCCGAGGTGCAGCACTACCACCAGGCCGTGGCGCTGGTGGTCGCCGAAACCTTCGAACAGGCCCGCGCTGCGGCGCAATTGGTCAAGGTCGATTACGTCGCGGCCAAAGGCGAGTTCGAGCTGGCCAACGTGCGCGACCAGGGTGTCGAAGACGATGAATTGCCCGACGTCACCCACGGCGATTTCGACAAGGCCTTCGCCGCCGCGCCGGTGCAGTTCGACCAGACCTACACCACCCCGGACCAGTCCCACGCGATGATGGAGCCGCACGCGACCCTGGCCGCGTGGAAAGGTGATCATCTGACGTTGTGGACCTCCAATCAAATGATCGCCTGGAGCGTCGGCGACGTCGCCACCACCCTTGGCCTGCCCAAGGAAAACGTGCGCTTGATCTCGCCGTACATTGGCGGCGGCTTCGGCGGCAAACTGTTCATTCGTGCCGACGCGATTCTCGCCGCCCTCGGTGCGCGCCTGGCCAATCGCCCGGTGAAAGTCGCCCTCGCCCGCCCGCAAATGGCCAACAACACCACCCACCGCCCGGCCACGATCCAGCGCATTCGGATGGGCGCCACGGCGGACGGCAAGCTCAGCGCCATCGCTCACGAAGGCTGGTCGGGCAACCTCAAGGACGGCAAGGTCGAAGTCGCCGCGCAACCGAGCCAGTTGCTTTATGCCGGGGAAAACCGCCGGGTGACCATGCGCCGGGCGCCACTGGATCTGCCCGAAGGCAACTCCATGCGCGCGCCGGGTGAAGCGCCGGGGCTGATGGCGCTGGAAATCGCCATGGACGAGATGGCCGAGCAGCTCAAGCTCGATCCGGTGCAGTTCCGCATCCTCAATGACACGCAAGTCGATCCGGTGAAAACCGAGCGCCCGTTCTCCCAGCGCCGGCTGATCGAATGCCTGCAGACCGGCGCCGAGAAATTCGGCTGGAACCAGCGCAACGCCAAACCCGGCAGTCGTCGTGAGGGTCGCTGGCTGATCGGCATGGGCGTCGCCGCCGCGTTCCGCAACAATTTGCTGCTGAAATCCGGCGCCCGGGTGCGGCTGGAGCGCGACGGCAAGGTCACGGTGGAAACCGACATGACCGACATCGGCACCGGCAGCTACACCATCATTGCCCAGACCGCCGCCGAGATGATGGGCGTACCTCTGGCGGAGGTGACGGTGCATCTGGGCGATTCGAACTTCCCGGTGTCGTCCGGCTCCGGCGGCCAGTTCGGCGGCAACTGCTCGACCGCCGGGGTGTACGCCGCGTGCATGAAACTGCGCGAAGCGGTGGCAACAAAGCTGGGCATGACCGGTGATGAAGTCGAGTTCGCTGATGGTCAGGTACGCGCTGGAGGCAAGACCTTGCCGTTGCGTGATGCGGCAAAAGACGGCGCGGTCGAGGCCGAGGACAGCATCGAATTCGCCGACCTCGCCAAACAGTATCAGCAGTCGACGTTCGGTGCGCATTTCGTCGAGGTGGCGGTGGATGCTGCTACCGGTGAAGTCCGCGTGCGGCGCATGCTCGCAGTGTGTGCGGCGGGACGGATTCTCAACCCGAAAGCCGCGCGCAGCCAGGTGATTGGCGCGATGACCATGGGTGTCGGCGCCGCATTGATGGAAGAGCTGGCGGTGGACAAGCGGCTGGGCTTCTTCGTCAATCACGACCTGGCCGGATACGAGGTGCCGGTACACGCCGACATCCCGCATCAGGAGGTGATTTTCCTCGATGAGACCGATCCGATTTCATCGCCGATGAAAGCCAAGGGTGTGGGTGAACTGGGGATTTGCGGCGTGAGTGCGGCGGTGGCGAATGCGATCTACAACGCCACCGGGGCGCGGGTGCGTGAGTATCCGATTACGCTGGACAAGATCCTCGATTCGTTGCCGGAGATGATCTGAGCAACCTGAAAAAGCCCCTCACCCTAACCCTCTCCCAAAGGGAGAGGGCTGGGGTGAGGGAACCACGTCACTCGGATCGCAAATACTGCTCAGCACTCACCTGTTCCATCCACTCCACCACTTCACCGTCCAGCACTTCGGCAATCGCAATGTGCGTCATCGCCGTGGTCGGCGCGGCGCCATGCCAGTGCTTCACCTGCGGCGCGATCCATACGGTATCGCCGGCGCCGATCTGCCGAACTGGCTGACCCCACTCCTGCACAAAACCTGAACCGGCGGTGACGATCAGCGTCTGACCCAACGGATGGGTGTGCCACGCCGTCCGCGCACCCGGCTCGAAAGTCACCGTGGCGCCGCTGACTCGCGCCGCCTCGCTACCCTTGAACGGCGCGTCAACGCGCACAGTGCCGGTGAACCAATCCGCCGGGCCTCAGGCCGAAGCTTGTGAGCCAGTCGGGGTGACAGTGACGCCTGAGATATGTGCATTCATCACAAGACTCCAAATCTGAAAGATATCTCCCTGTAGGAGCTGCCGCAGGCTGCGATCTTTTGATGTTGTTTTTGAAGATCAAAGATCAAAGATCAAAAGATCGTCCGATCGCGGCCCGAACCTGCGGCAGCTCCTACAGGGAACTTGCGTCACTTTAGCGGGCCGTACTCTTCAGATAATCGACTAGAATTCGAAATAACTTATGCAGGACACTCATTAATGCTTCGAGAAAACGCCAGTGACCTGCTCGCCTTCCTCGCTGTGGCCCGCGAGCGCAGTTTCACCAAAGCCGCTGCCAAACTGGGCGTTTCGCAATCGGCGCTCAGCCATACCATTCGCGCCCTTGAAGCGCGTCTGGGCCTGCGCCTGCTGACCCGCACCACCCGCAGCGTCTCCCCTACCGAGGCCGGCGAACATTTACTGCAAACCATCGGCCCGCGCTTCGAAGAGATCGAACAGGAACTGGCGGCCCTGAGCAACCTGCGCGAAACTCCGGCCGGCCGGATCCGCATCATTGCCACCGATCATTCGCTGAACTGGCTGCTGCGTCCGGTGCTCAAGGAATTCCTGCCCCAGTATCCGGACATCGCCGTCGAGGTGATCTGCGATTACGGTTTCGTCGACATCGCCGGGCTCGGTTTCGACGCCGGGGTGCGCCTGGGCGAAGACGTCGCCCAAGGCATGATCGCCACCCGCATCGGCCCGGACATGCGCATGGCGGTAGTCGGCTCGCCGGCCTATTTCGCCAAGCGCGAAAAGCCGCAAACGCCACGGGACCTGACCACCCACGCCTGCAACAACCTGCGCCTGCCGACCAACGGCGGGCTGTACACCTGGGAGTTCGAGAAGGACGGCGAAAGCCTCAAGGCGCGAGTATCCGGTCAAGTCACGCTGAATGGCGTCTACCCGCTACTCGACGCCGCACTGGACGGTTTCGGCCTGAGCTACATTCCGGAAAACATCGTGGCGCCGTATCTTGCCGACGGGCGTCTGCTGCAAGTGCTGGCAGACTGGTGCCCGACTTTCGCCGGTTACCACCTGTACTACCCGAGCCGGCGGCAGGCGGCGCCGGCGTTCGCGTTGTTGGTGGAGGCGTTGCGGTATCGCGGGTGAAAAACCTGCCGGGACCTATCATTTTTTGTAGCAACCCGCCGCCCCCCATTGGGCTTTCGCCTTTTTGTTCGCGGCCTCCAGAGAGCTGGCGGTGACAGTAGTATTTTGCCCGCGCTGCATTCCAAGACAGATGTATTCGGCACTCGCGGCGTAAGCGCCCAATGACATCAACAGAAAGCATACCGCAACGCAACCGACGAGCCTGTTGGCTGAAGCGTTCATGATCTGCCTGCTTTATTCAAGCCAGTGAATCTGCATGATCATGTGCTGGGGTCGCCCTTCCAACTGTCAGACCTGACAGTCTTTCAGACGCGTTCGCGATAAAGCTGCGCGTTAAAGCCTTGATCTGTCACAGATGGATCAGCCCAACAGCGCAATCAACTGATGCCGCTGCGCATCGGTGAGCATCGGCCCGAATCCGGCCCCGGCGTTGTCGGCCATGTAGCGTGGATTGCCGGTGCCGGGAATCACGCAGATCACCGCAGGGTGCGACAGTAGAAACTTCAGCGCCAGTTGCGCCCAACTGTTGACCTGCACGTCCGAGACCCACGCCGGCAGCGGCTTGCCCTTGAGCCGCGCGAGCAACCCGCCACCGCCGAACGGCCGATTGCAGATCACCGCCACCCCGCGCTCGCGGCACAGCGGCAGAATGCGTTTCTCCACGCCACGGTCGTCGAGGGCGTAGTTGATCTGTAAAAAGTCGAGCTGTTCGGCCTTGAGTGCAGCTTCGACTTCATCGTAGGCCGACGGCGTGTAATGGGTGATGCCGATGTAGCGGATGCGGCCCTGGGCTTTCCACTCGCGCAGGGTTGGCAGATGGGTTTGCCAGTCCAGCAGGTTGTGGATCTGCATCAGGTCGATGCGTTCGGTGCGCAGCAGGCTGAAGGATTGCTCCATCTGCGCGATGCCCTCCTCGCGCCCGCGTGTCCACACCTTGGTCGCCAGAAAGGCCGGCGAGCGTGGTTCGTGGATCGACAACAACTCGCCAGTGGTCTGCTCGGCGCGGCCGTACATCGGCGAGCTGTCGATCAGCGTGCCGCCCTTTTTGAACAGCTCATCGAGCACTGCCGGCAATTGCTTGTAGGCGGTGTCGCCGGGCGCGACGTCGAAGCCGCGATACGTGCCCAGGCCCACCATGGGCAGCCGCTCGGAGCTTGAAGGGATGGCGCGGGTCTGCATGGTCTGGTCTCCTGCCTGGCTCGGCGAAGTGGCAGTCGGCGGCGTGGCGGTGGCCAGCGCCCGGTCGAAGGTGAAGACCGCCGAAACCCCGGCAGCCAGCGTGAGCAATCGGCGACGGGAGCAACCCTCAGTGTGGCTCATGCTGGTTCCCCTGCTGCGTGAATCTGTTGCACGTTGTGTGCGACGCCTGCCCGTGCGCTGCGCTGGACTACACTGCGACAGCGAACACCCGCGCCCCGTTAAAGTTAGCCGAATGTCCAGAAAGCTGATGTCACTCGTCGCCTTGCTCATCGCCCTCTACCTGTTGCTGTGCGCAGCGCTGTTCATTTTTCAGCGCTCGCTGATCTACTTTCCCCAATCCGGCAGCGCCGTCACCGCGCCGGATTCCCGGATGAAACTGGCGATGCCGGATGCTGATGTCTGGGTGACCGTTCGCGAGCATACCGGGCCGAAAGCGCTGATCTACTTCGGCGGCAATGCCGAGGACGTGTCGCGCAATCTGCCGTCGTTCAGTGAGGCCTTTCCCGATTACGCGGTGTTTTTGCTCAACTACCGGGGGTTCGGCGGCAGTGGTGGTTCACCCTCCGAAGAAGCGATTGCCGAAGATGCGCTGGCGTTGTTCGATCAGGTGTACGCCAGCCATCCGCAGATCGCCGTGATCGGACGCAGCCTGGGATCGGGGGTGGCGGTGCGATTGGCCAGTCAGCGCCCGGCGACACAGCTGATTCTGGTAACGCCGTACAACAGCCTCGAAGAACTCGCCGTCCGGCAATACCCGTGGGTGCCGGTGAAGTGGCTGCTCCGGGATCGTTTCGAATCGGGCCGCTACGCCGTGCACGTTCGCGTGCCGACCTTGCTGCTGGCCGCCAGCGATGACGAGGTGATTCCACGGGCCAGCACACAGCGACTGCTGGAGAGTTTCCCCAAAGGCGTGGCGACCCTGCGGGTGGTGCCGGATTCGGGGCACAACTCGATTTCCGAGCGGGTGCAGTATCTGCGGTGGATGGGGGATGTGCTCAATCGCTGATGCCGATTATTGCGTTGGCTGAACTGGCCCCTTCGCGAGCAAGCTCGCTCCCACAGAGGTACGCATTGCAAAGGTGGAAGCGAGCCTGCTCGCGAAGACGCCAGTGCAGACAACCCCAATCCAGGATTGCCCTGCCCTCCTTTTGAAAATGCGATCCCCTGTGGGAGCGAGCTTGCTCGCGAAGGGGTCAGTGCAGACAGCACAAAATCCGGCTCGCCTGCCCCGCATCAGCCCCGCAAAAAAGCCAGGTGGCCAGCATGAACCAAGTCCGAAAAGCCCAGTCCTAGTGGCGCCGCAATTCGCGACTGCCCACTTCAGCACTGTCCTTTTCCCAGAGCCTGCCGTCCCATGCGCCATGCCGTTCGCTCATCACGCTTTGTTTCGCTGTGCCTGCTGATCCTTGCCCCACTGTTCACCGAGACCGCCCACGCCAGCGAAGAACGGAAACTGGTAGCGGCCATCAACGACTACCGCGCGCATCCGCAACGCTGCGAACGCCGCCCGGTCCAGCGCCTGGCACCACTGGCGCTGAAATCGAATCTGGTGCTGCCGATCGGCTATGGCTACGGCGGTGGCTTGCGCGAGACCTTGAAGTCCTCGGGGTATTCGGCGGTGGCGGTGCGCAGCATCCGCATTGTCGGCGCCGGGGATGCCGAGGAAGCCTTTGAACAGTTGCAACACAGCCATTGCACCGCACTGCTCGACGCCCAGTACGCCGACATCGGCGTCAGCCGCTCCCGTGGTGAATGGCAAGTGGTGCTGGCGCAACCGGTGCTCGACAGCCGCGTCGGCGACAACCGCAGCGTCGGCAAGGCGCTGCTCGCCGAGGTCAACGCTGCCCGGGCGCGCCCACGGATGTGTGGGCGCCAGCGCTTCGCCGCCGCCCGTCCGCTGAGCTGGAACCCCGCGCTGGGCGCCGCCGCGCAAGGACACAGCAAGGCCATGGCCTACGGCAACTACTTCGCCCACCGCGACCCGGACGGCGATCTCCCGGCGGATCGCGCCCGGGCGGCGGGTTATCGGGGGCGGCAGATCGGCGAAAACATCGCCGCCGGCCAGAGTTCACCGGGCAAGGCGATGGCTGGATGGCTGGCCAGCCCCGGGCATTGCGCCAACCTGATGAACCCGATGTTCACTCAGGTCGGTGCCGGATTCGCCAGTGAGGCGCGCAGTGATGAAGGGGTTTACTGGACGATGGTGTTTGGTGCGCCTTGATTTTCGGGGTTGATGCGGCTGGCCCCTTCGCGAGCACGCTCGCTCCCACATGGGTTCAGCGTAAACCGGACCCAATGTGGGAGCGAGCCTACTCGCGAAGGGGTCGGTACGGACAACATCAATCACTCGGGCCGCCGCACTGTTTGTAATCGGAAAAGTATGAAATCGAGACCTTCGCCGGATCTCAAACAAGCAATCCGGCGCTCTTCAGCAGCTCATGCAATCCCTTTGGAACCAATGACCCGTGCTCGCTGAAACTTGCACTGTCATGCCAGCGGATGATGAAGGGAGCCCCGTCGCTTTCATGGCCATGAATTTGCGCACGTTCATACGTGCGAGGATCGGCAAACGTCGCATCGTAGACCTGGACAATCTCATGCCCCGGTTTGCCGTTGTAGACGAACAGACTTTCAAGTGTGCCGAGCAGGCGTAAGTCGGTCACGGACAGCCCCAGCTCCTCCTGTACTTCACGCACGATAGCCTCGGCACTGGTCTCGCCGAATTCAATACCACCGCCAACAGGCCGAAAACAGATTTGCCGGCTGACCGGGTCACGAAATTCGTTAACCAGAATTTTGCCGTTATGGTGAAAAACACAGATTGCGAGCGCGCGAATACGTCGTTCGTCCATGGGATGAGGTCCGTTTACAGATGTGAGGCGCAGAATTTAACCACGATTCGCGCTGCACATCTGTGGACGCCTAATGCAGCAGGTCACCTCAGACCGGAGAAATCGTCGCGAGCATTCCAATCAGAATGGTCAACGTCAAAAACCCACCCAGGAAAATCGCCATTTTGTTCATGCTGCTCTCCTCAATACCGAGCTTGCGGTGCACCGGGCGCTTCGGGATGAAGGACTGCCGCAGGTGACCGGACTGCAGGGCCATTTTGATCGCCTGACTGAACCGGAAACAGAGGCAGATCCAACAGAAAAATACGGATCAGATGCCCATCTGATCCGCTCTGCCCATAGCCCGGTATTCAGATCGGCACACGAAGGTTCGTAATCCGCCGCTTTGAACTAGAGTGATTGCCGTCGCGTGAAGAACAAAAACAATCCCAGGAGTGGTCAATGTCCGAACTGAACCTGCACCCCAACGCCGCCGAATCCCTGAAGCGCTGGCACGAGATGATCCGCACCGGCAATCTCAAGGCTCTGCCTGAACTGCTTGATCCAAATGCGGTGTTCCGCTCACCTATGGCCCACTCGCCCTACCCCGGCGCGCCCGTGGTGACGATGATCCTCAACACCGTGTTCGACGTGTTTGAAGATTTCAAATACCACCGCGAACTGGTGACTGCCGATGGTTTGAATGTGGTGCTGGAGTTCAGTGCCAAGGTGGGGGCGAAAGAGCTGAAGGGGATCGACATGATTCGCTTCGATGAGAGCGGGAAGATTGTCGAGTTCGAAGTGATGGTGCGGCCATTGAGCGTGTTGCAGGCTCTCGGCGAAGAGATGGGGCGGCGATTGGGCGCCTACCTGGCGAAAGCGAAACCTGTGTAGGAGCTGCCGCAGGCTGCGATCTTTTGACTTTGACTTTGACTTTGACTTTGACTTTGACTTTGACTTTGACTTTGACTTTCAAAACTAGAACAAAAGATCGCAGCCTTCGGCAGCTCCTACAGGGGGGTTGTGGCACAAAAAAAGCCCACTGACCGTTACCGGTGCAGTGGGCTTTTGTGCGAATGGCGTCTAGTTACAGCGCCATGTCACGTGCAGCATTTTCCTTCGGTGCTTCAGCTTTTTCAGCTGCAGGTGCGGCCGGAGCAGCAGCCTGACCAATCACCGGAGGGGTTGGCAGTTCGAGGATCTTGGCGGTGTATGCCCACTCTTGTGCCACTTTGGCCGGATCGTTGTTCAGCTGAGTGCCGTAGCTTGGCACGATCTGGTGCAGCTTGGCTTGCCACTCAGGGGTCGCGACTTTTTCTTTGAAGACTTTCTGCAGCACGCTCAGCATGATCGGTGCAGCGGTCGACGCGCCTGGCGATGCGCCCAGCAGGCCGGCAATGGAGCCGTCTTGTGCCGCAACGATTTCGGTGCCCAGTTTCAGCACGCCGCCAGCGGCTTCATCACGCTTGATGATTTGCACGCGCTGGCCGGCTTGCCACAGGCGCCAGTCTTCGGCTTTGGCGTTCGGGAAGTATTCCTTCAGCGCGTTCAGACGGTCTTCATCCGACAGCAACAGTTGACCGGCCAGGTACTCGACCAGCGGGTATTCCTTGATGCCGACCTTGGTCATCGGCCAGATGTTGTGGGTGGTGGTGCTGGTCAGCAGGTCCAGGTACGAGCCTTCTTTGAGGAACTTGGTGCTGAAGGTCGCGAATGGGCCAAACAGGATGACGCGCTTGCCGTCCAGAACACGGGTGTCCAGGTGCGGAACCGACATCGGCGGTGCGCCAACCGAAGCTTTACCGTAGGCCTTGGCCAGGTGCTGCTCGGCGATGGCCGGGTTATCGGTCACCAGGAACGAGCCGCCGACCGGGAAGCCAGCGTATTCCTTGGCTTCAGGAATGCCCGACTTTTGCAGCAGGTGCAGAGCGCCGCCACCCGCGCCGATGAACACGAACTTGGCGTCGGTTTCGGTCTTGGTGCCGTCTTTCAGGTTTTTGTAGCTGACGCGCCAGGTGCCGTCGGCGTTCTTGGTGATGTCTTCGACTTCACTCGACAGCTTCAGGTCGAAGTTAGGCTTGGTCTGCAGGTAACCGGCGAACTGGCGGGTGATTTCGCCGAAGTTCATGTCGGTACCCAGCGGGCTCCAGGTGGCCGCGATTTTCTGGTTCGGGTCACGCCCTTCCATAATCAGCGGGACCCACTTCTTGATCACAGCCGGGTCTTCGGAGTACTGCATGCCGGCGAACAGCGGGCTCGCTTGCAGGGCTTCGTAGCGCTTTTTCAGGAACTTGATGTTGTCATCACCCCACACGAAGCTCATGTGCGGCGTGGTGTTGATGAACGAGCGAGGGTTCTTCAGAACGCCTTGCTGAACCTGCCAGGCCCAGAATTGACGGGAGACCTGGAACGCTTCGTTGATCTCGACGGCTTTCGGGATCGTCACGTTGCCTTTGTCGTCTTCCGGGGTGTAGTTCAGCTCAGCCAGGGCGGAGTGACCAGTACCGGCGTTGTTCCAGCCGTTGGAGCTTTCCAGGGCGACGCCATCGAGACGTTCGACCATTTCCATCGACCAGCTCGGTTCCAGCTCATTGATCCACACACCCAGGGTGGTGCTCATGATGCCGCCGCCGATCAGCAGAACGTCGACTTTCTTTGCTTCTGCAGCATTGGCGGACGACATCCCCATCGCCAAAGCCAGCCCGAGCAAGGCTGTGTTCACTTTCTTAAACATCCGTTGCACCTATGATAAAACGCCTTCCGCCCGCCGCTGTTGTGGGTATGAGGGCCTTTTGTCGCGACACTCAGGCCAGGGTCGCGGACACCTTCACACTGCAATTTTGACGGGTGGGCACACAAGGCCGACGTACCGCATCGACCTCAGTTAATGTCCCTTCTGAACTGACTTTTTATCATTATTGGCTTCAGCTACTTGAGCGACAGGGATTCCGTCAGCCTGCCAAACGGCAAGCAAACTGAATAAGGTCAAACCAAGTTGGCGCGAAGAATATCACGTCAGGGCAAACCCGCGCGTCTGTTCCCGACTTGAGAGTCTTTTTCCGCTGTGGGCGTTATCGGCCGGTTTGGGCTGAACATGATCGCCGAAACCTGCGGTGGCTGAGCTGACCCCATCGCGAGCAGGCTCACTCCTACAGGGAATGGGCTGCTCTCGCGATGGCGGCACTACAACCGAAACCGATCCACCGACAACGCCAGCGCCCCCGCCAGGCTTGACAGCTCATCGGTAGTATTGGCCGTCTGCCCGATCACTTTGCTGTTGCCCTCGGACATCCCGGCGATCATTTCCACCTGATGGGCGATTTCGTTGCTGGCATGACTTTGCTCGCCAATGGTGCGGGTGATGTCGTTGACCAGTTGCGTGGTGCTGAGGGTGGCGTCGAGGATTTCGCGAATCGCCCGTTCGACTTCAGCGGTGACCGCCATGCCCTTGTCGACCTGGGCCACGCCGGCTTCCATGCTGCTGACCGCTTCGCGGGTACTGTGCTGGATGCGTGCGACCATCGCAGCGATTTCCTGGGTTGAGGCGCTGGTGCGTGCCGCCAGGCTGCGCACTTCGTCGGCAACCACGGCAAAGCCTCTGCCCTGCTCGCCGGCCCGCGCCGCTTCGATGGCCGCGTTGAGTGCCAGCAGGTTGGTCTGGTCGGCAATGCTCTTGATCACCTGAATGATGTTGAAGATGCCTTCGGATTCCTGATCCAGCGTACGGATCACCTGCGCCGACTGTTGCGCCGAGCGGGCGATGTCGTCCATGTCGCTGACCACCTGATGGATCACCTGCCCGCCGCTCTTGGCCAGCGACTCGGCCTGATTGGCCATGCCCAGCGCGCGTTCGGCATGACGAGTGATTTCCTCGATGCTGGCGGTCATCTGGCTCGCGGCGGCGGCCATGGTGCCGGCCGCGGCGCTTTGCTGTTGACTGCTGTCAGCGACCTGATGGCAGCCGTGGCTCAACTGCTCGCTCATGCCGCTGACGCCATGGGCGTTGCGCCGAACGACGTCGATCATGTTGCGCAGGTCGCGCTGCATGGTCGCCAGACTGCGGATCAGCGTACTGGCCTCGTCCTTGCCGGTCGGCTCGCTGATCGGCTCGCTGAGATTGCCGTGGGCGATGCTTTGCGCAATATGGTTGGCGGATTTCAGCGGCCCCATGATGCTGCGGGTCACCCAGCGCCCTTGCGCCACCAACAGCAACAGGCTGGCGAGTAACACCACGCCGAGGGCGAAGTTGGCATTGCGAATCGCGCTGTCGGTGGCCTGGCTGGTGTCGCGGGTATTGCTTTCAATCAGTTCGCTGAGGGCGGCCATCTGCGTTTCGAGCTGACTGAATGCGGCATTGAACGTGCCGAGTTCCCGCTGCGCGCTGTCCGGGTTGTCCAATGCGAGGCCGACGATGCGTTCGGCGGCCTCGATGTAGGTGTCCAGGCTGGGCTTGATCTGCTCCAGCGCGGTCTTGATGGTCGGGTTGACCGGCAACTTCAGGTTTTCTCCCAGCACGTCGCGAAAATGCGTGGCGTGTTCGTTGATCGAGTCCCGCACCTCGCCAGCCGTGCCGGTGCTTTTGCCCAGGCCCACCAGCATTGCCGAGTACACATCGGCCCGCAGCGCGTCGTGCATCATGTCGGCTTCCATGTGATTACGCAGCGCGCTCATGCTCACCGCGTTGTCGTTCACCGCTGCGGACATGCGCGTATTCCCCACATAGCTGACCAGACTCACGATCAGCGCCGTCAACAGACTGGTTGCAATCAGCAGCCGCAAACGCAATTTGATCGACACCGTGGGTTCCTCCCCTGAGGCGCGCCGAATGCGCCTTTCAGGATTTCAGTTAAGCTTATTTGTGCAGATGTGCCGCTTCAGAGCGTTTCAGCAAGTATCCGCGTGTTCAAACGGAACTCCGGCAAAGGTCGCACCTCTGAGATTATGTAGTCCTTCCTTTTTGCTTCGCGCTTGTGGAGGAACATCGTCATGCGCAAGTTAGTGCTCATTTCTTCTCTTCTGCTGTGCCTCCCTGTCGGCTCGGCTCTGGCCCGTGTCGATGCTGGCGATGTCGCCACCTCGGCGGGCGTTTCCGCATCGCTTTACTCGACCTTCAAGGATCACAAAATGGTGATCCCGGCGCGCGACGACCTGTCAGCGTTCGTCGCCAGCGGCGGGGCCATCCGTGGGGTTTATCTGGAGTCGGTGCTGCAACAGGTGCGGCACGACAACCCCGGCCTCAATGCCAGCGATGAAGACCTCGCCAACGCGATTCTGGTGCATTACGAAGGCCTCAATCAGTAGTTGCCAGGGACGCAGCGGCCGATGGACGGCAGCTAAGGGCGCATAGGCAAAACCGTCTGACGGCCTCTATGATGGAGGCCATGACGACTCTTGCGCCTGCTGCGCCTTTGCGCTCACCCTGCCCGCCCGGCGCCTGCGATTGCGGGCGCGACGCGTTGCTGGAAACGCCGGGCACGGATCTGCGCATTCTGCGCCTGACCCGCGAGCAGGAAAAAATCCTCCTCGCCCGCCTGGAACAACTCAAAGACCTCGCGGATTTGCGGCATCTGCAACAGCGCATGCACGAGCAATTGGGCCTGCGCGTGGAAATCGCTCCGGGGTTTCATGAGGTGCGCAGCATGCTCGGCATCGAGATTCAGATCGAAGACCTGCCGGGGCTGTGCCGCAAGACACGCAAGTCGATCCCGACGGCCATTCGCCGGGGGCTGAACAACCATCCAGAAATCGCTTTCGAACTGCTCAACGCCCACGACTTGCTGCGCGACACCTGATCATCTCTTCATGCCAACCCGCTTGCGCATCTCTGCGGTGATGCTCTGGCGGGTTTTCTTCAGGTCGGCCCACGGCTCGTCGCCGACCTCGTTCAGACGCTCATGAACATTGCTGATGTTCCACTGATTGCCGCCCTTGATCTCGGCCACCTCTTCGCGAAACAGCGGTACCGACACCGGCAGTCCCTCCCGGGTGCGCGCCGCATAGGCACAAATGGTGGTGGCGCCCAGACCGTTGCGCAGGTAATCGATAAAGATCCGCCCGACACGGTTTTTCGGCCCGGACACCGCGGAAAAGCGTTCCGGCAACAGCTTGGCCATATGGCTGACGATCGCATGGCTGAAATCCTTGACCTCGTCCCAGCCATGCTTGCGCGTCAACGGCACCACCAGGTGAATACCCTTGCCGCCACTGGTCTTGAGAAAGGCTTTGAGCCCGAGTTCATCCAGCACGGTGAGGGTCAGCGCCGTGGCTTCGACCATGCTTTTCCACGGCAGCGCGGGATCCGGATCGAGGTCGAGAACAAACCGGTCAGGCTTGTCCAGATCGACGGTGGTGGCGTTCCAGGTGTGCAATTCGACCGTGCTCATCTGCACTGCGCCGATCAGTGCTTCGGCATTGTTGATCAGCATTACCGGTTGCCCGGTAACGTCCTTGTCCAGTGTGGTGATGCCGGGAATCGCCAGGCGCTCGGCGTTTTTCTGGAAAAACAGTTCGCCGGCAATGCCGTCCGGCGCCCGCACCAGCGCGACCGGGCGATCCTTGAGCTGCGGCAGGATCCACTCGGCGACGCTGGCGTAATACTCGGCCAATTGCATCTTGGTGGTGCCGCTGACCGCATCGATCACCCGATCGGGGTGGGTAATGCGCACTTTGCCGCTGGCGAGGCCGAGCTGTGATGGCGCCGCTTCGGCTTTCTTCGGCTCAGCAGCTTTCTCTGATTCTGCAGTTTTCTTCGACGCGGCAGCTTTTTTCGACGGGGTGGCTTTCGCTGAAGTCTTCACGGGTTTCGCGCGCTCCTCGGTAATCGACCTGGCCGGTTTGTCATTGCGCAGACCATGGAACACGGCGTGACGTACCGAGCCGTCCTTGGTCATTTCGGCGAACGCCACTTCTGCCAAAAGATTCGGTTTGAGCCAGTGCACGCCCTTGGCCTCGAAGCCACTCGGTGGATTGACCACCGCCGCCTTCTTGACCTGCAACGGCTTGAGCTGGGCCAGGATGCTTTTCAGTGTGGTTTCGTTAAAACCGGTGCCGACCTTGCCGGCATAGCGCAGCTCGCCACTGTCGCGATCGTGCAGGCCCAACAACAGCGCGCCGAAGGCACTGCGCGCGCCTTTCGGATCGGTATAGCCGACGACCACAAATTCCTGCCGATGCTTGCACTTGAGCTTGATCCAGTCGCTGCTGCGTCGCGACACGTAAGGCGAGCCGAGACGTTTGCCGATCAACCCTTCCATCTGCATCTGGCAGGCGCTGTTGAGCAGTGCGTCCGCCGTTTCATCGAAAGCTTCGGAGAAGCGCAGCAACGGCTGCTCATGCCCGCCGAGTACCGTGGACAACGCCGCGCGACGCTCCTCGACCGGCACTTCGCGCAGGTCGACACCGTTGAGGTACGGCATGTCGAACAGGTAGTACAGGATGCTCGCACTGCGCCCGGCTTCGAAGGCGTTTTGCAGCGCCTGAAAGTCCGGTACACCCTGCTCGTTGGTGACCACCACTTCGCCGTCCAGCCATGCCGATTCCAGTCCCAACTCGGCCAGTGCTTGCGCCTGTTGCGGCAGTTTGTGCGTCCAGTCGTGACCGTTGCGGGTGAACAGTTGCACCTGATCGTGATCGATGCGCGCCAGGATCCGGTAGCCGTCGAACTTGATCTCGTAGCTCCACTGCCCTTCCGGTGCGCTGTCGACCAGCGTCGCCAGTTCCGGCTTGAGCTGCGCCGGCAGTTTGGCCTTGCGCGCCCCGGTAAGTGTCCCGGACGCCGCTTTGCGTGGTTTGGCCGGGGCCTTTTTCACCGGCTTGACTTGCTCGGCGGCGAGCTTGGGTTTGCTGATCAGGGTGCGTTCGCTGAGCACGCTGTCCGGCTCCGCGCTGAGCACATCGTAGTCGTCTTGCGCGCGCGCGGCGCTGTCCTGATGTTTGATCAGAAACCAGTTTTCCTTCTTGCCCGGCATGTGCGTGCGCACCAGATTCCAGATGCCGGACAGCTTCTCACCCTGCAGCTCGAACTTGAGTTTGCCCTTGGCGTAGGCCTTGGCCGGATCCTCTTGCGGAATCCACACGCCGCGATCCCAGACGATCACATCGCCGGCGCCGTAATGCCCTTCGGGAATGCTGCCCTCGAACGTCGCGTAATCCAGTGGATGATCTTCGACGTGCACCGCCAGGCGCTTGACCTTGGGGTCGAGCGACGGCCCCTTGGGCACCGCCCAGCTCTTCAGCGCACCATCGAGTTCGAGGCGAAAGTCGTAATGCAGGTGCGAAGCGTCGTGCTTCTGGATGCAAAACTGCAGCGCATGCTCAGTGGCCTTGCTGCGTCCACGGCGCTTGACGGCGGCGGGTTCCGACGTCGCGGAAAAGTCGCGCATGCGGTTGTAGTCATCAAGGTTCCTGGTCATGGCGCACCTGCCTTGTGTCAGCCAATGCGGGTCACGGTCAGCGCGACCACGGCGATCCGATCCACGCGCTGGTAACCGGGGTTCAACAACTCTTCACCGAACACGTCGGGATCCAGCTCGCGATAGGTCCAGCCGAATCGCGTCGAATCCAGTCGTGGCACCACGGTGTCGAAAAACGGATCGTGGCCATCTACCATCGCCACGCCGGTGTAGAGCAGCAACGAGCCACCGGGCGCCAGCCGATTGAGCGCCTGCTCGACGATGCGCAGCGACAGCCCGGCGCCGAGCGAGCCACCGCCGTGCCGATAGGCGCGACCGGCCGGGTCTGCCATGTACGGCGGGTTGGCGACAATCAGGTCGAAATTGCCTTCGGTGCCCTGCAGTACATCACTGGCCTGCACCTCGACATTCGCGACTTCGGCCAATGCCGCATTGATCGCGGTCAGGCGCAGCGCGGCGGGGTTGATGTCAACCGCCAGCACTTGCGCTTCACGCCGGGCGCGAGCAATCAGGATGGCGCCGACGCCGGCACCGCAGCCGATGTCCACCGCGCGCTGAATCGGCGCGAAGCTCTGTTGCAGATGCGCGTGAATCAGTTGCGCAAAACGATAAGTGTCAGGGCCGAAAAACACCGAATCGGCGGCATCGGTGGGAAAGCCGGAATGCACGAACAACAAGTCATCCAGACTCGACCAGCGCACCCGGCTCTTCAAACGGCCGTCGTAGACGTCAATCACTTGGGCATCCTGCAATTGCCGCTGTTCGTCGGCGGACAGCAGTCCCGGTTCAAACGGACGCGACCAGCCGAACACATCGCGCAGGGTATCGGCGACCTGCCCTTCGTCACGCTGATTGACCCGCTGATGGGTCAGGGGCGTCGGCGTGATGAAACGGTAGCCGTCGGCCTGCAAGCGCCGGCCGAGCTGCAGCAGCGTCAGGTCATCGGCGGACAGTTGTTCTTCCTGATTCATGGAGATTTCCTTAGCGCAGACTGGATTTGAGTTCGATGAAGCGACGTGTCGCCATCAGCCCCGCCGGGTGAGCATGGCGGGCCGGTGCCAGCCACGGGATCAGCGTGGCCATTTGCGCGTGTCCGTCCTGACCTTGCAGGGCAGATGTCAGGCGCTGCACATCGGGATCGTGTTCGGGCACGGCGGCGTCCGGGGTGGCGACCTGACGGCTGCGCCGTGGTGCTTTGCGTTGCTCGGCCGGTGTCCAGTCACCCGCGATCCAATCGTGCAGCAGCTGCTTTTCATAGGGGCTGAACACGCCGAACATTGCCGCGCCGTCGCCGTCGATCAACTGCCAGAAACGGCTGGCTTGTGGATCTTCGTTGCGTTTGATCCAGCCCTTGTCCTGCATCGCCTGCAGGAAACCCGGTAGCTGCTCGGGAGTGGCCAGCCACTGATTGACGGTTTTGCCTTCGAAGCGGCAGTAGTCGGAGTGCATGTGCTGACCGAACGGGCGCTTGCGTTCGAGCATCGCCAGCACTTCCTGCTCCAGGTCAAAACCCTCGATGATCGCGCGACTGCCCTGCCCCAGGTCGTTGAGTCGATAGCCCAGCGAAACACGGCTCAGGAATTCGTCGCGATCAGCTTCCAGCGGCAGCAGGTCGAGCACCGACTGCACGGCTTTTTGCGCATGGCCAGTGCTGGCATTATCGATGGTCACGTGGAGGGTGAAGTAGTACGGATCGATGCCCAACTCGCTGAGTTCATAGGCACTGATCAGCAAGTGCAGCGGCAATTGTTCGTAGCCGAGGTTGTAGCCGATAACCTCCGGCAACAAGCTTTCGCCACAGGCGCCGAGCGCCAGTTGCAGCGCGCCTTGCAGGTAGCGTTCATCGGCCATCGCGCTGGCGTCCTGCAAACCGTGCTCAGCGAGCAGTTTGCGGTAGATCACCACATGGTTTTGCGCAGGATTACCGTCGCCGAGTTCTTCCAGATAGGTGCACAGCAACCCGTCGAAACGCGGGTCGCGCCACTGCGGCAACAAACCGTACAGCCACGCGCCATCCACCAGTTTGGTCGGCGCCACGGCTTGTAGAAAGTACAGCGCATGAGCCTTGTTGCTGAAGAACTGGCGCGGTCCGCCGGCCTGGCGTTGTTGCAGGTAATCGGCGTACTGGCGGGCAACTTCCGTGCAGTGCCCGGCGACCCAGTTTTGCCACGCCAACGGATCCTGCGGAAGTTCTTCGGGCAACAGCGCGGCACGTTGCAACTGCTCGGCGAGAAAATCCTGCGCGAGGGTTTCAGGCGCATCCTCAAGCAGCAGTGCCTCATAAATACGCCGCAGATCGCCGTCGGCAGTGATGGGCTGTTGCTGCGCGCTCGGCGCCTGCAGAGGGGTCAGGGCAGTCATGTCAGTGTTCTCGTTCGGTTGGCCGGTCAGGGCGTTGTTTCACGCCTCTACATCAGCAGAGCAACCGCTACGGAGAAAAATTCAATCGACATGAAAATTGCCCTGACGGACGGAGCATCGCGGTCCCGGCACGGGCTGCCCGAGACCGCGAGTTTTGACGATGCTTCAGCCCTGCCCCTTGGACTGTTGTTCCAGATGCACCTGCAATTGCGGGTCGATCTGCAACGCGGCAGCCAGTTCATCCAGGTAGTTGCGTTCGGCGTCTTGCTGATCGTCCACCAGAATCACGCTGACCAGGTACATTTCGGCGGCCATGGCCGGGTCATCGTTGGCAGCCGTGGCGACTTCGTTGGCGTCCAGCGGTTTGGCGACTTCGCTTTCGAACCACTGCTGCAATTGCGGATCGTCGGTGTGCTTGCTGATTTCATTGTTGATCATCTGTTGTTCCCGGGCGTCGATCTCACCGTCAGCCTTGGCCGCCGCGATCAGCGCCCTCAGCACAGCATGCCCGTGTTCCTCGACTTCGGGCCCGGCCAGCAGATTCGCCGTTTGCGGGATCTGTTGTGGCGCCGCCGAAGCCTGACTACGTTGCCAGGCCTGATACGCCTGGAACGCCATCATCCCCAGCGAGGCCAGCGCCGCATAATTGGTGCCGCCGGAACGACTTTGTGTTCCGCTGCCACCGAGTGCCCCACCCAGCGCGCCGCCCAATCCACCGCCACCGCCGCCAAGCAAGCCCCCCAGCAATCCACCCAAACCGCCCAGCCCACCGGACTGCGCCGCACTACCGCCGGGGCCTGCTCCGCCACCCAACAAACCACCGAGCAAGCCGCCCAGTCCGCCCAGACCTGCGCCGGCCGAGGCGCCACTTTGTTGTCCCGCCGAGGCCTGACCCCGTAGCAGTTGTTCAAGCAAATCGCTGGTGTTCATGATCTCGTCCTCAGGCATTGGCAATAACTGCGTCAGGCAACAATAGACCGCCGGCGCCGACGCGCCAGCACCGTTTGGCTGACGCTGACAGATTTCGCCGAGGTATTTTTTGTGCGGGCAGCTAAGATTCAAAGGTGGTGAACCTTATCCCGGCCAAACCGGTCGATAGCTGCAACCCCGACCCGGTTTGCCGGCGCCCTTTGCCCAAGGGTGATACCCGGCTTGCTTCATTTATCTGGAGAACGCCCCTGTGATATCGACCGTACACATCGCCAGGCTCAAAGCATGGGGCGCCCATGGTTTTACCGCGACCGGCGTGGTCACAGCCTTTCTGGCGACCCTCGCCCTGCTGGAGAACCAGCCGACCCACTGCCTGATGTGGCTGGGTGTGGCGCTGATCGTCGACGGTCTCGACGGCGCGCTGGCGCGCAAGGTCAATGTGCAATCGGTGCTGCCAAGTTTCGACGGCTCGATCCTCGATCTGGTGATCGACTACCTGACCTACGTGTTCATTCCGGCGCTGTTCATCTATCGCTACATTCCCCTGCCCGACTACACCCTGCTGCTGAGCGTGTCGCTGATTCTGGTGTCGTCGCTGTTCTGCTTCTGCAATGTCAACATGAAGAGCAAGGACAACTATTTCGTCGGTTTCCCCGCCGCGTGGAACGTGGTTGCCCTGTGCCTGTACATCATCGACCCGGGGCCGTGGATTACCTTTCTGACCATTATCGGTCTGGCGCTGCTGACCGTGACCCGCATGAAATTCCTGCACCCGTTCCGCGTACGCCGGTTCATGCCGATCAACATCGCGGTGACGGCGATCTGGCTGTTGTGCAGCCTGTCGCTGGTGCTCAATCACCCGGTTATCAATCCGCTGGTGATGGGTTTGTGGTTGCTGGCGTCGGCGTACTTTCTGGGGATCTGCATCTGGCGTACGGCGCTGGAGTGGTTTGACGGGGCGCATTTGAAATAGCACCAGACCTGCCAAACACGAATACCTGTGGGAGCTGGCTTGCCAGCGATTTCGTACTGTCAGTCGACATCGTTTTGACAGGACGGCCGCCATCGCTGGCAAGCCAGCTCCCACAGGGATTGGCATTGTTCCGCCATTCAGCGTTTGCTGATGACCACCTCCAGATACTCGCTCGGCACCACCAGCGACTTCTCTCCCACGCGGTTCGAGCGGGTCAGCAGGTCCGCCAGATCACTCTCCAGCGCTTGCGCGCTTTCCGGCGGCAATGCCGCAAAGGCCTTGTGCACCGGCCCGTACCAGTGGCGGAAAATGTCGATGAAATGCGCCGCCGAGCGATAGCGGAAGTTGAAGGTGCGGCGGGTGACCTGCAGCAGAAATTCGCGCTCATTGAAGTGGCTGTGCAACCACGCTTCAGTGCCCCAGTTCGACGGCGGCTGGGCCACGGCGGGGGGTGGCACGTGGCGACCGAGAACCTTGAACATCTGGCCGACGAAACCTTCCGGTGTCCAGTTCGCCAGACCGATGCGCCCGCCGCGCCGGCAGACCCGTGCCAGTTCCGCCGCCGCAGTCGCCTGATCCGCGGCAAACATCACACCGAAGGTCGACAGCACCGCGTCGTAACTCTCATCGGCGAACGGCAACGCTTCGGCATCGGCGACCTGAAAAATCACCTCCAGATGCTCGGCCCGTGCCCGATCCTGTCCCCGCTCCAGCAGCGCCGCGACATAGTCGGTCGAGGTCACCTGACAACCACGTCGCGCCGCCGCCAGTGTGGCGTTGCCATTGCCGGCGGCGACATCCAGCACCTCCTCATCGCAGTGCAGGTCGCAGGCCTCGGCGAGGTTTTCGCCGACGATCTGCAAGGTGGTACCGATCACCGCGTAATCACCGGTGGCCCAGGCGACTTTCTGGCGCTCTTTCAGACCCGTCAGATCAATGGGGGTACTCATCAATCGTGCTCCGCAGCAGGTTGGAGGACTTCATTCGGCCGTGGTCGGGTCAATGACCGTCATCACCCGCGCCACGCTGTTGGCCGGAAATCCGCCCAGCCTGGCGTGCTCGCGCACCTGCTCTTCGTCAGGGGCGATATAGACGCAATAGATTTTGTCGGCGGTGACGTAACTCTGCAGCCACTGCACCTGTGGCCCGAGTTCACGCAACACCTGGCAGGAGGTTTGCGACACGGCTTGGAGTTCTTGCGGCGACAGCTTTCCGGCCCCTGGAATCTCGCGTTCAATCACGAATTTCGGCATGGCAACCTCGCGTTCTTTTTATCAGTGACAGGGCCGGCAGTGGCCCTGCTCATCCACTATCGCGCCGAGGGTCGATGGCGTCCCTGCCAATCGTCCGAAGAGCCCGGAAAATCGCGGCCGGGCCGATGAGTGGCGGTTTTTTGTAAAGGCCTCGAGACACTCCGAGATTGCCATTGCATGGGGCAATCGGCTTTTATGCCTTCCCGTCTTCCGTGAATGGATTCCATCATGTCCCTGCGTTTTGAATGGCTCGTCGATCACCCGCAGCACAGCGACACTTACGCCGCGTGGATCCACCGCCAGTTCGCCTACGAATATGCCGAGCAACCCTTGGCCGAATGGCAACGCGAGTTCGCTGCCGGCCAGAACAATGGCGACTGGTCGTGCCTGATTGCGCTGGACGGCGAACGTCTGCTCGGCGGTGCGGCGCTGGCCCGGGCGGATCTGGCCCTGCGTCCGGATCTCGGCCCTTGGCTGGCGTGCGTGTTTGTCAGCCCGCAAGCTCGTGGCCAGGGGTTGGCAGAGCGGTTGATCGATGGCATCAGCCAGGCGGCGAAACAGCGCGGTTTCGCACGTTTCTATCTGCACACACAGAACAAGCAGGACTACTACGCCAAACGCGGCTGGACAGTGCTGGAGCGCTTTCGCGCCTGGGACAACGAGCAATGGCTCATGGTGCGCGACCTGTGAGCAATTGATATGCGCGGGCGGTGACTGTCGATGCATCTGAGCACTCAGTTCTGGTTGTTACAGCCATCGGCAAATTTGCGGTAATCCAGCACCTGGGTTTTTCCGGCCGAATCCAGGTACGTCATGCGCGCATCGACAACGCCGCAGGTCACTGCGCTGTCCTCGGTCATCGACAGCACTTTCTGGATGTCCAGGTGCGTGCCGTAGGTGTAGGTGTGCGGGCTGACATCGGCTTCAGCCCGGGCCGACAGGGTGCAGATGTTCAGGGCGGCGAACAGGCAGGCGGCGACAACGGTTTTGTGCGTCATGGTGGTTTCCTCAAGGCTTGTATGGGTTGAGCCGAGGCAAGCTGTGTGGGCCTCGATGGAGCCTATTTGAAGCGAGTGAGGTATCGCGCCTGTGTCAGGAAACGGCCGCTATCAATCACTGTGTATCCCCACCGCCCGGAGATACACGGCGATACAAAACCCTGAAAAAATCGCGTTTTTGCATGTGTGTGTATCCGCCATTACGCCAGATACACTGCAATACAAACCCGGGCAGGCAAGCCGGCGCAGGCTCGATAGACTGCATGGCATTGCCCTTTGATAGAGGTTCTGCACCGATGGAACATGTCGATCACATCCTCATCGTCGACGACGACCGCGAGATCCGCGAGCTGGTCGGCAATTACCTGAAGAAGAACGGACTGCGCACCACCGTGGTCGCCGATGGTCGGCAGATGCGCAGTTTTCTCGAAGCCAACACCGTCGACCTAATTGTGCTCGACATCATGATGCCCGGCGACGATGGCCTGCAGTTGTGCCGCGAATTGCGCGTGGGCAAACACAAGGCCACACCGGTGCTGATGCTCACGGCGCGCAACGATGAGACCGACCGCATCATCGGCCTGGAAATGGGCGCCGATGATTACCTGACCAAGCCGTTCGCCGCCCGCGAACTGCTGGCGCGGATCAACGCCGTGCTGCGGCGCACACGGATGCTGCCGCCGAATCTGGTGGTCAGCGAAAGCGGTCGCCTGCTGGCCTTCGGCCGTTGGCAACTGGATACCTCGGCCCGGCATCTGCTGGACAAGGACGGCACGCTGGTCGCCCTCAGTGGCGCCGAATATCGTTTGCTGCGGGTGTTTCTCGATCATCCGCAACGGGTACTCAGCCGTGATCAGTTGCTCAACCTGACCCAGGGCCGCGAGGCCGATCTGTTCGACCGTTCGATTGATCTGCTGGTCAGCCGTTTGCGCCAGCGCCTGCTCGATGATGCGCGTGAACCGGCCTACATCAAGACCGTGCGCAGCGAGGGTTATGTGTTTTCGCTGCCGGTGGAGATCCTCGGAGCCTCGGCATGAGTCTCAAGCTGCATTGGCCACGCACCCTGGCTTCGCGGTTGTCGCTGATCTTTCTGGTCGGACTGATACTGGCCCAGGCCCTGTCGTTTGGCGCGCAGTATTACGAGCGTTTCCAAAGCGCCAGAAGCACCATGCTCAGCAATATGCAAAATGACGTTTCGACGTCGATTGCGATCCTCGACCGCTTGCCCGCGCAGGAACGCCCCGCCTGGCTGCCACGACTGGCTCGCACCAATTACGATTATCGGTTGGACGACGGCGACCCCGGCGCCCCGCTCGACGCCGAGGAGGTACCGGTGGCTGCGACCTCGATCAGCAGTGCGATCGGCGGCGCCCATCCGCTGTCCTTCAGCCGTTTTCCCGCGGAGAAAAAACACTTCCAGGCCCATTTGCGCCTCAGCGACGGCAGCCCGCTGACCATCGATGTGCGTCCGGCCATGCCCCCCCTGTCGCCGTGGCTGCCGGGGGTACTGCTCGGGCAACTGGCGCTGCTGATCGCCTGCACCTGGCTGGCGGTGCGCATCGCGATCCGCCCCCTCGCCCGGCTCGCCAACGCCGTGGAAAGCCTCGACCCCAACGCGCACCCGGTATTGCTCGACGAACACGGTCCGACCGAAGTGGCCTACGCCGCACGGGCCTTCAACGCGATGCAGGCGCGCATCGCCGCGTATCTGAAAGAGCGCATGCAACTGCTGGCAGCGATTTCCCATGACCTGCAAACCCCGATCACCCGCATGAAGCTGCGCGCAGAGCTTATGGACGACTCGGTCGAGAAAGACAAACTGTGGAATGACCTCGGCGAGATGGAACATCTGGTGCGCGAGGGCGTAGCGTATGCCCGCAGCATCCACGGCTCGACCGAGGAAAGCCGGCGCATCGACCTCGACTCGTTTCTCGACAGCCTGGTGTTCGACTATCAGGACATGGGCAAGGACGTGCAACTGAGCGGCAAAAGCGCGGCGGTGATCGATACCCGCCCCCAAGCCCTGCGCCGGGTGCTGGTGAACCTGACCGACAACGCACTGAAATTCGCCGGTGCCGCGCAGTTGCAGGTGGATATTGGCGACGGTCTTTGCATCAAGATCCTTGATCGCGGACCGGGCATTGCCGAGACGGAGTTGCAGCAGGTCATGCAGCCGTTCTACCGGGTGGAAAACTCGCGCAACCGCAGCACCGGCGGCACCGGCCTGGGCCTGGCGATCGCCCAGCAGTTGGCCATGGCCCTCGGTGGCTCGCTGACCCTGAGCAACCGCGAGGGTGGCGGACTGTGTGCGGAGCTGAAACTGCCACTGCGCTGATCCCCACACTGGAATCTGCATGGGACACAAACGCTGCATCTTGTCCCAGCCCGACTAGACTGATTCATTACCCGGTCGAGGGGGAATGCAGGACGACGTCAGCTGTGCCCTGCCCACTTTTGTGACCACCGCCCTGCGGCCCATGCCTCGACAACGTTTTGCCACCGGACGGTGATCCTGTATCAGGAGCACTCGTGATGGACGAAACACGACTCAACGCATTCATGGGCAAACTGGTCAACGACATGGGCGGCGCCGCGATGCTGGCGAACGTCATCGTTGGCGAAGAACTCGGGCTGTACCGGGCGATGGCCGACAGTCAGCCGATCACCCCGCAAGCCCTCGCCGAAAAAACCACCTGCAACCCGCGCCTGGTCCGCGAATGGCTCAGCGCGCATGTCGCGTCCGGCTACATGGAACATCACGATGGCCAGTTTCGTTTGCCGGAAGAACAGGCGCTGGCGCTGGCGGTCGAGGATTCGCCGGTGTACGTCGCCGGCGGGCTCGGCGTGGTGGCCTCGTTTTTCCATGACAAGGACAAACTGGTCAAAGCCATGCGCGGCAACGGCGCCCTGCCCTGGGGCGATCACCATCCGTGCATGTTCAGCGGTACCGAACGCTTCTTTCGTCCCGGCTATAAAGGTCACTTGATCGCGGAATGGCTGCCGGCGCTGGAAGGTGTGGTCGCCAAACTCGAAGCAGGCGCCAAAGTCGCCGACATCGGCTGCGGCCACGGTGCCTCGACGGTGATCATGGCCCAGGCATTTCCCAACTCGCGCTTCGTCGGTTTCGATTATCACGCGCCGTCGATCACCGTCGCCACCCAGCGCGCCGAAGAAGGAGGCGTCAGCAGCCGGGCGAAATTCTTCCAGAGCAATGCCAAAAGCTACCCCGATGACGACTATGACCTGATCTGTTACTTCGACTGCCTGCACGACATGGGCGACCCGGTCGGCGCCGCCCGGCATGCATTCAAATCATTGAAGGACGACGGCACGGTGCTGCTGGTCGAGCCGTTTGCCAACGACGCGCTGGACGACAACATCACCCCGGTCGGACGCCTGTTTTACGCGGCCTCGACCTTTATCTGCACGCCGAATTCGTTGTCCCAGGAAGTTGGCCTGGGGCTGGGTGCGCAGGCCGGTGAAATGCGCTTGCGCAAGGTGTTTGCCGAGGCCGGGTTCAAGCATTTCCGCCGGGCGACGCAGACGCCGTTCAATCTGATTCTGGAGGCGCGCAAATAAACCACCGCGGTCACCTGTGGCGAGGGAGCTCGCTCCCGTCGGTTTGCGAAGCGACCCTGATAACAGGCCTGCTGCGCAGTCCAGCGGGAGCAAGCTCCCTCGCCACAGGGTTAATGCTAACCTGCGGGCATCGTCCTCCCCGGAGTGCTGACCATGCTCGATAGCCCGATCCGCGAACACTTCGACACTCTGTACCAGGCCATGGCCGATGGCGGCTTTGTGGTGCTGACTGGCGCGGGCATCAGCACGCCGTCGGGCATCCCGGATTACCGCGACAGTGAGGGTGTACGCCGGGGCCGGCAGCCGATGATGTATCAGGAATTTCTAGCCGCTCCGGAATCCCGTCGCCGCTACTGGGCGCGGGCCATGCTTGGCTGGCCGCGGGTGCGTCAGGCGCGGCCCAATGCCGCGCATCAGGCGCTGGCCGATTTGCAGCGCCGGGGTCTGATCAGCGCCTTGATCACGCAGAACGTCGACACCCTTCACGATCAGGCTGGCAGTCACGATGTGATCGAATTGCATGGCAGCCTGCACCGGGTGTTGTGCCTGGATTGCGGCCAGCGCAGCGCGCGTGACGACATTCAGCAGCGGATGGTCGAGCAGAATCCGTATCTGGCCGGGGTCGATGCGGTGCAGGCGCCGGACGGCGATACCCTGCTCGATCCGGCCTTCGAAGCGCGTTTTCAGACTCCACAATGCCCCTACTGCGCCGGTGAGCGGATGAAACCGGACGTGGTGTTCTTCGGCGAGAACGTGGCCCAGCCGACAGCGGCGCGGGCCATGGCCGCAGCGGAAAGTGCCGAGGGCTTGCTGGTGGTGGGTTCGTCGTTGATGGCGTATTCGGCGTTTCGTCTGTGCCGGGTGATTGCTGATCGGGGCAAGCCGTTGCTGGCGATCAATCTGGGCAAGACCCGCGCCGATGATCTGCTGGATCTGAAGATCGAGGCGTCCTGTGAACAACTGCTGCCGTTGTTGGTGCAACGCCTGACCGCCTGAACCCAAAAATCCCCTGTAGGAGCTACCGCAGGCTGCGATCTTTTGATCTTGCTTCTAAAAAACAAAGTCAAAAGATCGCAGCCTGCGGCAGCTCCTACAGGGATGGGGCCGCAGTTCAGGGTTCAGTGTTCGGCTTTGAGGATGTCGAACAGTGCCTGCGCCGCTGCGGACAGCTCATTGCCCGGCTCCGTGAGCACACCAATCGCCCGCTCCACCGAATCATTCAACGTCAGGCAATGCGCGCCCAGCTCCAGCATCTGTTCGGCACACAACGCTGGCACCGCACTTACCCCCAGCCCGCTGGCGACCATGCGTCCGACCGTTGCCAGTTGATGACTTTCGAATTCCACCGGCAGTTTCATGCCCCGGGCCTGCAAGTGTTCTTCGAGCATCACCCGCACCGTTGACGGTCGTTGCAGGGTGATGAACGGTTCCTGCAGCAGGGTCTGCCAGTCGATCTCCGTGCGCTCGGCCAACGTGGAATCCTGCGGCACCACCGCGACAAAGCGATCGATGTACAGCGGGGTAAACGTCAGCGAGGTGTTTTGCATCGGTTCGAATGCCACACCCAATTCCACGTGGCGGTCGCGAACCATTTCCAGCACTTGCTCGTTGATCACGTCGTTGACCGTGACATTGACGTTCGGATAGCGCGCGCGAAAGGTCTTGAGGATCGGCGGCAGCAGGTTGCCGGCAAACGACGGCATCGCCGCCAGCGTCACCCGCCCGCGTTGCAGGCTGAAGCGCTGACGCATTTCGTCTTCAGCGTTGTCCCAGTCGGCGATCAGACGCCGGGCCAGCGGCAGCAACGATTCGCCCTCGGCAGTCAGCGCCACGTTGCGCGTGTTGCGACTGAACAACCGCCCGCCCAGCCCCTCTTCCAGCGCCTTGATGGTCAGGCTCAACGCCGATTGCGACAAGTGCAGACGCTCGCAGGCCACGGCGAAACTCAGGCTCTGAGCCACGGCGAGGAAAGCGCGGATCTGTTTGATGGTCATACTGGATACCTTACCGTTCCAACGTCGTAGCCACTGTAGGAGCTGCCGAAGGCTCGGGCCGCGTTCGGACGATCTTTTGATCTTGATCTTTAAAAACAAACTCAAAAGATCGCAGCCTGCGGCAGCTCCTACACAGGGTAACAAGCAATACTGTTGAGTTTTATCAATCAATCAACCTTAAAAATCAACTTAACAAATATATCCTTCAGCGAGACACTCCAGTCATTCGGCTAGCCAGCCGCCCGACAAACAATAAAAGAGGTGCATATGGCAGGTTTCGACAAGCGCGTGAGTTCCTACGAGGAAGCTCTGGCCGGTCTTGAAGACGGCATGACCGTGATCGCCGGCGGCTTCGGCCTGTGCGGCATCCCGGAAAACCTGATCGCCGAGATCAAGCGCAAGGGCACCCGCGACCTCACCGTGGTCTCCAACAACTGCGGCGTCGACGGTTTCGGCCTGGGCGTGCTGCTCACCGACCGCCAGATCAGCAAGGTCATCGCCTCCTACGTCGGCGAAAACAAACTGTTCGAAGAGCAACTGCTCAAGGGCGACATCGAAGTCATCCTGACCCCGCAAGGCACCCTCGCCGAGAAAATGCGCGCAGGCGGTGCCGGCATCCCGGCCTTCTTCACCGCCACCGGCGTCGGCACCCCGGTTGCCGAAGGCAAGGAAGTGCGCGAATTCAAAGGGCGCAAGTACCTGATGGAAGAGTCCATCACCGGCGACTTCGCCATTGTCAAAGGCTGGAAAGCCGACCATTTCGGTAACGTCATCTACCGTCACACCGCCCAGAACTTCAACCCGCTGGCGGCCACCGCCGGCAAGATCACCGTGGTCGAAGTCGAAGAAATCGTCGAACCCGGCGAGCTGGATCCGTCGCAGATCCACACCCCCGGCATCTACGTCGACCGGGTCATTTGCGGCACGTTCGAAAAGCGCATCGAACAGCGCACCATCCGCAAATAATTCAGGCTGACGGAGAATAAAAACATGGCACTTACCCGCGAACAAATGGCTCAGCGCGTCGCCCGCGAAATGCAGGACGGCTACTACGTGAACCTCGGTATCGGCATTCCGACCCTGGTCGCCAACTACATTCCAGAAGGCATGGAAGTCATGCTGCAGTCGGAAAACGGCCTGCTTGGCATGGGCCCGTTTCCGACGGAAGAGACCATCGATGCCGACATGATCAACGCCGGCAAACAGACCGTCACCGCGCGCATCGGCGCATCGATTTTCAACTCCGCCGAATCCTTCGCGATGATCCGTGGCGGGCATGTCGACCTGACCGTGCTCGGCGCGTTCGAAGTCGACGTAGAAGGCAACATCGCCTCGTGGATGATTCCCGGCAAACTGGTCAAGGGCATGGGCGGCGCCATGGATCTGGTGGCCGGCGCCGACAACATCATCGTGATCATGACCCACGCTTCCAAGGACGGTGAGTCCAAACTGCTGACCAAGTGCAGCCTGCCGCTGACCGGCGCCGGGTGCATCAAGCGTGTGCTGACCGACCTCGCCTATCTGGAAATCGAAAATGGCGCTTTTGTCCTCAAGGAACGCGCACCTGGCGTCAGCGTCGAGGAAATCGTCGCCAAAACCGCTGGTAAACTGATCGTCCCGGATCACGTACCGGAAATGCAGTTCGCTGCCCAGTGAGGAATTCGAAAATGCAAGACGTCGTAATTGTTGCCGCCACCCGCACCGCGATCGGCAGTTTCCAGGGTTCGCTGGCCAGCGTGTCCGCCGTGGATCTGGGCGCTGCGGTGATTCGCCAGTTGCTCGAACAGACCGGTCTGGACGGTGCGCAGGTCGATGAAGTGATCATGGGCCAGGTGCTGACCGCCGGCGCCGGCCAGAACCCGGCGCGTCAGGCGGCGATCAAGGCCGGCCTGCCCCACGCCGTGCCGGCCATGACCCTGAACAAGGTCTGCGGCTCGGGCCTGAAAGCCCTGCACCTGGGCGCGCAAGCGATCCGTTGCGGCGATGCCGAGGTGATCATCGCCGGCGGTCAGGAGAACATGAGCCTGTCCAACTATGTGATGCCGGGCGCACGCACCGGTCTGCGCATGGGTCACGCGCAAATCGTCGACACCATGATCAGCGATGGTCTGTGGGATGCGTTCAACGATTACCACATGGGCATCACCGCCGAAAATCTGGTCGACAAGTACGACATCAGCCGTGAGCAGCAGGACGCCTTCGCCGCCGCCTCGCAGCGCAAAGCGGCTGCTGCCATCGAAGCCGGGCGCTTTGTTGATGAGATCACTCCGATCCTGATCCCGCAGCGCAAAGGCGACCCGGTAGCGTTCAAGATCGACGAACAACCACGCGGCGACACCACCGCTGAATCGCTGGCGAAACTGCGTCCGGCGTTCAAGAAGGACGGCAGCGTCACCGCCGGTAATGCTTCGTCGCTGAACGACGGCGCCGCTGCAGTCATCCTGATGAGCGCCGAAAAGGCCAAGGCCCTGGGCCTGCCGGTGCTGGCGAAAATCGCTGCATACGCCAACGCCGGTGTGGATCCGGCAATCATGGGCATCGGCCCGGTCTCGGCCACTCGCCGCTGCCTCGACAAGGCAGGCTGGAATATCGGCCAACTGGACCTGATCGAGGCCAACGAAGCGTTCGCCGCGCAATCGCTGGCCGTGGCCAAGGACCTGCAATGGGATCTGGACAAGGTCAACGTCAACGGCGGCGCCATCGCCCTCGGTCACCCGATCGGTGCGTCGGGCTGCCGCGTGCTGGTGACGCTGCTGCACGAAATGATCAAGCGTGATGCGAAAAAAGGTCTGGCGACCCTGTGCATCGGCGGTGGTCAAGGTGTGGCGCTGGCGCTGGAGCGCGCTTAACCCAAAGGAGCAATACAGGCGGCGGACGGATCCACGACATCCGCTCGCTGTCTGGTTTCATCGCTTTTGTGGCGAGGGGATTTATCCCCGATGGGATGCGCAGCAGCCCCAGAGTTTTTCGCCTCGACATACATCTTTGCCAGCGCTTCGCACTGGATCGGGGATAAATCCCCTCGCCACAGGGTGCTTTGAAAGTCACACCACCATCTGCAAAATCAACCAGGCATTCGCCCCACTGATCACCACAAACAATCCCCACGCCAGCATCCGGGTCGGCAGCCGGTTCACAAACGGCCCCATCAGTTGCTTGTCGCTGGTCATGCGAATCAGCGGGTACAGCGCAAACGGCAGCTGCAGGCTCAACACCACCTGACTCAGCACCAGCAATTTGCCCACCGCGTTATCGCCCATCAGCCACACGCCGATGAACGCCGGGATCAGCGCCAGCCCACGGGTGATCAATCGCCGCTGCCAGCAAGGAATCCGCAGGTTCAGATAACCCTCCATGATCACCTGTCCGGCGATGGTCCCGGTGAACGTCGAGCTCTGCCCCGACGCCAGCAACGCCACGCCGAACAGCACACTGGCCAGCGCGCCGCCGACCAGCGGGTCGAGCAGGTGGTAGGCGTCCTGAATGTCGACCACGTCGGTATGCCCGGACTGGTGAAACGCAGCCGCCGCCAGAATCAGGATCGCCGCGTTGACCAGCAGCGCCAGCGCCAGCGAGCCGATAGTGTCGATGCGCGCCAGGTTGACCGCGTCCTGCTTGCTGGCCAGGTCCTTGCCGATCATCCGCGTCTGCACGATCGAAGTGTGCAGGTAGAGGTTATGCGGCATCACCGTGGCGCCGAGGATGCCGATTGCCAGGTACAACGGCGCGGCATCGCTGATCGCCGAGAGCGACGGTTTGAAACCGGCGAACACATCTGGCCAGTACGGTTTGATCAGCACCAGTTCGACGAAGAAACACACGCCGATGGTCGCCACCAGCACCAGCATGATCGCCTCCAGCCGACGGAAGCCACGGTTCTGCAAGGCCAGCACCAGCAGCGTGTCGAAGGCGGTCAGGGCAATGCCGAAGGTCAGCGAACAGCCAAGCAACAAGTGAAACGCCAGGGCGCAGCCGAGCACTTCGGCCAGATCAGTGGCGATGATCGAGATTTCCGCCAGCACCCATTGCAGGCGTGCGGTCGGGGTGCTGTAGCGCTCGCGGGACAATTGCGCCAGATCGCGACCGGTAGCGATGCCCAGCCGCGAGCACAGGCACTGCACGACCATCCCCGCCAGACTTGCGAGCAACACCACAAACAGCAGGCTGTAACCAAAACGCGAACCGGCCTCAATCGCGGTCGCCCAGTTGCCCGGATCCATGTAGCCGATCGACACCAGCAAGCCAGGCCCGGCAAAACGCAGCACGCGTTTGAAGAACGAAGCGTTCGGATCCACCGCGACACTGCCAGCCACTTCCGGCGGGCAGAACGGCGCGGTGGCGATTTTGGGTAGGCTGAATTTCACGCACACATCCAGAAACAAGTCGGAAAGACGCAGCTTAGACGTTTCAGTTGAACCCTTGAAGAGCAAAAGATCGCAGCCTTCGGCAGCTCCTACACTGGAATGCGTTCCCCTGTAGGAGCTGCCGAAGGCTGCGATCTTTTGACTTTAATGGCTCATGCCCAGTAACTGCTGACGCAACTCGGGGTTACGGGTGCGCGGATCCAGCCAGATATCGAAAAACGCCCGGGCAAACTGCGGATCATCGATTTCATGCTGCAACTGCTGACCGATAAAAAACCGCGCACCCTGCCCCGGCAGATACACGCCCGTAATCCGCGTGCCGGCCTGCACATCGACGAACGATTGCTGCATTTGCTCTTGCCACCTGGACAGTTGTGCGGGACTGACGCTCGAGCCTGCCAGCCGTTTGATTTCATCGACACTGGCCTGCACCAGATCGTCACGGGAGATCTTGCGCCGATAGATCAGCTCCAGAGCGAAGGGCTGCTCGGTGGACAACGGGCGTGCCGCGCTCCACAACCGGGCGTTGTAGACGTCGAAGCCGAACACACTGAAATCGCCGCTGCCGATGATTTGCGCCCCGGGCACCGCGTCCTGCCAGTTGGCCCAGGTCGGCGTCAGCAGCAACGCCCACAGACCAATGCCACAACAACCGCGCAACACCCTGGGTGCTCTGTTCATCGTGGCATCGACTCCGGTAAACCCTGATAGTCAGAGCATAGTCGGCGATCCACACCAGCACTTTGTATACAGTTTTTGTAGAACAATGCAGCAATCGGTGAGCGGCAATGCTAACGTGGCCTCTCTCATCCGACGGAGCCTCCCGCGTGCTGATCCTCAAATTACTGCTGATCCCCGGTTTTCTGCTGCTGATCTCCCTCGCTGGCAAGCGCTGGGGGCCGAGCGTGGCCGGTTGGCTGTCGGGGTTGCCGGTGGTGGTCGGGCCGATTCTGTTTTTCCTCGCCATTGAACAGGGACCGCAATTTGCAGCGCAATCGGCGGTCGCGGCGCTCTCGGCGATGTTTGCCATGATTGCGTTCTGCGTCACCTACGCGCAGGTCGCGCAGCGAGCGAACTGGCCGTGGGCGCTGACGGCGTCACTGTCGGTGTGGGCGGGACTGGCGCTGGTTTTGTCACTGATTCCGGCGTCACTGACGTTCTCGGTCGCGGCGGCAGCCACTGCCCTGCTCGCCGCGCCGTACCTGTTCCCCAGCGTGCAGCCGGTGCTCAACGGCCCGGCACCGAAGTCGGACAAACTGCTCTGGCGGATGATTGCCGGGGCGGCGCTGACATTGCTGGTGACCCTGCTCGCCAGCACCGTCGGCGAGCGCTGGAGCGGTTTGCTCGCGGTGTTTCCGGTGCTCGGCAGTGTGATGGCGGTGTTCTCCCAGCAGACTCGTGGCCCGGCGTTTACCGCGGCATTGCTGCGGGCGACGGCGATCGGCATGTACTCGTTCTCGGCGTTTTGCCTGGTGTCGGCGCTGACCCTGCCCACCCTGGGCCTCAGCGGATTCATCGCCGGTGTCGCGGTGTCGGTGGCGATGCTCGGCGTTACCCGCAAACTGCTGGCCCGCCCAGCGCCAGCCAAAAGCCCACAACCCCAAGGCTGACGCAATTTACTGTGGCGAGGGAGCTTGCTCCCGCGGGCGTGCGCAACGCCCTGTAATTGTTGCGTAGCCGAGCGGGACGGTGCGGCGATCCGACAAGCTCCCTCGCCACAAATGTTCGACAAACCGCGCTGGAATGCCATGCACGCTCCGTGGGATCATCGCCGCCCTGGCGCGACCATCCCTCGGAGATTCACATGTCATTGTTCAGCAAGAAAGCCGTCGTCCTGTTGCTGGCGGCGGTCGCCGGCCTCGGCGCCATCAATGCCCAGGCCGCCAAGGCCAAGGAAAAAGCGGCGACCAATAGCGTGTCGATGCTCGACGGCAAGTTCACCTTCGTCCTGCCCAAAGGTTTTACCGCCGACCCGCTGCCGGCCGGGCCGACCGGTGCCAAAGGCACGATGTATACCAATCAGGCGACCAAAACCGTGGTCATCGCCGCGGAAAACCAGATCGCCGGGGGTACCAGCGTCAAGGACAACGACAACGAATTTCTCGATGGCAGCCTGGCGAGTTTCATCGATGACCAGCGCAAGGCCCTGCCCGATTTCAACAAGCTCAGCGAAAAAAGCCTGACCCAGAAAAGCAGCGGCCTCGGTGTGCGTCAGGTCGACAGCACTGCCACCCAGGGCGGCGGCCAGACTCTGAACACCACCCTGCTCGCCGCGTCCGGCAAACGCATGGCGCTGGTCCAGGTGATTTCCCGGGCCAGCGACAAGAGCGGTCACGATGCGCTGGTGAAAACCATCCTCAAGGACAAGTGATCGTCACGGGTTGAGCTGCTGCAGCCAGGCATTCAAGTCGCGCAGCTCGGCCGTGCTGATGCTGTGGCCGACGCCGGGATAGGCGTGAAACTCGGGCTTATAGGCGAGTTTCTGCAGCAGCGCATCAGCCTCGGTGCCGTCGTGGTACGGCACTCGATCATCGGCGGTGCCATGGCCGATGAAGATGTGCAGGGGCAACGGTTGCTGCTGCGTCTTGAGTTCGGCTTTCAACACCGGCAACAGCCGTCCACTCAACGCCGCAATGCCGCCGACCGCCACCGGCGGACGCAAGCCGACCTCGTAGGTCATCATCGCGCCCTGGCTGAATCCGATCAGGTACACCTTGTCCGGGCTGGTGTGATATTTCTGCGCCGCCTGCGCGACAAACGCCCGCAACTTCTGGCCGCTGGCCTGCAGATCATCGGTCTCGCCGTTGTAGGCCCCTTCGCCTTTCTTGCGAAACCACTGGAAACGCCCTTCGCCCAGCGCCAGCGGTGCCTGCACCGACAGGTAGTTGTACTGCGCCGGCAACTGGAACTTCATACCGATCAGATCGGCTTCGTTACTGCCGTAACCGTGCAGGAAAATCACCAGCGGCCGGGTGTTCGCGTCCGGGTGAACCTGTTCGATGTACTTCAGTGGCAAGTCGCTTTGCAGCGTGGTCTGCGCGTGGACGGCGCTGGACGCCAGGAGGGTCAACAGGGCAAACGCCTTCAACATAAAGCCTTCCTTCGCGGAGTGTCGGGTTCGTCGGTGAGCCTAACACTCTCTGAAGATTGTGGTGCTGGCGAGACCGCAATCGCGAGCAGGCTCACTCCTACAGGGACAACGCATTCCAAATGTAGGAGTGAGCCTGCTCGCGATGAGGCCGGAAAATCCAAGGAAATCTGTCAGTCGTTGATCAGCTTGCCCACCCGGATCGGCTCGCGCCCCGCCACCTTGGCCTGCCAGATCCCCGGTTGGGTGTAACGCCCACGATCAATCGCAAACAGCACGCCGCTGGTGCCGGCGCGCACGGTGGTGAGGCGGTCATTCAACGGATCCACCACCTCGAACAACGCATCACCCTTCTCCACCCATTCCCCGGCATTGCGCAGGAAACTGACCACGCCATGGTGCGGCGCGAACAGATATTCGGTGCCTTCGAAGGGCATGCCTTCGCAGCATTCCTGCGGCGCCGCCGGCCATTCGCCGCTGATGAATCCTTGCTCGGCGAGAAAGCCGAGAATCGCTTCAGAATTGGCCTGCGCCTGATCAACCCGGGTGTCGCCCATGCTGCCCAGTTCCAGGGTGGTGGCAAGATTCGCCGGAGGAATCGCCGCGTTCGGGAACGCCCGCGCCAGACGCAGCCACGGCGATGAGCACGACTCGTCGAACGAACTGCCACCGGAGTCTTCACACAGCAAGGCCACGCCAGCCTTCAGTCGCGCCGCCAGCGATTGCCAGCGCGGCCAGTGCTGCGGCAGTGCGTAAATGTGAATCGCCGCGTCAAAATCGCAATGCAGATCAAGGGTGATGTCGGCGTCGCAGGCATGGCGCAGCAGCAAGCGGTGCAGCGCTTCCAGTTGCGAGGCCGGGACCGGCAGCTCGTCAAGCACCTGACCCATGGTCTGGCGGATCAACGCGATATTGGCTTCGGCATCACTGCCCAGCCGCTCGCCGATTCGCGCCGCCACTGGCGCGCTGAGTTCAACGAACGAGCGGTTGAAATTCTTCCCGCTGCCCAGCTCGAAGCGCCCCATGTGACTGCCTTGCAGATGCTGGTCGAGGCCGATCGGATTGGCCACCGGCACCAGCTCGATCACCCCTTGCAGGCGACCCTGCTGTTCCAGTTCGCTGAGGCGCTGCTTGAGTTCCCACGCGGTGCGCATGCCCGGCAGTTCGTCGGCGTGCAGACTGGCCTGAATATACACCTTGCGGCTGCCGGCGCCGTAACGGAAGACGCTGAGGGAACGTTCGCTGCCCAGATGGCTCCAGGGCAGGACATGGTCGATGCGTTGCATGAGAAAACTCCTGAATGGCTGGATCACGCAGATCCCCTGTAGGAGTGAGCCTGCTCGCGATAGCGGTGTGTCAGGCACCAAAGCGGCTGAATGTTAAACCGCTATCGCGAGCAGGCTCACTCCTACAGGGTTCTCCTATGAATCAGAGCACAAAAAAAGTGGCCACCGCATTCACGGGGCCACTTTTTTCTACAGCGTATTAATGGCCGTACACGTCAAAGTCGAAGTACTTGTCCTGGACTTTCTTGTACTCGCCATTGGCGCGGATTTCGGTGATGGCCTTGTTGAATTTCTCCGCCAGTTCGGTATCGCCCTTGCGCACCGCGATGCCGGCGCCACCGCCGAAGTACTTGGCGTCTTCATAGGTCGGGCCGACGAATTCGAAGCCTTTACCGGCATCGGTCTTCAGGAAACCGTCGCTGAGGTTGACCGAGTCGGCCAGCATCGCGTCGAGACGACCGGACTTCATATCCAGGTTGGCTTCCTGTTGCGAACCATAGCGCACCACTTCAAACCCGGCGTCTTTGGCCATGTCGGTGGCATAACGGTCGTGGGTACTGGCGCGCAGCACGCCGACCTTCTTGCCCTTGAGCTGGGTCAGCGGATCAGTGATGCCCGAGCCTTCCTTCATCACGAAACGCGCCGGGGTGTGGTAGTACTTGATGGTGAAATCGACGTTTTTCTTGCGGTCGTCGGTGATGGTCATCGAGGACAGGATCGCGTCAATCTTCTTCACTTTGAGTGCCGGGATCAGGCCATCGAATTCCTGCTCGACCCATACGCATTTGACGTCCATCTGTTTGCACAGGGCATCGCCGATATCGACGTCGAACCCGGTGAGTTTGCCGTCAGCGGTTTTCATCGAGAATGGCGGGTAAGCGGCTTCAATCCCCAGACGAATCGGTTTGGCGTCTTCGGCTACAGCGGTCAGGGACAACATCGACAGTGCCAGGGCACCGAACATCACTAGCTTCTTCATTTATTACTCCTGTGTGCGGAGGCTTTTATTGGCAGCTTTCGATTGGGCGTTCGGTCCTGGCCAATTAGCGGCAAAAACCGACGTGGCCGGCAGTCTATGGCGGCGCGCACAGGGCAAATTGTGTTTAGGCGACAAATACTTACAGAAAATCGGCGCACGCGTTGACCGGGATCAACGCTGCGCCGACATGGTGCAAAGGCTGTAGGACAAATCTTTGAAAATGACAAAAATCACCCGTGTAGGAGCTGCCGAAGGCTGCGATCTTTTGCTCTTGAAAGTCAAAAGATCGCAGCCTTCGGCAGCTCCTACAGAAGCAGTTCAGCATTCGCAGGCGATGGTGGGTTTGGCGGTTTGAGTAGCACTCAAGCTGAAGCCTTCATCGAGCCACCCAGTCACACCGCCAATCATCTCCTTGACCGGGTAACCCAACGCCGCCAGTTTCACCGCAGCCTTGTTGGCGCCGTTGCAGTGCGGGCCGGCGCAATAGACCACGAACAACGTGCTCGTCGAATACTCCGCCAGGCCTTCGGCGGTCAGCGAGCGGGTCGGAATGTTGATCGCGCCCGGCACGTGACCGCGCTCGAACGCCAAACGACTGCGCACATCGACCAGGACAAAATCGACTTCACCGGCCTCCTGGCTGCTGAAGACGTCAGAACAATCGGTTTCAAACGTCAGACGGTTGCTGAAATGCATCAGGGCAATGGCCGACGGTGCGGCAGGAATGTCGCGAACCAGGCTGGTCATGTTAGGTAGCTCCTACGTCAGTTGAGGTGTGAGCAGACTTTATCGGGCCGGCACTTGGCGCTACAGTGGCGCGCAAGACACTCACCGGGAATTTTCCGCCAAATGCCTGACTCACCTGGATTGGTTGCGATTCTGGCCTACGACGGCCTCTGTACCTTCGAGTTCGGCATCGCCGTGGAGATTTTCGGCCTGCCCCGGCCGGAGTTCGATTTCCCGTGGTACGAGCACCGCATCGTCGCCGTCGATCAAGGGCCGATGTGCGCCATGGGCGGGATTCACGTACTGGCCGACGGCGGTCTGGAGCTGTTGGCGCAGGCGCGCACCATCATCATTCCCGGTTGGCGCGACCGCGCGGCCCCGGTGCCGCCGGCATTGATCGACGCCTTGCGACAGGCCCATGCCCAGGGTGCGCGGTTGCTGTCGATCTGCTCCGGGGTGTTTGTGCTGGCCGCCAGTGGCTTGCTCGACGGTCACGGCGCGACCACGCACTGGCGCTACACCGAGGAACTGGCGCGGCGCTTCCCGACGATTGCGGTGGATCCGGATGTGCTTTACGTCGACTCCGGCCAGTTGATCACCTCGGCGGGCAGCGCCGCCGGGATCGATGCCTGCCTGCATCTGCTGGCGCGGGACTTTGGCACCCAGGTCGCCAATTCAGTGGCCCGGCGCCTGGTGATGTCGCCGCAACGCACTGGCGGCCAGGCGCAATTCATCCCCATGCCAGTCAGCGCGACACCCCGCAACGACTTGTCGCGGGTGATGCAGTGGGCCCGCGAACGCCTGCACCAACCACTGGAAGTGCGCGATCTGGCCAGCGAAGCGGCGATGAGCGAGCGGACCTTTCTGCGCCGTTTCACTGAGGCCAGCGGGCAATCGCCCAAAGCGTGGCTGCAACACGAGCGACTGGCCCGGGCGCGGGAGTTACTGGAGAGCACCGAGCACAACACCGAGCAGATCGCCCAGCGCTGCGGTTATCGTTCGGTGGAGAGTTTTCGCGTGGCGTTTCGCAGCGTGGTCGGGGTGCCGCCGTCGGTGTATCGAGAGCGGTTTGGGCGTGGGCTCAAAGCGATTTCCTGAGATAAATTTCCGGACGCCATCGCTGGCAAGCCAGCTCCCACAGGCTTTGCGTCGTACACACCACCTTGTTTCAACTCAGAAACCTGTGGGAGCCGGGCTTGCCCGCGATGAGGCCTGCACCGACAACCTACAAATCAAGGCTTGCGCAACAAATAGGTATCCATGATCCACCCATGCTCGGCCCGCGCCGCTTTGCGCGTGCGCTCGATCTGCTCCGCAACATCCTCAAGCTTGCCACTGATCAGAATCTCATCCGGCGTGCCGAGGTAAGCGCCCCAGTAAATCTCGGTCTGCTGATCCGCCACGTGGTGGTAGGAATCTTCAGCGTCGAGCATCACCACCAGGCTGTCCGTGTCACTCACCTGCCCCGCCGCCAGACGCCGGCCCGTGGTAATTTCGATTGACCGGCCAATGCTGTTCAGCGGCACCTTATGCTGCGCCGCCAACGCCTGAACGCTGGTAATTCCAGGGATCACTTCAAACTCGAAAGCACAGCGGCCTGACGCCAGAATCGCCTGCAGAATACGGATAGTGCTGTCATACAGTGCCGGGTCGCCCCACACCAGAAAACCGCCGCATTCGTTGTCAGCCAATTCTTCATTGATCAGCCGCTCGAAGGTTTCTTGCTTGGCGCGGTTCAGATCATCGACCGCGCGGGTGTAGTCCACCTCGCCGCGTTCGCGCTCCGGGCTGTGGGCTTCGACGAAGCGATACGCAGGATCGGTGATGTAGCGCGCGCAGATTTCCCGTCGCAGATCAATCAATTTGTCCTTGCTCTGGCCTTTATCCAGCAGAAAGAACACGTCGACCTGATTCAGCGCTTTTACCGCCTGCATCGTGATGTAGTCGGGATTTCCGGCGCCGATGCCGATGACCAGCAGTTGTTTCATCACAGTGCTCCCGCAAGATCGATACCCGACAAGCGTAGCCGCCAGATACCGTTGAACCGCAGTTCAACAACTGACAACGGTTCAACATCAATCGCGTTGAACGCTGCGCCCTGCAGCACCTGCAGTAATGCTGCGCGCACCACAAACGGATGGGTGATGGCGACGATATGCCCCGGCGCACCTTGCAGGCTGGCCAGCCACGCCGCCACACGCTCGCCCAATTGCCTTACCGACTCGCCACCATGGGGTGCCGCCTGCGGATCACTGATCCACGCCTGCAAAGCCTCGGCCTCGCGCCGTTGCAGATCCTTGATCGCTTGCCCGTGCCAGCGCCCCCAATCGCAATCGCGCAGCGCTTCGTCCACTTGCGGCGCCGCACCGAACCATTCGGCAGTCTGGCGGGTGCGCAATTCCGGCCCGCACAACACACGGTTGGCGCTGGCGAATTGTGTGGCCAACGCACCGGGCGCCAATGGCAGATGTTCAACAGGCTCGTTCGTAGGAAAACGCGACAATTTCTGTGCGACGGTTCGAGCGTGGCAAATCAAAGTCAAACGGGTGGATTGCACGGTATTGCACTCGATGGACATCCGGTAAATCGGCGGCAAACGGCCGGTCTTGCGGCAATTGTGCCGCAAACCGGGCGTTGCAGGGGATCCCGGGAATTTCTGGCCTGACATGTTGAAGGCGAAAAAACGGCAATGTCTGACACGCCGATGGGCAATGGACTACAAGGATCGGCGACAACTGTGTAGGCCTTGTTGCACATGGCTCTGAGGTTATTTAAACGCTGAATCGCTACCGCTAAAAATTCACTAGACATGTAACCTGAGTTACATAAATACTGTTTTAACGGATTATGAAACGAATTCAACACCCTTCCCCTTCATCCAGCAGGAGCCCGGATGCCGCCTCTCAGAGACTTGATCACCGATCCCGGCCTGGAGCTGACGCCGTCTGAGCGCAAAGTGATTCGCGCCCTGCTCGACCAGTATCCACGCAATGGCCTGGGTCCGATGGCGCGTCTGGCCGAGCACGCCGGCGTCAGTGATCCGACCATCGTACGGCTGGTGAAGAAGCTCGGATTCGGCGGTTATGCCGAGTTTCAGGACGCCCTGCTCAGCGACATGGATCACCGCCTGCGTTCGCCGCGCACCCTGTTGCAGCCCCGTTCGCACCTGAACAAGGATGATGCCTGGGGCCATTATCTGGCCGACAGCCAACGGCTGATGGTGGAAACCCAGGCCCTGACACAACCTGAAGACGTGCGCATTCTGCTCGACTGGCTGCTCGACACCCGGCACCAGATCTACTGCTTCGGCGGGCGCTTCAGCAGCCTGATGGCCAACTACCTGCTCAACCACTTGCGCCTGCTGCGACCCGGCTGCTTTGCGCTGGAAGACAACGCGCAACTGCCCGACCGCCTGTTCGATCTGCAACGCCAGGACGTGGTGCTGCTGTTCGACTATCGGCGCTACCAGTCCCAGGCCCTGCGGGTGGCCTCGGCGGCGAAGAACAACAACGCGCGGGTGGTGCTGTTCACCGACATCTATGCCTCGCCGCTGCGTGAACTGGCTGACCTGATCATCAGTGCTCCGGTGGAATCGGCCTCGCCGTTCGACACCATGGTGCCGGCGCTGGCCCAGGTCGAGGCGCTGATTGCCTGCCTGACCCTGCGCAGCCCCGATCTGGCCGATCGCCTGGAAGGCATCGACGCCCTGCGCAACGACTTCAACACCCATCTGCTGGAGGATAAATAAGGATGTTCAGTCTTCCCCACCGCTCGCCGCGGGATTTGCCGTTCGTCACCGACCACACCGCGTTGCTGCTGGTGGACATGCAGCGTGCCTGGCTCGAACCGCAGTTCGACCCGCACCTGAACGGCCCGGACGCCGAGTATTTCCTGACCCGCGCGCACATGCAGGTGGTGCCCAACCAGCGCCGTTTGCTCAGTGCCTTTCGCGAAGCGCGGCAGAACGTGTTGCACACGATTATCGAAAGCCTGACCGCCGACGGTCGCGACCGCTCGCTGGATCACAAACTGTCGGACATGCACCTGCCCAAGGGCAGCACCCAGGCGCGGATCATTGATGACCTGACCCCGGTGGAAAACGAGATCGTCCTGCCGAAAACCTCGTCTGGGGTGTTCAACTCGACCAACATCGATTACGTGCTGCGCAACCTCGAAACCCGCCACCTGATCATCGCCGGCATCGTCACCGATCAGTGCGTCGACATGGCCGTGCGGGATGCCGCCGACCGTGGCTATCTAGTAACACTGGTCGAAGACGCCTGCGCCACCTACACCCCGGCGCGGCATGACGCCTGCCTGAACGCGATCAAGGGCTACTGCTGGATCACTGACACGCAAACCGTGCTCGGCCGCTTGCAGGAGATGCGTCCATGAGCGAGCGCCTGACGCCGTTGCCGATGACCACCATCGTCACCACCGACCTGATCGGCATCACCCGTGGCCGCTCGTTTCCCACCGATCAGCTGGAGCATTATCAAGCCGCCGGGTGCGGCTGGGTGCCGGCCAACAGCGCACTGACGCCTCAGGACATTATCGCTTCGACCAACCCGTGGGGCGCATACGGCGATTTGCGGCTGATTCCTGATCTGGCCAGTCGCGTCACCGTCGGCAACGGCCCGGACACCGCGGCACCGGCGCTGGACTTCATCCACGGCGACATCCGCGAGACCGATGGCCAGCCGTGGAGCACCTGCCCGCGCACGCTGCTGCGCGATGAAATCGAGCGCTATCGCGACGACCTCGGCTTGCAGGTCAACGCGGCGTTCGAGCACGAATTCAACCTGCATGCCGGCTTTGCCGAACACCTGGCGTTTTCCCTTGAAGCCCAGCGTCAGGGTGCAGAGTTCGGCGGCTGGCTGCTCAGCGCCCTGCGCGCCGGTGGTGTCGAGCCGGAAATGTTCCTGCCCGAATACGGCAAGCACCAATACGAAATCACCTGCCGGCCGACCCTCGGCGTGGCGGCGGCGGATCGTGCGGTCAACGTGCGCGAGATCACCCGCGAAATCGCCCGGCAAATGGGCGTCGACGTCAGCTTCGCGCCAAAAACCAAGGCCGACGCGGTGTGCAACGGTGTGCACCTGCACGTCAGCCTGCTCGACCTGCAAGGTCTGCCGCTGCTTTACGACGCCGGCACCAGCAACGGTCTGTCGACCCTCGGCCAGCATTGGGCCGCAGGGATCCTGCATTACCTGCCGGCGCTGTGTGCGTTCACCGCACCGACGCCGGTGTCGTATGAGCGTTTGCAGCCGCACCACTGGAGCGCGTCCTACGCGTGTCTGGGGCAGCAGAACCGGGAAGCGGCGCTGCGCATCTGCCCGACCGTCAGCCTGGGCGGCAAATCCGTGGCGGCGCAGTACAACCTGGAATTCCGCGCCATGGACGCCACCGCCTCACCGCATCTGGCAATGGCCGCGCTGCTGATCGCCGGACGGCTGGGCATCGAACAGCGTCTGGCGCTGAACGCGATCACCGATGAAATTCCCGATTCACTCAACGACGAGCAACGCAAGGCCCGGGGCATCGTTGCCCTGCCCGCCTCGCTGGCCCAGGCGCTGGATTGCCTGCGTGACAGTGCAGCCTTCAATCAATGGCTGCCCAAGCCGTTGCTCGACACTTACCACGCCCTTAAAACCGAGGAACTGGCGCTGACGGAACAGCTCTCGCCCGCTGACCTGTGTGAGCACTATGCACGCCTGTACTGAATCCGCCGAGCTGGGGTTGTACACCCGCCCGGTCTACAACCTGAGCCGCGAAGATTCATCGCATCCGGTGATCCTGGTGTGCGAGCACGCCAGCCGCTACATCCCCGAGGCCCTGAACAATCTGGGCCTGGACGATGCAGCCGCGCGCGAACACATCGCCTGGGACATCGGCGCACTGCAACTGGCTGAAAAGCTCTCGGAGACACTCGGCGCGACACTGTTGAGCGCCAACTATTCACGGCTGCTGATCGACCTCAATCGGCCCCGGCATGCCCCCGACAGCATTCCGGCGCAGAGCGAGATTTATCAGGTGCCGGGTAACCGCGAGCTGGACGAAGCCACGCGCGAATACCGGCGCCAGACCCTGTTCAAACCGTTTCACGCCCGGCTGCAGACCCTGATCGACCAGCGCGTTGCGCAAGGCCAGGCGGTACGGGTAGTCGGGATTCACAGTTTTACCCCGGTGTATTACGGCCAGCCGCGTCCACTGGAAGTCGGCGTGCTGTTTGGTCAGGCCAGCGCCTATGCGCAACGGGTGATAGACGGCCTCGGCCAGCACCCGCTGAAAGTCGCGGGCAACCAGCCGTACCGGGTTGATCCGCTGGGCGACATGACCGTACCGGTGCACGGCGATGCCCGGGGGCTGGAATCGGTGTTGATCGAGGTGCGCAACGACCTGCTGCGCAGCCCCGAAGCGGTATCGTTGTGGGCCGGGCGCCTGGCGCCGCTGCTGTAAAGAATGCTGCAAGACTGCTGACGCTGTAACGATGGATCGACATAACAACTAAAACGCTGGATAGGCTGACAAGGAGTTGCGCTTCATGGAAATAGAAGAGTTCGGCTACAAACAGGAGTTGAAACGTAGCCTGACACTGACCGACCTGGTGGTGTACGGGATGATCTTCATGATCCCCATCGCCCCGTTTGGCGTGTATGGCTACGTGAATGCCGAGGCACCCGGGATGGTGCCGCTGGCCTACATCATCGGCATGGTGGCGATGCTGTTCACCGCGCTGAGCTATGGCAGCATGGCCAAGGCGTTTCCGATCGCAGGCTCGGTGTATTCCTACGCGCAACGCGGCCTCAATCAACACGTCGGTTTCATCGCCGGCTGGCTGATGCTGCTCGACTACCTGCTGATTCCACCGCTGCTGTACGTCTACGCGGCGATGGCCCTGAACCATCTGTACCCGGACATTCCGAAGGTCGGCTTCATTCTGGCGTTCCTGGTCAGCGCGACGTTCGTCAACCTGCGCGGGATCACCTTCACCGCGCGGATGAACATCATCTTCCTGCTGGCACAGCTGGTGACACTGGGAATCTTCCTGTTCTACGCCTGGAACGCCCTGCACAACGGTGGCGGCAACGGCGAGCTGACCCTGGCGCCGCTTTATCACCCGGAAACGTTCAACTTCGCCCTGCTGATGCAAGCCGTGTCGATTGCCGTGCTGTCGTTCCTTGGCTTCGACGCGATCTCGACCCTCGCCGAAGAAATCAAGGGCGATCCGGGCAAAAGCGTCGGCCGCGCAGCGCTGATCACTCTGGTGGTGATGGGGGTGATTTTCGTCGTGCAGACCTGGATCGCCACCGATCTGGCCGCCGGCATGGGCTTCAAGTCCGCCGACACCGCGTTCTATGAAATCGCCGAAATCGCGGCCGGCAGCTGGCTGGCAACCCTGACCGGTGTGGCCACGGCGCTGGCCTGGGGCGTTGCGGTGGCGATCACCTCGCAAGCCGCGGTGTCGCGTCTGCTGTTCGGCATGGCCCGCGATGGCAAGTTGCCGAAAGTGCTGGCCAAGGTGCACCCGAAGCACAACACCCCGTACCTGAGCATTTATCTGGTGGCGGTGCTGTCGCTGGTGATCTGCTACCTGTTCATCAATTCGGTCGACACCCTGACCTCGCTGGTCAACTTCGGTGCCCTCAGCGGCTTCATGCTGCTGCACCTGACAGTGATCAACTACTACTGGCGTCGGCAGAAGTCCGGTCAGGTCGTGCGCCATCTGATCTGCCCGGTGATCGGCTTCATCATCGTCGCCGCCATCATGTACAACATGGGCGTCGATGCGCAGAAACTCGGCCTGATCTGGATCGCTTTGGGCCTGGTGTATCTGTTCTTCCTGAACAAGCTCGGCGCCAGCACCGCGCTGCCTGACCCGAGCAATGGCTGACAAGAAAAAGAGCGGCGTCTGACAACAAATCAGGCGACCGCCGCTTTAAAGCGTGGCAACCGACAGTGATAGTCAGGTTCGGTGGGGATCACCGGACCCTTTGATACAGGAGTGCATCCATGCTGGTCTTACGCCCAGTCGAGCCAACCGACCTGCCGCAATTGCAACAGCTGGCCCGCGACAGCCTGGTCGGCGTCACGTCGCTGCCGGATGACAGCGAGCGCCTGCGGGATAAAATCGCCGGCTCCTGCGCCTCGTTCGCCAGCGACATTCAGGCGCAAGGCCCGGAAAACTACTTCTTCGTGCTGGAAGACCTCGACACTCAGCGGCTGGTCGGCTGCTCGGAGATCCTCGCTACTGCCGGTTTCAACGAACCGTTCTACAGCCTGCGCAACCGCCACTTCACCAGTGCCTCGCGGGAGTTGAACATTGAACACGGGGTGCCGGCGCTGTCGTTGTGTCACGACCTCAACGACCACACCTTGCTGCGCGGTTTTCACATCGACAACGCGTTGGTGCGCAGCGCCTTTTCCGAATTGCTGTCACGGGCGCGGCTGCTGTTCATCGCCGCTCACGCACAACGTTTCGCCGATGCGGTGATTACCGAGATCGTCGGCTACAGCGATGAGAACGGTCATTCGCCGTTCTGGGATGCACTGGGCAAGCACTTCTTCGACCTGCCCTACGTCGAGGCCGAGCGCCTGTGCGGCCTGCAAAGCCGCACGTTTCTCGCCGAACTGATGCCGCAATACCCGATTTACGTACCGATGCTGCCTCTGGCAGCGCAGGAATGCATTGGCCGAATTCACCCGGACGGCCAGGAAGCCTTCGACATCCTCGAACGCGAAGGCTTTGAAACCAACAGCTACATCGACCTGTTCGACGCCGGTCCGACCCTGTATGCGCGCACCGCGAACATCCGTTCGATCGCCCGCAGCCAGACCGTCACCGTCCGCCAGCAAGCGCAGATCGGCGCCCGTGGCCATTACCTGCTGAGCAACGACGCCCTGCATGGATTCCGGGCCATCGTCGCCGAACTGAACTACCAGCCCGATCAACCGCTGTCGCTGACGCCGGCACTGTGCGCGGCGCTGAAAGTTACCGATGGCAGCACGGTCAGGCTGACAGCCCTGTGAACCGCGCCCGGTTGCATACCCAACGACAGTGCCCGAACAGGCGCGTACAAGGAGTTACCGCATGATCGTCCGTCCGGTCAAAGTCAGCGACCTGCCAGCGCTGATGACCCTGGTGCAACAGGCCGGTCCGGGGTTTACGACCCTGCCGGCCAATGAGGATCGCCTCGCCCACCGGGTGCGCTGGGCGCAGCGCGCGTTCGCCGAACAGGTTGAACGGGCCGACGCCGATTATCTGTTCGTGCTCGAAGACGACGACCTGCGGGTGGTCGGTGTCAGCGCCCTGACCGGCGCAGTAGGTCTGCGCGAGCCGTGGTACAACTATCGGGTCGGTCTGACTGTGAGTTCGGCACCGGATCTCGGCATTTCGCGGCAGATCCCCACACTGTTTCTCAATAACGAGCTGACCGGCCAGTCGGAGCTGTGTTCGCTGTTCCTGCATCCGCAACACCGCCAAGGCAGCAACGGTCGGTTGCTGTCGTTGGGGCGGCTGCTGTTCGTGGCCGAATTCCCGCAGTTGTTTGGCGAAAAGATGATTGCCGAACTGCGTGGCAGCGCCGATGAACTCGGCTGCTCGCCGTTCTGGGACAGCCTGGGCCGACACTTTTTCAAGATGGACTTCAGCCATGCCGACCACTTGTCGGGGCTGGGCAACAAGTCGTTCATCGCTGAGCTGATGCCGCGCCAGCCGTTGTACACCTGCATGCTCACCGAGCAGGCACAAGCCGTCATCGGCCAGCCGCACCCCAACACCGAACCGGCGCTGAAGATCCTGCGTGCAGAAGGCTTCACGCATAAGGGCTACATCGACATCTTCGACGGTGGCCCGGTGATCGAGGCGCCGATCGGCAACATTCGGACCGTGCGCGACAGCCTGGCGCTGACCCTGAGTCTCGGCACGCCGGACGATCAGGCACCGTTGTGGCTGATCCACAACCGGCGCCTGGAGAACTGCCGCATCACCGTGGCCCCCGGTCGTCTGGTCGGCAATACCCTGGTGGTCGACCGCCTCACCGCCAAGCGCCTGCAATTGCAACCGGGCAATTCGGTACGCGCGGTGCTGCTGCCCAGGCAACAGCAACAGGCGGTAGCGGCCTGATCTGCGGTTTAGCCACTGAAAATCCGCTGACTGCCGATGAAACCTTTCAGCCGCTGGATCCTTCATCAACGCCTCACTCGCAAATTCGTCATGAACCTTGACCCATTCGCGTGATAGCCTTTTCATTCTTCGGCGTTGACACCTTTGCTCAAGCCGTTCCATTCCTTTGTATTGGTGGAACTCGTATGACCAGGCTTTCCCATCAAGATTTGCGCCGTAACTTCCGTCAATTGCTGGCTTCCGACACCTGCTACCACACCGCCTCGGTGTTCGACCCGATGTCCGCGCGCATTGCCGCCGACCTGGGTTTTGAAGTGGGGATCCTCGGCGGCTCCGTGGCCTCATTGCAGGTGCTCGGCGCCCCCGACTTTGCCCTGATCACCCTCAGCGAGTTCGCCGAACAGGCCACCCGCATCGGCCGCGTCGCCCAACTGCCAGTGATCGCCGACGCCGACCACGGCTACGGCAACGCCCTCAACGTGATGCGCACCATCGTTGAACTGGAACGCGCCGGCGTCGCCGCCCTGACCATCGAAGACACCCTGCTGCCGGCGCAATTCGGGCGCAAATCCACCGACCTGATCTCGGTCGCCGAAGGCGTCGGCAAGATCCGCGCGGCGCTGGAAGCCCGAGTCGATTCGGAAATGGCAATCATCGCCCGCACCAACGCCGGGATCCTGCCGAATCAGGAAATCATCAGCCGCACCAAGCAATACCAGGCCGCTGGTGCCGATGGCATCTGCATGGTCGGGGTGCAGGACTTCGATCAGCTCGAGCAAATCGCCGAACACCTGACGGTGCCGCTGATGCTGGTCACCTACGGCAACCCGGCCCTGCGCGACGACAAGCGCCTGGCCGAACTCGGCGTACGCGTGACCATCGACGGCCATGGCGCGTACTTCGCCGCGATCAAGGCCACCTACGACAGCCTGCGCGAACAACGCCAGATCTTCACCCAGGCCTCGGACCTGAGCGCGACGGAACTCACGCACACCTATACCCAGCCTGAGGATTACATCCTCTGGGCCAAGGAATACATGAGCGTCAAGGAATAAGCTGCGGTCAGGACTGGCCTCTTCGCGAGCAAGCTCGCTCCCACAGTGGATCTTCAGTGAACACAGCATTGGTGTTGAACACAGATCCCATGTAGGAGTGAGCCTGCTCGCGATGACGTCGGCACATTCAACACCCATTTAGCCTGACCCGCCGCCTTCGCGAGCAAGCTCGCTCCCACAGTGGAACTTCAATGAACACAGCATTGGTGTTCGGCACAGATCCATTGTGGGAGCGAGCTTGCTCGCGAAGGCGTCAGTTGCAGCACCGCCAATCCGAGGGAGTCAGCGCTTGGCCAACTCCATGATCATCCGCGACAACAGATAAATCCGCGGCGTCACGCTCGCCACTTCGGCGTATTCCTCCGGCGTATGAATATTGCCGCCGACAATCCCGAAACCGTCCAGCGTCGGCGTACCCACCCCGGCGGACAGGCTGGCATCCGCCGCGCCCCCACTACCCTCCTCGGTCAGCTTGCGGCCGATCTCGCCGTAAATTCCTTGGGCCATGGCCATCAAGCGATCCGACTCTGCCGTCTGCGGCATCGGCGGCAACCCGCGTTTGAGGCTGGTGGTGACTTCGGTTTCAGCGATCAGCTTGTCCTGCGACACTCGCGCCAGGTCTTTCTCGATCCGGTCGAATTCTTCCGGCACGGCGGCGCGCACGTCAGCCTTGGCGCTGGCGTGATCCGGAATCACGTTAGTGCGATCGCCGGCCTGGAGCACGGTGAAGTTGATCGTGGTTTTCTTCGCCTCGTCGCCGAGTTTGCCCAGCTGCAGAATCTGGTGCGCCGCTTCCATCGCCGCGTTACGCCCCAGTTCCGGCGCAACCCCGGCATGCGCCGCCTTGCCTTTGACCTCGACCAGCGCCGTCGCGCTGCCCTTGCGCCACACTACCAGACCATCGGCCGGACGACCCGGTTCGAGGTTGAGGGTCACGTCGTGGGCCTTGGCGGTTTTCTTGATCAGGTCGGTGGCGACGTCCGAACCGGTTTCTTCGCTGGCGTCGAGCAGGAAGGTGATTTGCGCGTAGTCCTTGAAGTCCAGATTCTTCAGAATCTTCAGCGCGTAGATCCCGGCGACGATGCCGCCCTTGTCGTCCATCACCCCCGGCCCGTAGGCGCGGCCGTCCTTGATGTGGAACGGGCGCTCGGCCGCGGAGCCTTCCTTGAACACCGTGTCCATGTGCGCCATCAAAAGGATTTTTGCCTTGCCGGTGCCTTTGAAGGTGGCCAGCACATGATTGGATTTTTCCGGGGTATTGGGCACCAGTTCGATGGTGGCGCCGAGCTTCTTCAGCTCATCGATGGCGATCTCGCTGACTTGTTTCAGGCCCGGTTCATAACCGGAACCGGAGTCGATGTTGACCAGCCGTTCCAGCAGTTTCAGGGCTTCGGGCTGATACTGCTCGGCATCCGCCAGCACTTGCTTGTGCGGTTCGGCGAAGGCGCTGGCGGAGCTGAGGACGAGGGACAGGCCGAGGCTGGCGGCCAGCAGCGAGCGGGAAAATGAGAACGTCATGAATCGATCCTTGTTTCGCGTCGGGGGGAATTGAACCGTACCTGACATCGACGCAAGGCTCTATACCGGATGCGACATCTCTGCGGCCGACACCGAACACCTGTAGGAGGAAATTGTGCTGGGCAGTCAGACCGAATCGAGCAGTTCCTGCTTCGGCAGATCATCACTGTTGCAGATCACCCGATTGCGCCCGCTCGCCTTGGCCTCGTACAGCGCCTGATCCGCATCATTGAGCCAACGGGTCGCGTCGCCGTGTGCCGGTTCGTAAGCCGCCAGACCAATGCTCAGACTGACCTTGAGCGCCGGGTTCTGCTCGTAACCCAGGGTGGCGAAACGCTCGCGCAAGGCTTCCATGACCTGCGCGGCATTGAACAGCGGCAGGTCAGGCAGGATCACGCAAAACTCGTCGCCGCCATAGCGCCCGGCGACGTCCGCAGCGCGCAGGTTCTGCTTGAGCATTTTGCTCAACTGGCGCAGCACGATGTCACCCGCCACATGCCCGTAGGTGTCGTTGATCGCCTTGAAGTGATCGATGTCGATCAACGCGATCGCTGCGCCCTGCTGCTGCCGGCGGCAACGTTGAAAGGCGATTTCCAGTTGATCCTTCCACGCGCCGTGATTGAGCAGGCCGGTGAGGCTGTCGGTGCGGCTCAGCGCCAGTAGCTCACGTTTGTGCAGGCCCAGCGTGTAGGCCTGGCGAAAGCAGATCCAGCCCAGCGCCAACGGGTACAGCATCAGCAACGGCAGGCACGCATAGAGCTGCAACGGTGAGGTCTGCGGGATGAACGCCGGGGCGAACACCACCAGGCCGACGCCAATGCCGAGGATCTGCGCGGCCAGGCCCGCCGCGAGAAAACGCATACCGCCGATGGCGACGTTGTTCATCGCCATCATCGAGACGGTGGTGGCACTGGGCAGCGGATTGAACTGCATGGCGGCGACCCAGAAGCCGCCCATAAAGGCGTCAACCAACAGATTGCGGTGTTCCGCATGGTAAGGAACGCTGGCACGACGGGCCCATTGAAACGCCAGGTGCGGCCAGAGCAGGCCATTGAACAGCATCAACGCCCAGACCCACAGCGGCGGGTCTAGCGGGTACATCGCCGCGCTCACGCACAGCAGCCCCAGCACCAGCCCGAGGGTTCGCGATGTATAAAGCCTCCTGGCCAATGAAAGTCCCTTTCCCCCCTTGTTTCGCATAAGGGCCTCGACCACTCAACGGAACCTGCGAACACCGTCAGACGGATGTGCTGGAAGTCTAACAGGCAGCCGTTAAATAGCTATCACCGGCCAGCCGCTGAATACCGCGCCATCGCCGTCGCGCACAGGGCAAATTTTTAGCTATACCTGAAAGGACGAAAACGGAAAAACGACTATAAGAAGGAGGCCCATGCAGACCTACCGAGTGTTGATCATCGGCAGCGGATTTGGCGGCCAATGCGCGGCGGTCAACTTGCTCAAGGCCGGAATCGACGATTTTCGCTTGCTGGAAAGAAGGGACTTTTTCGGCGGCACCTGGTGCCAGAACACCTACCCCGGCGCGGCGGTGGATGTGCCGTCGCCGCTGTACTCGCTGTCCTTCGCGCCGTACCGCTGGACGCAGATGTTCGCCGCCCAGGCTGAACTGCACCAATACACCGAACATGTCATCGAGCGCTTCGGCCTGCGCGAGCGCGTGGCGCTGCAAACCAACGTCGAACGCATCGAATGGGACGACGCCGAACAGCGCTGGGCGGTGCACACCAGCAAAGGGATTTTCTACGCGCAGTTCGTGATCAACGCCTCCGGGCCGTTGAGCCAACCGGTGATCCCGCCCTTCCCCGGCCAGGATCGCTTTGAGGGCAAGACTTTTCATACCAACAATTGGGATCACAGCTACGACTACCGCGGTAAACGCGTGGCCATTGTCGGCAGCGGCGCCAGTGCCGCCCAGGTGATTCCGGCGATTGCCGCCGAAGTCGAGCAATTGCACGTGTTCCAGCGCACGCCACATTGGGTGCTGCCGCGCGCCGATCGCACGTTCGGGCCTTTCCAGCGTTGGCTGCTGGGGGTGAAACCGGCTTACAAGCTGCTGCGCTGGCTGCTCTACTGGCAATTCGAAACCCGGGTCATCGCCTTCAAATATTCGAAACCGGCGATTCACCTGGTTCAGCGTCAGGCGCTGCGTTTTCTCAAGCAACAGGTGCCGGACCCGGTATTGCGCGCAAAACTCACCCCGGACTTCACCATCGGTTGCAAGCGCATTCTGCTGTCCAGCACCTATTACCCGGCGCTGACCCGGCCCAACGTCACGTTGCACAGCCGCGAACAAGGCATCGCCGAAATCGATGAAACCGGGATCACCACCACGGACGGCCAGCACATCGACGTCGATCTGATCGTCTGGTCGACCGGCTACGACGCCACCGACGGCGTGGTCTCCTACCCGGTGACCGGCAGGCACGGCGTGCAACTCAAGGACGTCTGGGCGCAGTACCCACGCGCCTATCTGGGCACCAGCCTGCCGGACTTTCCCAACCTGTTTATCGTCACCGGCCCCAACACCGGCATCGGGCATACCTCGGCGCTGTTCATCATCGAAGCGCAGATGAACTACATCCTCGACTGCATCCACACCCTGCAGTCAAAAGGCCTGCGCAGCATCGAAGTGCGCCCCGCAGCGGAACGTACCTACACTGCAATGATCCACCGTGAGATGGAACGCACGGTGTGGAAGTCCGGCGGCTGTCACAGTTGGTATCAGAGCAAGAGCGGTCATGTGATCGCGATATTTCCGGGCTTCAGTTTCAGCTACTACCGGTTGACCCGGACGCTGAAACCGGCTGACCACATTCTGTCCTGAACACGTAAAAGGAAGACGTCGATGCTTGTGCTGTTTGTCGCTCTCGCGGTTTTCGTGGCCTGGAGCTGGTTGAGTTATCCAGCAATCGGCCATTGGTTGTACGACCTGAGCACGGCGCTCGAGGCCAAGTTGTACAAGTTGCACAAAATCGAGGTGCCGATTGCCGAAATGACCGTCTCGACCTGGCAGGGTGGTCCCTATGAAGCAGCCAGCGCGATCCTGATGCTGCACGGCTACAGCGCCGAGAAGAATCTGTGGCTGCGCTTCGCCAGGCATTTTGTCCGCCAGTACCGGGTGATCATTCCGGACATCGCCGGTCATGGGGAAACCGGGTTCAAGGCCGGTGGCGGCTACGACATTGCGCTGCAGGCCAAGCGCATGATCCAGCTGCTGGACGTGTGCGGCGTGGAGAAAGTCCACGTGATCGGCAACTCGATGGGTGGCTACATCGCGGCATGGCTGGCAGCAACTTACCCGGAGCGGATCGCCTCGGTGGCGCTGATCGACCCGGCCGGCGTCACTGCACCGCAGGCCAGCGACATGGAGCGCCACCTCGCCCGTGGGCATAACCCGTTCCTGATCAACTCCCGGGAAGAGTTCCGCCAGTTTTATGCGATGACCATGGCCTCGCCGCCGTGGGTGCCCGGGCTGGTGCTGGACGCCATCGCCCAGCGATACGAACGCCAGCGTGATGAACTGGAAGAGATCTTCCGCGACTTTCGCGCCAGCCCACCCATGGAGCCGAAACTGGCCGAGATCAAATGCCCGGCGCTGCTGCTGTGGGGGCGCAAGGACCGCTTGATCGACGTCAGCAGCGTGCCGGTGTGGAGCAAGGGCATCGCCAATCTGCGGGTCGAAGTGTGGGATGGCGTCGGGCACATGCCGATGGTCGAACAACCGGGGAATACCGCGCGGTTGTATCGGGAGTTTCTGGGAAACCAGCGATGAGTCCTAACACTATTCTTGTGATGAGGGAATTTATTGTGGTGAGGGGATTTATCCCCGATGGGTTGCGCAGCAGCCCCAGTTCCAGCACTAAGCTGAATCAGAGACACCGCATTCTCTGGGTTGGGGCTGCTGAGCAGCCCGTCGGGGATGAATCCCCTCACCACAATGAATCCCCTCACCACAATGAATTTCCTCACCACCTTAAGTCTTATTCATCCAAAGAATTGAGGTTGGCAGAAGGTTGTGTGAAATGAACATTCTCTACGACGAACGCCTCGACGGCCCGCTGCCGGAAGTGAACAAGGCCGAGCTGCTGAAAACCCTGCAGCGCGCCATCCCGGACCTCGACCTGCTCTGGCGCGAAGACGAGCTCAAACCCTACGAATGCGACGGTCTCTCGGCCTATCGCACCACGGCGATGCTGGTGGCCCTGCCCCGGCGACTCGATCAGGTGCAAACCCTGCTCAAGCTCTGCCATCAACACAACGTGCCGGTGGTGGCCCGGGGTGCCGGCACCGGGTTGTCGGGCGGTGCGCTGCCGCTGGAAAAAGGTCTGTTGCTGGTGATGGCGCGTTTCAACAATATTCTGCACATCGACCCGGCGGCCCGTACCGCGCGGGTTCAGCCCGGGGTGCGCAATCTGGCGATCTCCCAGGCCGCTGCGCCGTACGGCCTGTATTACGCGCCGGATCCGTCCTCGCAGATTGCCTGCTCGATCGGCGGCAACGTCGCGGAAAACGCCGGTGGCGTGCATTGCCTCAAGTACGGTCTGACCGTGCACAATCTGCTGAAAATCGAAGTGCTGACCATCGAAGGCGAACGCCTGACGCTGGGCAGCGAGGCGCTCGATGCGCCGGGTTTCGATCTGCTTGCGCTGTTTACCGGCTCCGAAGGTCTGCTGGGGATCATCACCGAAGTCACGGTCAAACTGTTGCCAAAACCGCAAGTCGCCAAGGTCTTGCTGGCCAGTTTCGACTCGGTGGAAAAGGCTGGCCGCGCCGTGGCCGACATCATCGCCGCGGGGATCATTCCCGGCGGCCTGGAGATGATGGACAACCTGGCGATCCGCGCCGCCGAAGACTTCATCCACGCCGGTTACCCGGTGGATGCCGAGGCAATCCTTTTGTGCGAACTCGATGGCGTCGAAGCCGATGTCCACGACGATTGCCTGCGGGTGCGCGAGGTCATGCTCCAGGCCGGCGCCAGCGAAGTGCGGCAGGCCCGCGACGAAGCAGAGCGCGTGCGCTTCTGGGCCGGGCGCAAAAACGCCTTTCCGGCCATTGGCCGCTTGTCGCCGGATTACTACTGCATGGACGGCACCATCCCGCGCCGCGAATTGCCCGGCGTGTTGCAAGGCATCGCCCGCCTCGGCGCCGAATACGGCTTGCGCGTGGCCAACGTGTTTCACGCGGGCGACGGCAATATGCACCCGTTGATCCTGTTCGACGCCAACCAGCCCGGCGAACTGCATCGCGCCGAAGCGTTGGGCGGGAAGATTCTGGAATTGTGCGTGCAGGTTGGCGGCAGCATCACCGGTGAACACGGGGTCGGCCGGGAGAAAATCAATCAGATGTGCGCGCAGTTCACCAACGCTGAACTGACCCTGTTCCACGCAGTAAAAGCCGCGTTCGACCCGCAAGGCCTGCTCAACCCCGGCAAGAACATCCCGACCCTGCATCGCTGCGCCGAATTCGGCGCGATGCACATTCATGCCGGGCAACTGCCATTCCCCGAACTGGAGCGTTTCTGATGGTTGACGTCGACGCCAGTAGCGCCCTGCTCGATCAGGTCAATGAAGCCCGGGCCAACGCCACGCCACTGAAAATCCAGGGCGGCAACAGCAAGGCATTTCTGGGTCGAGAGGTGGCCGGTGAAGTGCTCGACGTCCGCGCGCATCGCGGCATCGTGCGCTACGAACCGACGGAGCTGGTGGTCAGCGTGCGCGCCGGTACGCCGTTGCGCGAGTTACTGGCGGCGCTCGACGCGGCCGGGCAGATGCTGCCGTGCGAGCCGCCAGCCTTCGGCGAAACCGCTACGGTGGGCGGAATGATTGCCTGCGGTTTATCCGGGCCACGGCGACCATGGTCAGGTTCGGTGCGCGACTTCGTCCTCGGCACCCGAGTCATTACCGGCCTCGGCCAACACCTGCGCTTCGGTGGCGAAGTGATGAAAAACGTCGCCGGCTACGACCTCTCACGCCTGTTGACCGGCAGTTTCGGCTGCCTCGGCGTGCTGACCGAAGTTTCGCTGAAAGTCCTGCCGAAACCGCGCCAGTGCCTGAGTATCCGCCTCGATATCGATTGCGCGCGGGCGCTGACCAGACTGGCCGAGTGGGGCCAGCAACCGTTGCCGATCAGCGGCGCCTGCCATGACGGGCAAAGCCTGTATCTGCGCCTTGAGGGCGGCGAAGGCTCGGTCACTGCCGCGCATCAACGGCTCGGCGGCGAACCACTGGATTCGACGTTCTGGCGCGACCTGAACGAGCAACGCCTGAGCTTTTTCGACGAAGGCCTGCCGCTGTGGCGCCTGTCGCTGCCGAACAATCTCGGACCGCAGGACTTGCCCGGCCAGCAACTGATCGACTGGGCCGGTGCGCAACGCTGGCTGAAGTCCGATCACGAGCACATCCAGATTCTTGCTCAGGAACTCGGCGGGCACGCCACCTGCTTTACCCATGGCGCCAGCGACACACCGTTCCAGCCGCTGCCGCGCACGCTGATGCGTTATCACCAGCAACTCAAGGCGCAACTCGACCCGCAAGGGCTGCTCAACCCCGGCCGGATGTACGCGGAGTTCTAGCCATGCAAACCACCCTCAGCGAACAAGCCCGACAACTGCCGCGTGCCGCCGAGGCGGAAAAAATCCTCCGCACCTGCGTGCATTGCGGGTTCTGCAACGCCACCTGCCCAACGTATCAATTGCTCGGCGATGAACTCGACGGGCCGCGCGGACGCATCTATCTGATCAAGCAAGTGCTAGAAGGCGCACCCGCTACCGAGCAGACACAACTGCATCTGGATCGCTGCCTGTCCTGCCGCAATTGCGAAACCACCTGTCCGTCTGGGGTCGACTATCACAACCTGCTCGACATTGGCCGAGCGGTGGTCGATCAGGCCGTGCCGCGCCCCGCCGCCCAGCGCTTGTTGCGCGAGGGTCTGCGCGCACTGGCGCCGAACCCCGGTGTGTTCAAGGGTTTGCTGCGCGTTGGTACAACGTTCCGACCCTTGCTGCCGCGAATGTTCGAAAGCAAATTGCCCCAGCGCTCGCCAGCGTCTGGCACACGCCCTGCTCCGCGCCATGCGCGGCGGGTGTTGTTGCTCGAAGGCTGTGTGCAACCGGGCCTGTCGCCGAACACCAATGATGCGACGGCGCGGGTGCTTGATCGGTTGGGAATCAGCGTCACCCCGGTGGCCGAGGCCGGTTGCTGCGGCGCGCTGGACTATCACCTCGACGCCCAGGCCAAGGGCCTCCACCGCGCGCGGCAGAACATCGACGCGTGGTGGCCGCACCTGGAAAACGGCGCGGAAGCCATCGTGCAGACGGCCAGCGGTTGCGGCGCGTTCATCAAGGATTACGGGCATTTGCTGGCACAGGATCCGCGCTACGCCGACAAGGCGCGGCAGATCAGCGAACGGACGCTGGATCTGGTACAGATCCTGGCCCGGGAGCCCTTGGAGACAGTGTGTGCCGCCAGCCAGCGGCGGATCGCCGTGCATTGCCCCTGCACCCTGCAACATGCGCTGAAACTGGGCGGCGCGGTGGAGGCGCTGCTGACCCGCCTGGGTTTTAACCTCACGGCGGTGCCGGACGGGCATCTGTGCTGTGGTTCGGCCGGCACCTATTCGCTGACCCAACCGACCCTCGCCCGGCAACTGCGCGACAACCGCCTCAACGCCTTGGAAAGCGATCGTCCAGACTTGATCGTCACCTCCAACATCGGCTGCCAGAATCATCTGGCCGGCGCCGGACGCACGCAAGTTCTGCACTGGATCGAACTGGTGGATCAGTCGTTGGCAGAATGAAGTTCGTAGGATTCTTCGTTTGCCGCCGCCAGCGAAGGCTGCGATCTTTTCCTCCATCCAAACCGTGACCGTGGCAGGAATTTTTTTCATGACTGTGCAGCCTTTCGTCAGCCCCGACCTGATCCGCCAACGCTTCTCCAAAGCGATGTCCGACATGTACCGCGAAGAAGTGCCGCTGTACGGCGCGCTGATGGAACTGGTGGAACAGACCAATCGCGAAGTGCTGGCGGCTCAGCCGGACATCGCACGGCAGCTCGACAGCACCGGTGAAATCGAACGACTGGACATGGAACGCCACGGCGCCATCCGCGTCGGCACGGCTACAGAGCTGGCGACCCTCGCCCGTTTGTTCGCGGTGATGGGCATGCAACCGGTGGGTTATTACGACCTGACCCCGGCGGGCGTGCCGGTGCATTCCACGGCGTTTCGCGCGGTGCATGAAGCGGCGCTGCAGGTCAGTCCGTTTCGGGTGTTCACTTCGTTGCTGCGTCTGGAACTGATCGAAGATCCCGAGCTGCGCGCGTTTGCTGAATCGGTGTTGAACCGGCGTTCGATCTTTACCCCTGCGGCATTGCGTCTGATCGAGCAGGCTGAGTCAGCGGGTGGGCTGAATGAGGATGAAGCCGCGCAATTTGTCCTGCAGGCACTGGAGACCTTTCGCTGGCATCACAGCGCAACCGTCACCGCCGCGCAGTACCAGACCCTCAGCGCTCAGCACCGTCTGATCGCCGATGTGGTGGCGTTCAAAGGCCCGCACATCAATCACCTGACCCCGCGCACCCTCGACATCGACAGGGTTCAGGCGCAAATGCCGGTGCACGGCATCACCCCGAAAGCGGTGATCGAAGGTCCGCCGCGTCGGCAATGTCCGATCCTGCTGCGCCAGACCAGTTTCAAGGCGCTCGACGAGCCGATTACCTTCACTGACCAGATTGGCACTCAAGGCAGCCACAGCGCGCGCTTCGGCGAGATCGAGCAGCGTGGTGCAGCGCTGACGCCCAAGGGTCGGGCGCTGTATGACCGCCTGCTGAATGCCGCCCGCGATGAACTGGGCGATTTCCCTAACGAAGGCAACGCCGCACGCTACAACGCGCTGATGGCTCAGCACTTTGGCGAATTTCCTGACAGCGTCGAGGGCATGCGCGCACAGGAGCTGGCGTACTTTCGGTATTTCCCTACGGAAAAAGGCTTGGCGGCGGGTAGCCTTAAGTCGGCATCGCTGGAGGATTTGCTCCGCGAGGGCCATGTGAAAGCTGAACCGTTGGTGTACGAAGATTTCCTGCCGGTGAGTGCGGCGGGGATTTTTCAGTCGAACCTTGGGGATGCCGCGCAGACGCACTATGGCGAACACTCGAACCGCCAGGCATTCGAACAGGCGCTGGGGCGTGCGACCATTGATGAACTGGGGTTGTATGCCGAGACGCAGCGGCGGTCGATCGAGGAGTGCTCCCAGGTTTTAAACCTGAAACTGTTCTGACTGTGGCGAGGGAGCTTGCTCCCGCTGGGCTGCGAAGCGGCCCTCGTTTTGGGAGCGCTGCGCACTCCAGCGGGAGCAAGCTCCCTCGCCACAGAATCAAATGTTGCCTCTAGCGCAAGCGTGACAACAACGCGAACGCCGTCTCCTCCGACGACGCCGGATTCTGCCCCGTCAGCAACAATCCATCTTCACGGGTGTAGCTCGACCAATCTGCGCCCTTGGAGAAAATCCCGCCCTTGGCCTTGAGCTCATCCTCCACCAGAAACGGCACCACATTGGTCAGCCCTACCGCCTCCTCTTCGCTGTTGGTAAAGCCTGTCACCTGCTTACCCTTGACCAACGGCTGACCGTCAGCGCCTTTGGCATGGCGCAACACGCCGGGCGCATGGCACACCGCTGCGACTGGCTTGCCACCGTTGTAAAACGCTTCGATCAAGGCGATGGAATGGCGGTCTTCAGCCAGGTCCCATAGCGGGCCGTGGCCGCCGGGATAAAATACGGCATCGAAATCCGCAGCCTTCACCGTCTCCAGTTTGACCGTGGAGGACAGTGCCGACTGGGCGGCGGAGTCCTTGCGGAAGCGATCGGTGGCGGCAGTCTGTGCGTCCGGCTCGTCACTCTTCGGATCCAGCGGTGGCTGGCCGCCCTTGGGCGAGGCCAGCGTCAGTTGCGCGCCTGCGTCCTTGAACACGTAATACGGCGCGGCGAATTCTTCCAGCCAGAAGCCGGTTTTCTTGCCGGTGTCACCCAATTGATCGTGGGACGTTAAAACCATCAGGATTTTCATGTCGTTCTCACTCGATAGGGGGAATGTGCAGACGCCGTCGGCGCGCTCGTGAGTGATTGACCGTCGTGCAGGACGAATCGTTTCAAGCGCTCGACGCTGGCCCTTGGCCTTACTGCGCAACTTCTTGCGCACTTGTTCGGTGAAAAAGGCGACTCATCGCGCTGCAGGCCTTGACTGGCGTGGCTTACAGCCAAGTGCGCAACTTCTTGCGCAGTACTGCGCAAGAAGTTGCGCACTTTCCCTCTCGATTCAGCAATAAACATCGGCGAAACCGCACGCCAGAGCCACTCCACCCCCGGTTGCCGGGACCTTCGACAAACCTGGCACGCTCCTTGATAACAGTCAGGCACCCACCGGGCGATTTCGCCTCCCGGGCACCCTAAATTTATCCGCAAGGAGAGCACCCCATGGCAACACCAGCGTACATGTCGGTTACCGGCGAAAAACAAGGCCTGATCACTGCCGGCGCCTTCACCGCCGACTCCGTTGGCAACACTTACCAGGAAGGCCACGAAGACCAGGTCATGGTTCAGGCTTTCAGCCACGACGTAATCATCCCGCGTGACCCACAATCCGGTCAGCCAACCGGTCAGCGCGTGCACAAGCCAGTGATCATCACCAAGGTCTACGACAAGGCTTCGCCTCTGCTGCAAGCTGCTCTGACCTCCGGCGAGCGCATGAGCGAAATCGTTATCCAGTGGTACCGTACCTCTGCTCAAGGTACTCAAGAGCACTACTACACCACCAAACTGGAAGACGCGATCATCGTCGCCATCAACAACAAAATGCAC